>CAZSUK010000576.1:0-11445 GCA_964609355.1 uncultured Acidobacteriaceae bacterium | reverse complement strand
ACAAAAATCTGCTCGGCGGCTTTCTTTTCTTCGCCAGCTTCCGCAAGGAATGCCAGCCGATCGCCGGTGGGCGACCACTGCGGCGAGCTCAATCCTTTGAGAATGTTGGTGAGCTGCCGTTGGGCGCCGGTAGCGATATCCACGAGGACGAGCCGGCTGTCGTGACGGTCCTCGTCCCAATTCACGCGGGTCACGATAATGGCAATGGACTTTCCATCCGGCGAAATGGCTGGGTTGGAGACGTTGACGATTTTCTGCACATCTCCCATCTCGAATTTTCGCACCTGGGCTTCAGCCCGACCCAGCGCAGCGACGGCAAGGAGCGCCGCTAGGATTCCGACAAGCGACTTTCCCGCGAATGGGGCCGAATTTATCGTCTTCGTGGGCATGACCATGAGTCCCACCTCAACGTCAGGCATGAATTTCGACTGAAAGGTGTCTTCCGGGATCTGTGATTAGGATTTGTGACTCGCGCATCATACGCTACGCCTCCCTGTGCCGAAAAACCAGAAATACCAGGACAGACCGGAGATGACCCTAAAGCGAACGCGTCTGTCTGGAATGCTCATCGATAACCCTACAGTTCGAAATACCAGCGTACATTGCTTGCCATCCGCAGCGGCCTTTCTGGGCCGTCTACGCTTTTGCGCGGCCAAGTTGCGGTGAGTCCTGAAATATTCAGACTCCGGCCGGGACAAGACTCCGGCCGGGACAGACGAGAAGTTACCATTGCTTTAACGATCATAATCAGCTAGTAAACCTCCCGTCCCTTCTCGGATCGTAGGGGCAGGGCCGGGAACGGCATTTTACCTGCGCAGCGCAGGCGGGTAGACACAAGGCCCCCGATAGTCACAGTTTCTGTGTTACCAGCGTGTAGGAAAATGTCACCGAAACGGACAGCTTTTTGACTAGGTAGGGTAGAGTCTGGAGCACCACTTCCTGCGGTTATAGAGTGTTCTGCGCGTCTAGGCTCCATCAAACGACGGCGGCCCGAAAGGGGGTTCAGCGTGGCGAGGGATTTTGATCTGCATGCAAGATGCGACCGAACTCCCAGCCGTATCATTCCTTTCGATGCTGGTCGGCGGAGAATCAACGATGTTCGGCCGATATCTGTAAGTGATTCCGGATCCAAAGTCTCATGGCCAGGATTCTGGCCTCGGAGTTTGGCCGGCGCAGGCCCTGAACTCCTTTTGGCCGCTGTCCTGTTATGTACGCTCTATCCTGTTTTCAAAAGTAAAAAGACAATTCAACAATCCCGGCCGGAGACAGTGTCTCAGCCATCTTCCCCGATGGCGCCTCCAGCAAAGCCGTCTCCAATCCCTTCGGCGATTACAGCGCGACCCGCAGGTTTGTTTAAGCCAGCGTGGCCTTCTCATGCGGATTCGAGCTTACCTGCCTTAGCTGCTGTGCATGACCATCGAATGAGATTTGAGGCGACACACAAGAAGGCGTTTGGCGGCTGCACTGGCCAACTTGAACTTACGAGTGCCGCGCTCCACTTCACTTGCTCGCACCAGGCTGACCTTGTCATTCCGGTTAGTTCCATAGCGAGCACTCACAAAGATGGTGTGCTTCTCGGATCGGGAGAGAAGTATCACTTCCTGATTGCCAATCACACCAAGGTCCAGGTGGAAACAATCTTCAACCTATGGCTGAGCAGCGCCCGGCAGCCTCGCCTGGCGAGCCGTTCGGGACGCTCCTAGCCGCAGCGTGTGGCATCGATCAGTCTGCCGTCCTTATGCTGTGAAGGTGGTAGCTGAGCGCCTCACGTTTGTGCCAGGCACGCGGGCTTGAGAAGCTGAGGGGCAAACTTCACTCTTTCGCGAACGGGCCTCCGTTCAATCAACTCTTCCGCGACAGTCCCGAAATCCCCCAGACGCCGCGAACATGGTTGAAGCAATTCAGCCTTCTGTTGAGAGAAGACGTCGGTCCACTTATTCTCCATACGGGGCGCCCTGACGGACTGCCAGAGCCTGGGCATGCAACAGCATCGCGTCGAGCGCTTCTCGCGGGTAAAGCTTGCCGTTGAGCACAACCGCTCGAACGGAGCGTGTGTTATGAATGTCGGCGAGCGGGTCCCCGTCAAGCAGAACCAGATCGGCGATCTTGCCGGCCTCGATGGTCCCTCGGCGGTCAAGTTGTCCCATGAATTGAGCGGCGTTGCGCGTCGCGGTTTGGAGAGCGGCGAGGGAAGATAAGCCGGCATCGACCAGCAGCGCAAGCTCGTCGTGAATGCTGAAGCCGGGAAAGCACTCTGGGTTCATGGCGTCAGTGCCCGCGAGAATAGGAATACCGGCCCGGTACATAAGCCCTACGAGCCTCATAGATTCATCAAATTCGGCTTTTGTTAACTTGGCCATCGCGGCTCGAGGCTCGGGAGGAAAGTGCCGGTAATAGCCGGCATCCCATTTTGTTCGCACGTCTTTGCTCAGATACTTCAACCTTGGATCATCCGTAGGTAACGGATCGTCGATCTGCGCGCGTAACAACGTGAGGGTGGGACACTGCCAGGTTCCATTTTTCACGAACAGCGCAAACAGCCTCTGCGCGGTGGCCTCATCAAAGGATGCAACGGTGCGCGTGTTGAGGAGAATAATGTTTCTCCCAGCGTCTATCTTTTGCGTCACGGTCACATCCGGTGCCCGGAACAAGGTTCTCAATCGCTGCAGTTCAGCGTCGATCGCCGATTCTTCTTTTGAGCAGGCGTCCGCTACGCGCGTTAGATGCTCGATGCTTTTCTGGCCGGCATTCGATGCTTCAGCCGCAGTCACCAGCTCCGGCACGTGCCCTTCGAATGGAATGCCGCGCTTGTTGGCCTCGTCGGCGATCGCGAAGTAAACGTCGCGGGGCAACCGGCTGTAGACCTTGATGAACTCCGCGCCGCTCTGTTGCTGCTGCTCCACGACTTCGCGCCCTTGCGCTTCATCGGCGGCGACAATGGAGTCGGGCCAAACCGGATTTGGACCATCGACGATAGGGCTGCCCAGGTAGATGGTGGGCGATGGATCTGGGTTGGAAGCCTGCACAGCTCGCCACGCATGCGCGTCGGATGGACCAGCCATATCGCGGACGCCAACCACTCCGTTGGCCAGAAAAAGAAGGTGGCTCCACGGAGCGCGAGCGTCTGAGGCCCCGTGCACATGCATGTCCCATAAGCCAGGGATGAGGAACTTGCCGGCACCGTCGACGATCAGTGCTTTCTTCGGGATATGCGCCTTCTGCGATGCAACAACTGCAACGACTCGATCCCGGTCGACGATCACAGTCCTATCGGGCTGGGCGGCGTGCCCAGTGGCGTCGATCACGGTGACATGTTTGATCACGAGAGACTGGGACCAAGCGGAACCACAGAAAAGGGCAAAGAGGACGCCTGGGGTCAGGCCGGAGCGCAGTAGGCGTCTATGCGCACGGCGCAGCGATTCCCGGGTGAGCCGTGGAATAAGGCTTCGAGTCATTTCACTTCTCGCTGGTCAGTATAGACACCCTGGAAAGAGCAGGACAGAAAAAGCAAAGGCAATTCGGTGACAAGAGGTTTCGTGAGAGGTTTCGTCCACGAAACCTTCGTCTGTCCACGAGACTCCCACAAACTCCAATGCCGAAATCAACATGGCGACGGCGATGAGAAAGAAACAGCGCCCAGCCATGGTTACTAAAGAATCCTTTACCCCTCTTGTACGCGGTGCAAAAACCGTACTATTGTGGAAGTAAGATCCATACGTCGGCGCCGTCTTACTACGACGGCGCTGCTTGGCCCTGCACCGGTGCGCTCTACCCGTGCATCTGCCGCCGCCACCGGGAAACATCAGCGCTTGTCAGCCTGATGACTTGGGTGTAGCGAACTATAAAGTGACATCAAAATGAAGGAATACGCATTTCCGCAGCGTTCCTGCGCCCCCCGAGGGCGCACTGCGGAGAGCAGAAATTACCGCATAAGCAGGGTGCGCTCAGGCGACCTCTTGATTGAGCAGTTTTGACAATTTGGGAAACACAACACCTCCGGGCATCCGCCCAAGGCAGCCGAGTCCAGAGGGCAAGGACGCAGGATGACAAACGGGACACCCGCCAATACGAGCGCGTGGGCAGAGATATCGTCCCGTTGGGGGGCAGCAACCACCCCTGAAAGAGGCAAGATGGCCAAATTAATTAATTAAAAAATTTGGCCACCTTCATGAAACAAAGGACTTAGCTCCCTTACGGACTTAGTTCGCTTAGTTCGCTTAGTTCGCACATTTCTACACCGGGAGCAAAATTGGGGAGAGGATCTAAAAGAAAACGCAGTGCTACCAATGCCCCGAAAAGGCCCAAAAGGCCCAAAAGGATCGAATTTTATCGAGTTTTACAAAAATCGAAGACACCCTGAAAACCTGTGCACCTGCCATCCGAACCTCCGTTCGCTGCAGTGTCTCTATCTTCAGTGTCTCAAGTTTGGGGTCCAGACCACCATACCTATCCCCCAGAATTGCTGCAATAAGCATGCGGTCCTTTCATCTGCCCAAAGTTCTATAAATGAAGGCAAGGTCATGAAGAAGCAGCCACGCAATCACGTCAACCGCACGCCAAGTGAGTCTGACGGAGCGCCCGCCCAGCCCACCGGCGCAGGTTCGGGAGGGTTTGTCACTGAGACGTTCGAGTACGACGGTGGACGGCAGGTCACGGTATACGCTCCACCGGACCCGCCCGAAGCAATCGTCTTTGCCGGCGACGGTCAGGGAATCTCGAAGTGGGGCCGGTTGCTCGAGAAGGCCGACGTACCGCCCACAATGATCGTCGGTGTACATGGGCTCACCGATGAGACGCTGCGGCTCCATGAGTACTCTCCGGGCTTTGAGCCGGAGCGGTTCGCGGCACACGAGACGTTTTTCGTCGAGGACGTTCGTCGATGGACGGAGTCGCGGTTTGGCGTGGCGCTGCCCACTGAACGTACGGCATTGTTCGGCGCCTCGGCGGGTGGAGAGTTGGCCCTCGCTCTTGGGCTTCGGCATCCACATGTATACGGCGCGGTCCTCTGCGCCTCGCCTGGCGCCGGTTACAAGCCGCCTGGCGTTATGCCGAGTCCGCTTCCGCGCACATACCTGGTCGCTGGCACACAGGAGCCGTTCTTCCTCGGGAACGCAAGGAGGTGGGCGGACGCGCTGCGCGACGCCGACGCGGATGTTGTCATGAAGGAGCGAGCTGGATCGCACGGTGGCGCATTCTGGGGAGGAGAGTTCCCGCTGATGGTGGCGTGGGCATTCGGACGATGATGCATTTCGTTACACAACCCGGGGGATACAACTCGGGGACGTCGATAGGTAAAAGTCAAGGGGAAACGGAGATTCCCCTTGACTCGGCGGGATAGGTTCTCCGAGCCGGCGAATAGTTAGTGTTTCGAACTTCTTTGATCCCTTAGCAGGACCAACGCAATGGCAGCGTGGCCAGACATCCATTTGCGGGAACAACGCTGTTCAGCCGTCGTCCACGAAGATTGAGTTATGGTAAACCGGCCGGGAAGCAGGCCGGGGACCAGGCCGGACGTTACCTTTGCTTACACATAACGGATGCGTGAACATCCGGCCTGTCACCGGGTTTAAAGTCGGAGGCCGGGCGCATCACCCCTGTTCATTGCTGCGATAGGTATGCTGTCGCCGCACTACCTCCTACAGCGTTTCGAACCCGTCCAGAGCCTCAGCCGCCGAATAGCCATGAACGTGAGTTGGGGTAAGGTCGCCTATGAAACCGCCGCTTCTTTTGTTTCCGAGCTATTCGGGACTTTTCCGTTGTGAACAATGAGCGCGATGGCGGCTGCCAACCACCAGAGCGCCTGGACCCCAGCGAATGCAGTCACGGCCCCAGGCAACGTCAGATCAAGAAGAAAAATACCCCCTAGAGCAGCAAATGCAGTTGCTAATAGGAGGGCCAGATATCCAAATACTCGTGGGAGTATCGGGGAGGAGACAAGGACAATGCCCAGCGGCAAGAACAGCGTCGGAGCCGCCACTATGAAGTAAAGGTGCTGGACGGCAGAAATGATTTTCAGACTGATTAACGGCATCATCACCGGATCAGGGAACAAAGCGCTAATGTAGAAAGTGATCTCGATGAGACTGACCGTCATAAGGATGGTGGCTCCGAAAAAGGTCATCCAACCCGCAAGCCGCTGGGTCGCTCCGGCCAAGTGCACAAGAGCGAAAGCGAAAAGCACGATGAGAACCGGTCCAACTGCCTGCAGCCAGGCTCCCCAAAGGATGTTCGCGTGGTTCTGTTGGCCGAACCTGACCAGATCGGCGCTGGTTGCACCCGGAGGCGGCCCGCTATTAATGGCGAATGACACTATGAGCAAAACAACGCCGGTTACGCCGCTCAGGCCGCTAAGAATGCAGAATGACCTTTTTGAGATGAGGTCCTTGTCCATACGGCGCCTCCTACAAATAGTTAACCGTGATTTTCAAGGTGAGCTGGCCTCCCGAAAAGCGAAATGAGGCAGCATCGAATTTGGGCGGTCCGAAGTGGCCCCTGGCATCGTTCGAGGCTCCTACGCCCTCGCGCGGAATACCCATAAAGTTGGTGTCCAGTTTTCCATTCGAATTCTCATCGTGGATTACCGATACCGCGTAGGTCCCTGGAACGACGCCGGGAAAATCGCAAACCGCGTGCTGGTTGGAAATGACGGAGGAGGTGCGGGCGACAGCCTTCTCTGTTTTCTTTGGAAAATCGTCGGCTGAGGAGAAGAGGGCGCAAAGCGTCTGGCCCTTGTCATTGTGAAATCCGGCGACCTCGATCTGGATTCGATTCTCCTGCGCCGGATGTGCTTGAGCAAGGACAGGAGAAGAAAGCAACAAGAACGCTGCGGGGAGAGCGAACAATTCGCTAAGCATACGTAATCTCAAAGGACATCTCCTTCATTCTGCGTCGTAAGACCCAGCCTGAAACTACGCCCCTGTTAATTCCGCCCGGTTGGAACAAAACGTTACAACTAACTGAGTGAGCGCTCACTATAATAGAATGGATAATTATTGTCAAGCGAGGCGTTGACCGCACAAACTCGCTTAAGAAGTTATCCGCCGCGCGGCAAGCTAGGTGGGATGCGATGCACACAAAAGGACGGGAGGCACCTCTATGGCCGCCAGCACGAAGCGTTCAGGGAAAGTAAATCGTCGAAGCGAAATATTGCGGGCCGCGGAAGTGCTCATGCACTCACGCGGCCTTACTGGCGTAACAACGCGAGAAATATCTCGAGAAGTTGGCTGCTCGGAAGGCGCTCTCTACTTCCACTTCAAAGGACGTTTGGAACTGCTATTGGCGATGCTCGAGGAGAGTTTGCCGGATATGCTTGGCCCTCTGCAGACTCTCCGAGAGTCTGCCGGCCGGAGCTCAGCTCAAGCCAACCTAGCGACCGCGCTGCTCGGCATCTTCAAGTTTCACCGGCGCGTGGTGCCGGGGACCGCGGGGCTCTTTGCCGAACCGGAACTTCTCGCGGCCTATCGCGAGTCACTGGCGCGTCAAGCCAAAGGGCCGCATCTCTCTATGGCGGCACTGGCCGATTACATTGCCACCGAGCAAGACCTTGGACGCATTGATTCTGGAGTGGAGGCGGAACTGGCCGCGTACCTGTTGATGGCTTCGTCCTTTTTCCGCGCTTTCATGGAGAATTTCTCAGGCAAAGCGATGCAGCCATCTTGGAATCAGTTTGCCAAGCGATTGGTAGCGGTGGTGACACCGGAACCGCGAGGGCCGGCGCAAAAATGAACAGAATGGAGTTGAGGCAGATCTCTGCACTCTGTAACACAGGTCCAGGTGAACTCCTGTGTTCACCGACCCGAACCTTACTTAGGTGTTGGAACGCCGTTCACCCAAAATCTGCCCACCCCTTCCCATAGAACTCCGAGTGGTGTATGCTCTCTCGCATAGAACTTCGAGGGGAGGCGCGTTCGCCGTGATACGGGAAAGCTCGGATGCGGAGATGCTGAAGGGGACCCTGGACATGATGATCCAGCGGACGCTGCTCGCTGGCGATGCCCACGGGCACACCATCGCCAAGATCATCGAGCGCACCTCGGAAGACTTCCTGGAAGTCGAGCAGGGCTCGCTCTACCCCGCGCTGCACCGCCTGGAAGATCGCGGATGGGTTTCTTCCGTTTGGGGGACAAGCGAGAACAACCGCAAAGTGAAGTTCTACCGTCTGACCCCCGCGGGAAGAAAGCAGCTCGCGCGCGAGGCCAACCGCTGGCGCCGGATGATTCGCGCCATCGGGCTGGTGATGGGCGAAGGCGTGGTCCGTGAGGGAGGGATGGGATGAGCTGGTCCCGGTTCTTTCGCCGCAAGAATGAAGACGTCGATCTGCGCGAGGAGATGCAATCATTCCTCGCCGAAGAAATTGCCGAAAATGTCGCCCGTGGCCTGGCGCCGGAAGAAGCCGAACGGCGCGCTCGCATCAAGCTGGGGAATCCGCAACGCCTGCGCGAAACACTCTGGCAGCAAAACACGTTTTCTCTCTTCGAGAAGCTGGGGCGAGACCTGAAGTATGCCCTGCGCACGCTCGTCCGCACGCCGGGGTTTTCGTTGATCGCCATCGCGGTGATGGCGCTCTGCATCAGTGCCGCCACCTCGCTGTTCACGATCGTGCATTCGGTGTTGATGAAGCCGCTGCCTTTTCGCGATGCGGACCGTTTAGTGGTCATCCACGAGCACTTTCGAGGGGCCTGGGCGAACACGCCGGATTTCAACTACAACCCGGTGGCGCCGGCGGACTTTTACGACTGGCGCGCTAAGACGCACGGTTTTGAAGACATGGCGATCATGCGCTATGCCGGGTACAACCTGACCGGTGAACGAGGCGAACTGCCGGAGGCGGTCAGCGCTGCCGCAGGCTCATGGAATATGTTGCAGCTCCTGGGAGTGCAGCCGGCATTGGGTCGGGCATTTATTGAGCCGGAAGACCAGCACGGCAGCACCGTTGTCCTGCTGACCTGGAGCGTCTTCCAGAGGCGGTTTGCCGGTGACGCGAAGATTGTGGGCCGTCCGATTCATCTTGACGGCAGGCCTTTTACGGTAGTCGGCGTCCTGCCTTCGTGGTTCAAGTATCCCGATGCCCGCATCCAGTTGTGGGTCCCGTATAAGGCCGATGCCGAACCGAAATTCCTGCAGCGTCACGATTCGCACCTGAGCCTGGTGGTTGCGAGGGTGCGTCCCGGCGTGAGCCTCGCCTCCGCGATTGCCCAGGTGAGCACGTTGCAGTATCAACTCCATCTGCAGTACCCGCACGTGGCGGAAGACGCCTTAGCCCGCTCGTTGACTGAAGATCTGGCTGGAAACGTGACAAAACCGCTGGACATCATGTTGAGCGCGGTAGGCTGCATGCTTCTGATCGGCTGCCTTAATGTGGCGAATCTGCTGGTCGCCCGGGGCGCAGCCCGGCAAAAGGAGGTGGCGATTCGAAGCGCTCTCGGGGCGCAGCGCGCCACGTTGATTCGCGAGCAGTTGATGGAAAGCGTGCTCATCTGCGGCGCGGGTGGGCTGAGCGGCATTCTGCTGTCGGTATTTGCGACGCGGTGGCTCGCACACGCGTGGAAAGGTCTGCCCACCGCCCAAAGCATCCATATGGACGGCGCTGTGATCGCGTTCGCGTGCGCATTGATGTGCGCGGCGGCACTGGCTGCGGGCTTGCTGCCCGCGCTCTCGGCCACGGGCAAGGGGGTCATGAACCCCTTGCAGACTTCGGCGCGTACGGGAGCGAGCAGCATTTCGCGCACCGGAATGCGAAAGTCACTCCTCACCGTGGAGATTGGAATCACGGTGGTCTTGCTCATTGCCGCTGGCCTGCTGCTCAAGAGCTTTCTGCAGCTGCGGTCGGCCAATGTGGGCTGCGTAACCGAAAACACGCTCACCCTGAAGTACAGCCTCCCAAAAAACAAATACGACGCTCCAGAGAAGGTAAACGCATTCAATGAAGCATTGCTGCAGCGCGTGAGAAGCATGCCTGGGATTCGGGCTGCCGCTCTGGGAAACATTCTTCCGGCAGCCGGATATTGGGGCGACGACGTATTCACCGTTAAGGAGCATCCCCCGCTCAATCCCGACGAAGACCGGCCGGACGCGCTGACGCGTTGGGCCGATCCAGGCTATTTCGGCGCCCTCGGGATTCCGTTTCTGAGTGGCCGCTCTTTCACCAGGGACGAGCGCGTTGCCCGCTCGTACAAGGTGATTGTGAGCCATCGGCTGGTCCAGCAATACTTTCCCGCCGGTGATAACCCCATACTCAAGCATCTGCGAGTTCCGACGCATGCCCATGATGGAGCTCCCAACGACATCGATTATGAGATCGTGGGCGTGGTCGATGACACCGTGTATCAAGTCGGCAAAGAGCCGAAAGCGGTCATGTACTTCCCACTTTTCGAGGGTGTCACGTCCAACAACATCCAGATGCTTGCGGTTCGCACGACATCGGACCCGCTGCAGTTCTCGCTGCTGGTACAACGGCAGATTGCGGCTCTCGATCCGGAACTTCCCGTTTCCGATGTGCTCACGATGGACCAAGTCATCGGCGAGTCGCTGGGAAACCAGAAGTTGAGCGCCACGCTGGTGCTTGCCTTTGCGATTCTGTCGCTCCTATTGGCTTCGGTGGGAATCTATGGGGTGCTTTCCTACCTCATGGCCCAACGCACCACGGAACTCGGCATTCGCATTGCGCTGGGCGCGCGGCGGGAACAGGTTCTAAAACTCATGTTGCTCGACGGCCTGCGTCCGGTGATCCGGGGCCTGCTCCTCGGGCTGGTCATCGGCGCCATCGCGACACGCGTCTTCACTTCCACGCTGTCGATTCTGTACGGAACCAAACCGCTGGACCCGGCGGTATTCGGCGCAGTGGTCTTGACTCTCTTGCTGGTCGCCGTGCTGGCTTGCCTGACACCCGCCTGGCGCGCCTCACGGCTCGATCCGATCCAGGCCATCAGGGTCGAGTGATGAAGCCCTCTCCAGGTCTCAAGATCGAGACCTGGCGCACCCCCGCTCGGGGGAACCCGGGGACGGGGAGGAAGTTCACCAATCATTCAGCAATTGCGAGATTTGTCGCCAGACGGGACTGTCACTTAGGGAAAAAAAGGCGGCTTGCCGCTCTTAGCAAAGTTCCAGTCCCGTCTGACAACAAATCTCAGCCCGTTTTTCAGTATCGATCCAGGCAGACATGTGCCACCCAACGCCTAGCCAGTTCCCGATGCAATGCTATCGAGTCTTATTGCTTGTTCGAGCCTTGTCTTCGCGACGAATTGCAGACTCAAAAGCGGCCTGAAGCTCGGCGCAGACCGACCGGCGCGGCACGGGCGCTCCCATGTGAATGCTTCTGAGCTCAGCCATGAATGCCTTCCACATTCGCTCGCCGCCTTCTTCAAGAAGCCGGGCGCGGATCGAGAGTTGCCTGGACGCAGGAGTGAACCGGCATCCCCATGCGCCCATGTGGGCCAGCAAGGGGAC
>CAZSUK010000575.1:0-11098 GCA_964609355.1 uncultured Acidobacteriaceae bacterium | reverse complement strand
CTGCTTCATCGGCCATCGGGGTAAGTCCATTCGATACGCTCGATTTCGCCACAAGTTGTTCTCCGCGTGGTTCGAGTCAGGTCAGCCCTCACGCTTCCACCGACCCAAGCCGATACACCTATCGCACGGAGGCTTTTGAGTCATGAGCGCTAAGAAAATTCTCATCGTGGAAGACGACCCGGATGTGCTCCTCAGCATGCATGTACGTCTACGAGCCCATCACTACGACACTTATTCTGCGAGCGATGCAATCACCTGCATGGCCGAGGCGCGGAGGGTTGAACCGGATTTGATCATCCTTGATCTGGGCTTGCCTGCGGGCGATGGCTTCGTGTTGATGGAAAGGTTCAACAAGGTTCCTTCCCTGGCCACGGTCCCGGTCATCGTGGTTTCTGGGCGCGATCTACAGACCAATCAGAAGAAGGTTGCTGCCTTGGGAGGCAAGGCCTTTTTACAAAAACCCGTCAGCAATGCCCATCTCCTGGCAGTCATCCGCAGTGCGCTTGGAGAACGATCGAAGACAGAGGGATCCGTGGTGTACAACCTGGGAAGCCAATGAACTCTGCTGGTGGAACGAGGAAGTCGTTTTTCGGCCATGTAAGCTTCTCGAACCTGTGGATTTGTGAGGCCCGCGACAGGCTTGAGGGGAGGACTGCGGTATCCCACATCTCGCGAAAAACGAGCGAGATGCCCTTGAATTTTCTGTACGCAGCTCTGGACAGAACCGCGTGTGCGGCTCTCTTTAAGGAAAGGCGCAGGAGGTTCAGGGAACCCACGAAACTCCCGAGGAAATCGGGGGTGTGGGGCACCCGTCATTGGTGGCGGGGATAGAGCCCAAAAGCGCGTTCACTCCAACCTAACTTGCTACCGACAAGTCATTTGCTCGGACTGAAGCCGTGCCCTGATAGAAGACCAACACGCTTCTCGCGACCGGTGGCCGCCTACACTCTCATGCACCATGACGCATCAGGCGCCTCTCAGGTGGGCATCTTCGAGACCGGCGTAGTATCGCTGCTCCGAATCGCGAATCCTGGTTAACCCCACCAGGTCGTTGAAGGCCTCAAATTCAATCATCCGGTCGTGGAATGGCGCTGTGGTTCCAGTGCGCAGAAGTTCCGCGGCGATGTCAGTCGCCAGCCGGGCGTACGCGTAAGTGAACACATTGGGGAAAATCACCGCTGCGAAACCGACCGACTCCAACTCCGAGGCGGGCATGATCGGCGTCTTGCCACCGGGAATCATATTAGCCAGCGTGGGGACAGAAACCAAGGCGGGAATTTGCCTCATCTGCTCCAGGCTCTCGGGCGCTTCAAGGAAGACCCAATCGGCTCCCGCTTCCACGCATCGATGCACGCGCTCGACCGCCTCCGCCAGCCCTTTCACGGCAATGGCATCAGTCCGCGCCAGGATAGTAAGGTCTTGGTCCGTGCGGGCATCGACAGCCGCCTTGATCTTGGCCACCAGTTCATCCGCCGGCACCAAATGCTTACTTGACATGTGGCCGCAGCGCTTGGGCGAAACCTGGTCCTCAAGCATGATGGTCGCAGCGCCCGCCTTCTCGAATTGTTTTACCGTTCGCTGCACGTTGGTGGTGTTTCCATGCCCATTGTCGCCGTCGGCAAACACTGGCAGATCGACTGCATCCGCAAATCGCCACACCGCATCCACCATCTCAGTAAGCGTCAGCAACTCAATGTCAGGAGCACCAAGCAGCGCAGCCGAGTTGGCGTAGCCGCCACAGCCCACCACCTTGAATCCCGCGCGCTCGATGATCGTCGCACACAACGGATCGTGGGCAACCGGAATCATGAGGATCTCTTTTGCCAGTAGATACTGCTTAAAAAGTGTTGTCTTTTTCATCGTTCCTTCATTTGCGAGATGTAATTGCAGTTGGATCTTGAACTCTTTCGGTACCAACCCGACCCCAGGAAGAGCCCACAATTCATAACATCGCATCTTTACAAAACACGGGGATAAATAACCATGGCGCGCATCTTCATTACAGGTTCTTCCGACGGCCTCGGCCGGATGGCCGCTCAATTGCTCATCGAGCAAGGGCACTCTGCAGTACTGCACGCACGTAGCGAGCAGCGGGGAGAAGAAGCTCTGGCTGCGGTGCCCGCAGCAGAAGCAGTCGTCATCGGCGACCTGTCGAGTATCGCCCAAACCCGCATGGTCGCCGATCAGGTCAACCGCCTGGGCACTTTCGATGCCGTCATTCACAACGCCGCCGTGGGCTATCGCGAGCCGCAGCGCATTGCAACCGAAGACGGCCTGCCCCATGTGTTCGCCATTAACACGCTCGCGCCCTACATTCTGTCCGCACTCATCCACCCGCCAAAGCGGCTGGTCTACCTCAGCTCGGGCCTGCACAGGAGCGGTGACGCCAGCCTGCAGGATCTAACCTGGGAGCACCGCCGCTGGCAGGGGGAGCAGGCCTACTCTGACAGCAAACTGCACGACGTGCTGCTCGCCTTCGCCGTGGCGCGCCGCTGGCCTCAAGTGAACTCCAACGCTCTGGAACCCGGCTGGGTACGCACCAAAATGGGCGGTCCCAATGCACCCGATAATTTGGACCAGGGTCACCGCACCCAGGTATGGCTCGCTGCTAGCGCAGACAAGGCCGCCATGGTTACTGGCATGTACTTCTTTCACCGGCAACAGCGCACGCCCAGTCCCGCAACCCAGGATACGCAGATTCAGGACGCCCTAATCGACGCGTGTCAAAGGCTTTCAGGCATCGACCTACCCAGACAGCGCAACTAAGGCTCCCAATTATCCGTCTTAATGGGTGAATTCCGAGAGGAAAACGGTGAAGAGACTAGGGATTCGGTTTTATTGGGGACCCTGGACAGCGGTGTTAGCTTCGCTCACCCTGGGCGCGGCCGCCCTGGCATGGCACGTCGATCAACCAGGCGAGATTCCGCATATGGCGGGGCACATGTATATGACCGTGCTCAGACCTGCGAAGCCCGGCGATCAGCAGAAAGCCGATGCCGTTGTAACCGCTGCAAAGCAGGCTATGGCGCCCTACGAGGATTACCACAAAGCCCTGGCGGACGGTTATGAGATCTTTCTTCCCGACGTGCCCCAGCCCCAGTACCACTTCACACGATACGAATACGGCCTGGAGGCGCGATTGCAGTTCGATCCCCTTAAGCCAACCTCACTGCTTTACAGAAAGACGCCGGATGGGGGGTACAAGCTGGTCGGTGCGATGTACACGGACCGGTTGGATGCTACTGAGGAGGAGTTAAACGACCGCATCCCGCTGAGCATTGCCCGCTGGCACCAGCATATTAATTTTTGCAAAGCCCCTGCGGGACAGAAGGCGGCCTACTTTGGTCCCGACGCAAAATTTGGCCTGGGCGGCTCCATCACCACCAAAGAAGCCTGCGATGCGGCAGGCGGCCAGTTCCGTGCGCATCTCTTCGGTTGGATGGTGCATGTCTATCCCTACGAGACAGATGCGAAGAAGATCTGGTCGACCGACGATGACGACCAGGGGCACGACAACATGGACCGGTCTGCCATGCCGGGGATGAAGATGAACTGACATGCGCCTCGGCTTTATCATAGAGCCGAGGTGGGACCTATCGGCACCCGGACGACTACAGCCCCCCAAAAAACAGCACTTGTTGTTGGTTCCGACACCAAAGTCGCTTCGGCTGTGGCCAAGATTCTTCCTGCCTGGAAAATAGCCCGCGCGGCCAACAACAAGTCCGCGCTGGAGATGCTCAGAGCCCAGGCCTACGATCTCGTTCTGACGGGTGAAGAAACCTCGGGCAGGCAGGACGTGGAACTTCTTCGCCAAATCCGCATTGTGCGGCCTCATGTGCGGCTCATCATCATCACCTCACAAAGCACGCCTGCCGATGTGATTGCCGCTATGCGCGGACGCGCCTTCAGTTACTTCACCGAGCCATATTCGTTGCCTGCGTTTGAAGAGATGGTGCTCCTGGCGACAACTGGTCCGGTCTGGGATGAAGGCATAGAAGTTCTTTCCGCCACGCCGCAGCTTCTTGAACTCGTCGCCCGTTGTGACCGTAAGACAGCCGACCGGTTGATTCAATTCATTCAAGAAATACCAGACCTCCCGGTGAAAGAGAGAGATGCCGTCGCGCTGGCCTTTCGCGAGATGCTCATGAATGCCATCGAGCACGGCGCCCGTTTTGATTCAACGCAGCATGTTGCAATTTCTTATATCCGCGCCAAGCACATGGTTTTATGCCGCGTAAAGGATCCGGGAGAAGGTTTTTCCCTTGCGGAAGCAACCCATGCCGCCGTCATGAATCCGCCGTCCGATCCGATCCGGCACAGCGCCATCCGCGAAGAGCAGGGTCTCAGAGCGGGAGGCTTTGGCATTCTGGTGACCCAGAACATTATTGACGAGTTGATATACAGTGAAGCCGGCAATGAAGTGGTGCTTATCAAATACCTCAAGCCGGAGCAACTTGACGAAGCAAGCCGCTGAAGACCGCTCCCTTTGCGCACCTAACCTCGACTGTTCCAGTCTCACCGGGCAACTACCCTGTTCCGTTGTCAATCTCACGAAAGATGGGAGTGGCGAATGATTCTTGTGACAGGAGCGACTGGAAAGAACGGGGTAGAAATCATCAAGCGTTTGGCTGGCAGACAAGAACGCATACGGGCCATGGTTCGTAAGCGAAGTGACGTCACGAGGTTCATGCCCAAGCCCAACCTGGAATTCGCTGAAGCGGATTTCGACGACGACGCAAGTCTGCGCAAGGCTCTCAGCGGGGTCCAACGCGCATTTCTAGTGACCAACTCGTCAGAAAAGGTCGAAGAGCGTCAGTTGGGGTTTGTTCACATTGCATATGAATCCGGAGTGAAACACGTAGTCTATCTTTCGCAACTGCACGCCTCCTCCAATTCTCCGCTACGATTTCTGCGCTACCACGCGGCAGTGGAATCAGCGCTTCGTACTTCCGGGATGTCGTACACCAACCTTCGGCCCAACCTATACATGCAAGGTTTGCTGATGATTGGCAAGACAATTGCCTCCGAAGGACGCCTTCTTGCTCCCGCCGGCCATGCCCGGGTAAGTGTTGTCGACGTTCGCGATGTAGCCGCGGTGGCGGTGGCGGCCCTCACCAAAACTGGACACGAGGGCAAAACCTACGACATTACCGGACCTGAGGCATTGACCCACGCGCAAATGACGGAGCTGCTTTCCCAGGCACTCAACCACCCGGTGACCTTCGTAGACTTGCCAGAGGAAGCGTTTCGAGAAGGGCTGCGGAGGTTCCACATGCCCGATTGGCAGGCAGATGGTCTGATCGAGGACTATGCCTATTACCGCCGTGGAGAAGCCGCCGACATATCTTCTGCCGTCAAAGACGTCACCGGCGTAGCTCCACACCCGTTCTCTGTTTTTGCTCAGGACCATAAAGCTGCCTTTCTTCATCCGGAGGCCAGCCCGTCCCAAACTTCGCGAGCCCCCTTGCACCGGTGAGTGGTCATAAGTGAATCCGGGCGAGTGGCTATTGCCAGCGATCAGTTTTTCGCTGAAAGTTATCTCACCTTGGCAATACCCACAACAGCTCTGACCCTCCTCGTGTTCCTGCTCGGATTTGCCTGGGGTGTATGGCTGCCCTACCTCTCCGCAACCATCATTCTGATCGTTGGCCTGAACACGCTCACAAAAGACTTTGCCGATAGGCAAGGGCTGGATAAGTTTGTTGCCCTGGGCCCGCTGTTCATTGCCATTCCGATCGCCGTATTCGGCACGGAACATTTCACCGCGACTACAATCATCGCCGGGATGGTGCCGGGATGGATCCGTGGACACATGTTCTGGGCTCTCTTCGTGGGGACGTGCCTCATTGCCGCGGCATTGAGCATAGCAGCCGGAAAATACGCGTGGCTTGCGGCTGCGCTGCTCGGTTTCATGATTTGCTTGTTTGTGCTTCTCATCCATATTCCCAACATTGCCAGCGCCCCACACAGCCGAATCCTTTGGGTGGTTGCTCTAAGGGATTTTGCTTTTGCCGGCGGTGCCTTCTCTATTTCGGCAGCACAAAAAGACTCATGGACTCCCGTTGCCAGGACAAGACTCGTTACTCTGGCGCGGCTTTCCCTTGCGATGGCGATTACGGTTTGTGGGGTGGGGCAGTTTCTGCATCCGGAACTCTTGTCGGGGATTCCCCTGCAGAGGTCAACACCGGTCTGGATTCCGGCGCGTTTGCTTTGGAGTTACTTAGCGGGGGTAGTCTTCGTCGTTGCCGGCATCAGCATGTTGATCAACAAGCGGGTACGACTGGCGGCGACCGCGGCCGGGCTCATGACTTTGTTTCTGGTGATCGTCATGTATGTTCCGCTACTAGTATCGAAGCCATCGGACATAGGAGAAGGCCTGAACTATCTGGCGGACACCTTATTGCTGTGTGGCAGCCTGTTGGCCTTCGCTGAGACTCAGCCTGAGGCTTTGGCGCTTGACGATCAAAGCAGCCTGCCTGAGGCTACATCCGTCGAAGCGAAAGCCGGCTAGGTCGCGCTCTTGACTCAATCCCCGCACTAATCACGGGTGGATACACGATTTCGCCTCTGCTCGCCAAAACACCAGCAGTCACTTCGTAAAACTCATTAATTCATTGGGGCCGGAGCCTCGATGGGCCTGCAACGAGAACCCTCTTTGCGAGGAGAAGCCCAGGTCTCAAAAGCGAGACCTGGGCCACCCACTCGAAATCTGGAGGGAGCGGCGTCTGGATGGCGTAGCTTTAGTTTCGACAGCGCTTAGCGGAGGGTGTTCTCTGCCAGCATCCAACGGCGGCCAAAGCTCCAGCTAGTTCAGATTTTCCGCGGCTAGCAATTGTTGAAACTGTGGCGTAGTGCGGAGTACCGCGAAATCCTTGTCTTCATCGAGGCGTTTCCGATCCTTGAACCCTTCATCCATGGCCTTACGTAGATAAACGAGCGCCTGCTCCTGTTTGCCCGCGCTGGCGAAGGTCTGTGCGATGTAGTAGTTGATCTCGACGCGTTGTTCCCGGGACCCGCCGCCTTCGACCATCTTGGACTGATCCGGATTAAAGACCTGATCGTCGATGGAGAAGGCCTTTTGATACATCTTCATGCCCTTCTTGTAATTCCCGTCGGCGAAATAGGCAGTACCTAGATTGCAGTAGATCACTGCACTTTCTGACGTATGCTTCAGCGCTCGCTTGTACCAGTGCTCGGCATCTCTGAAATCATGCTGGCCGTAATACACGGCAGCAAGATTATTGGAAGCAGGAGCAAAGCGAGGGTTGATGGCCAGCGCTTGCAGGTATGCCTTGCGCGCTTCGTCCAAGGCATAAAGGTGATGGTAGGCCATACCGATATTGTTCCAAACGATCGCAGATTTCAGATTGGTCTGCTGGAATGCGGCAATGGCTGCTGCATACTCTCCACGCGCCATTAATATGTTGGCCTTCGTTTCGGCTGGGAGCTCAACTCCGAGGCTCTTGCGCTCCTGGGAGGACGCCTTTGGGGAAGGGCTATTTACAGCTTGAGTAGAAGTGGTTTGCCCTGCAAATACAAGGCCCGTGCTGGAAGCAAGAACAACAACGACAAACCAGAGTCTTGTTCTGAAGAGCGGGCCACTGGGATGTTTACCCATAACTCGCCTCCTTGTCAGGCGGCGTTGTTGCGCAGCCATGACCAGATTGCGTCTTTCATTGTCCCCCTATCGAGCGAAGTCGGCAATATCCAATTCTCAGGAAACTCTAATAGCCAGTCGGCGTTAAACGGCGCTCTTTGCCCAGGCTCTCTTTCTCATCAGGTCCAAATTGACTTTATTCCTCAATGATTTAGCCCCTATTATGATCGGCACCTTCCGCTCTCGCTGAATTTCCCCGGGAATAGCCGCTTAGGCCCTGGAGGCCTCTCCGTCCGTCCTACGGCGGCATACTCTCACGAACCGATGGCGAAAGTATGTCTTCCGACTAACTCCCTTGTACCCGCTGCCTACCCCCGGTCTCCGCCGGCGGGAAACAAGAACCTCAACATCGGTCCGGCGCGTTCCGCCCAGGCGGATTCAGTATGCTGCGCACCCTCTGCCTCGCAGTAAGCCAGGTCCTCCCCGAGCTGCCAGCCCTTCTTGATGAGCCCATCGCGGAGCAATCGCACGTCCGGAACCGCACGTGTCGATTCCTTGGTACCGATGTCCAGCCAGATGTGCAGCTCAGGTTTCTTAGCCAGAGCCGCAACTGTCTTAAGGATCTCCCGATTCCGCCACCACACTGAGGGAGACATCACAGCCAACCTGGAGAACACCGATGGATACTGCAAGCCGAGGTATAAGGTGACCAGCCCGCCCAGCGAAGACCCGCCCAAGCCGGAGTTCTCTACCCCGGGCAGCGTCCTGTACTGCGCATCGATGAAGGGCTTAAGCTCCTGGACCACCATGCGGCCGTAAGCATCCGCATGGCCCCCGCCGAGACGCTTATCTTCGACCGGCGTGTACTCGTCAATCCGTTTCAGGCCCGAGTTGTAAATGCCAACGATAATCAACGGCTCAATCTCGCCCGCCGCTGCCAGCGCATCCGCAGTTTCACCCAGGCGCCAATAGTTCCCCTTGATAAACGAGGTTTCCGGATCAAAAAGGTTCTGGCCATCTTGCATATAAAGCACCGGGAACCGGCGTCCCCCCTCCGCCTCATACATAGGAGGAAGATAGACAATCAAGTCGTGGTGCTCCTCCACCAGCCGGGAAACAAACTGCTCGTGTTTGTTCAGGCGTGCTGCAAGGGTGCCTGGCACGGGAGGCTGAGTTTGATCACTGGGGATAACCGTTTTCGTCGGCATTCTATAAAATGGCGCAGCGATGGCTTTGCACCGTGGTTCTTTAGAGTAGCAAACGCAGATTGGGTGAGATTTGCGTATTCCACCCTTCGCAAAAGAACGCGAAGGATGAGCGGATACCGCGGGAAGAACAGATGCTTTTACCCGCGGTAACCGCATGGGGCACCCGATCGACGGGTGGCGGGGATAGAGCCCAGGATAGAAGTAGTTCCCCACGCCTATAAGGCAAGGAGCGTTGACGATTGCAGCGCGAATATCACCGTTGGTGGTCGAAGGATCTGAGCCGCGACATGGAACTGCTGTGTTTTGGTCACGCAGGAACCAGGGTTCTGGTCTTCCCCACTTCCCAGGGCCGATTCTTTGAGTATGAAAACAACGGCATGGTAGGCAGCGTGGCCGACCGCATAGATAACGGGCAACTGCAGCTTTATTGCGTCGACAGCGTAGACGGGGAAAGTTGGTATAACAAGCATGCTCACCCGTACTGGCGAGTGCAGCGGCACATGCAATATGAGCGTTACCTGGTCGACGATGTGCTTTCCCTGATGCAGAAGAAAAACCAGACCCCGCGGCTGATCACCACCGGGTGCAGCTTCGGCGCCTTTCATGCTGCCAACTTTGGCTTCCGCCACCCCGATAAAGTCACCGGCATCGTAACCATGGGCGGTGCCTTTGACATGAAGGACTTCGTCGATGGCTGGTATGGCGAGGACCTGTACTTCAACAATCCGCCAGACTATCTTGCCAACAGCACCGATCCCTGGAAGTACAACCACATCCGTACAGTTCTGGCCACCGGGGAGTGGGACTTTTGCTGGGAGAAAAATGAGCGTTTTGCCACAGTCCTGCGCAACAAGGGCATACGGCATGAACTATACGTATGGGGCGATCGCAGCTTCCACGACTGGCCCTTTTGGCGGCCCATGGCCAGGATGTACCTGGAGTAGAGAGGATTACTGTGGGCGCCCGCTGACGGGAAGAACCAGAAGTTGATTCACCAGGCCTGACAGCCTTTCCACATCCGCCGCCAATGAGTTGCCCAGCGCCTTCGCGTCTGCGCCTGCCGGTCCCTGGGCGGCAAGGTACACAACGTTGGTAAGACTTTGCAACGGGTTGTTGATCTGGTGGGCGAGTTGATTTGCCATCTCAGCAGCGGCAGAAGCCCGCTCCTGATCGATCAGCTTCTTTTGTTGACGCTGGTGGCGGAAACCCATGGCTGCAAAATCCGCCAGCATTTGCATCATTCGCAGGTCGTCCGCGTCGAAGGCCTGGTCTCGTTCATGAGCCATGATGAAGATGGTTCCCCGGGTGCCATCCACCTGCCACGGGAGCAGGAGACCATCGGTAACCACGGGGGCCACCACGCCGAGAATCTGGAAAAAACGCTGCGAAACCCGGAAAAGCTGGGGCCGGCCAAGCTCCAGACAAACGCCGCAGGCACTCGGATAACGGGGAAGAATCGCGTTCAGGAACTCGGAATAAACTCCAGCGGTCGCTATCCAGTGATAGAACTCCTTTTCCGTTCCGTCCTCCCGCTCGATGCTGATGCCTGCACTGTCCGCTCCACATAGCTCGACTGCGGCCTTCACCAATTCTTGCAGGATGGATTCAGGGTTTTCGACAAAGGCATGACAAAGACGCTGCAGGCCCGCCATCTGTGAGGAGACGTTGCGGTCATGCAGTTTTCTTGCGGCGAATTGGGAATCAGACAGGAGGTCGATGACTTCCAGGCCGGTATCTTTCAATCCTGGTGAAACTACGCTCATGAAGACCTCGATGCGCGGGTTTCGGGCGTGCGCTCATTCTAAACCCCAAACGGGCAGTTTCTTCCCCCGGCCTGAACTGGCAGAGAAGGCAGGCAGGTCTCCGATGCACTGGAAACAGTGAAAATGCTTTAATATTGTGCCTGTTAGCCCCAACCCACGGCATTCGTTTTCGGGCCTTTTTCGCAAGGCATGGTTTCGTCTCGACCCCTTTCGTTTCGACCAAGGAGCCGCCGTGAAGAAAATCGGAATCGTTTTCGGGATGGAGTCTACCTTCCCTCCCGCACTAGTCGACCGGATCAACTCCTTCGGCGACCCGGACATCCACGGCGAGCTGGCACGTATCGGCGAAGTCCGGATGGCGGAGCCCGCCCCCTACCACGTCATCATCGATCGCATCTCCCACGACATCCCTTTCTATCGCGGCTACCTCAAGAACGCGGCCCTTTCCGGGTCCATCATCATTAACAACCCGTTCTGGTGGAGTGCCGACGACAAGTTCTTCAACTTCGCACTGGGTACCAAGCTAGGGG
>CAZSUK010000574.1:0-3709 GCA_964609355.1 uncultured Acidobacteriaceae bacterium | reverse complement strand
GGGGATTTGCAAGGATTCCGCGGCTCGCCCAAAGCCGCCTATTTCGACGACCCGAACGAAGGCCCGGATTGCTTGCATGTGGTCGATGACGCGCCCTCCCGTATGGCATGCCGATTATGCATAACGGTGGACGAAGTTTCCACGCGGGCCTGTTTATTGGCGCGATTGGCGGCAATAGGCTCTTATTCGCGCTTGGAGCAAGTGCGTTCCCTTCTGCTTCGCCCTAATCCACTCGCGCTGGTGTCGTGTCGCGTTTGGCTCGCGCCAGGCGTTCGGGGCGGCGGCGAATCAAGGCACGCACCCCGAAGCCGGCCGCGACGAGAATCGCGAGGAGCGCAGCGGCGAACGCCACCAACACACGGTTCTGGTTCTCGAGAATGTACACGCCATGCTTGCCATAAAACCCGTTAAATCCCGACACGATGTCCGGCAAGCTAAGGAGGTCTTCCTTCGACAGCTGTAATGCCCGTTCGTTAGGATGGTGATGAACACCAAGGAACGTCTGGCCGGCCTGATCGAGCTCAATGTGTCCACCGAGCACGTAACTCACGGGACGATCCGCGAGAAACTGTGCGACACGCCGCGCGCTCGCGAGGTCCGCTGCCGTGTCCTCGATCAGGAGGCGCCCGGGAAGCAAGAAATCTCCGGAAAAAAACAGGCCGGTGGCGCGATCGTAGTAGGAAACCTCGGAAGGATAGTGTCCGGGAGTTGGTATCACGTCGACCGTGCGGCCTCCGAGATCCAGTGTAGCCGTACCATTCGGCCAGTCTCTGAGATGCAAACCGCGGGTCACTTCCTGCAGGCTCGTGCCGATGACTTCGACTCCCGCAGTGCCGGCAAACTGGCCGTCCCCCATCCGATGATCAAGATGTCCGTGGGTATGAACGACGAGCAGTGGGAAGTTCGCGGCCGGTAGCAGCGAACGCACCGTTCGAGCGAGCGGCATCGCCTGCGGATCGCTCACGTCGCCGCTGTCGATGAGCAACGCACGCGTAGAGCCCACCAATAAGTACATGAATGGTGCTTCGTAAGTTGCGCACGGATTCTCGCGCAGAATGAAGGTGACTTCGTTATAGCGATGCACTTGCAGGGGGGACTGCGCCGTCTTACTGCAATCCTCGGCGCCTTCATTCCACTTCACATCCATCGAGCCGGCGGCAAGCTCAGCGGCAGACGGGAGCGCCATAATCAACAGGGTGAACAAAACCCCGGCGCGCAGGGCGGTCCGGTTTTTCTTAGTCACACCTTCCTCCTGACTCAGCAGACTTTTAGATTTTGTCACGGAATCGTTAAGAATGGCGGGTCAAATGGCCGTTGTCGAACCGCAAATACCCGAGGCTTTCGCCCCGAACAAGGAAGGAGTGTGGAGCGACCCACGCCGCGCCATCCCCCTCATGAGTGCCTCCGCAACACCATGCTCCTTCGCCAAAACCTCCGCCGGAAGGCGCAATCGAGCGTAATCTCAGGGATCCAATGCTCGCCGATATCATTGTAGTCATTCACTTGCTGATCGTGGTCTTCATAGTAGGCGGCGTCCCGGTCGTGTACTTAGGCATTGCTTTGCGCTGGGCCTGGGTGAGACGCTGGACCTGGCGCGTAGTGCACCTAGGCGCTATCCTGTTCGTAGCGTCTGAGTCTTTACTCGGAATCGCGTGTCCGCTCACCATTTGGGAAGATGCACTGCGCGGCCGGCATCAGCCCGACGGGTTCATCGAACGCTGGATCCATCCTGTCATGTTCTACCAAGCGCCGACTTGGGTGTTTACGACCGCGTATTTCGCTTACGCAGCGGTAGTCCTCGGGACCTGGATCGCCGTTCCGCCGATTCGAATTAGGTCGCGATCTGTGTGACGAACCACTCACGCGCGGCGTTTACCTCGCTTCGAAGATGGTGAGACCGAGTCGATAAGGCGGCGATGAAAGGGATTCCACGCCGAACACGCCATCCCTTGCGTCCCGCCCAAACCATCTCTCTGGTATCGGGTACACTGCCCGCACAGTTGCCGAACATAGATAGATCCACGCCTAGGCAATAAGAGCTTATGAAATATCTGGCCGCGTTTGTGTTACTCGTTGGATGGGCCTCTCCCGCATTGGCGAATACCTTCAGGCTAGAGTGCCTCGACTCATATGACGGGAAAACACGTCTCGCGCTGATTGAGATCAACACCGACGCGGCGACTGTCCAGGTCTATTCAGAAACGGGTCATGACTGGAAAGCTGCCGTCAACGTATCGATTGCCGACTCGACGATCTCCTACGTCGAGAGGGGGCTTAACGACGCGTCATCCGCAACCAGGTCGGTAACCATCAACCGCGAGAACGGCAAGTATTTCGCCTATACGGGCAACTCCGCGCGCAAAGATGGCCAGTGCAAGAAGGTCCCGTAGGACCCGTACCACGTCCGCTGCGTCGCGAGGGCCGGCAGTAACATTAGAAAAGCCACCAGCGTGATTTGCACAGGCTTCATTCTCGCCTAAACAGAAATCCGCACAGGCAGATGGCTGAATCCGCGCACAAACGAGGACCGAACCCGTATCGGCTCGCCCATTACCTCGACCACGCCAGGTCGAGACAAGAGTTCCTCCCACAGAATCTTCAACTGCAGCTCGGCGAGCCGGTTGCCGACACAGCGGTGAATGCCGTGACCGAAAGACAAATGTTGGCGCGGCCGCTCCCGATCGATGATAAAGCGATCAGCCTCCGGAATGGCGGACTCATCACGGTTCCCCGACAGATACCACATGGCTAGTTTGTCGCCCCTTCTGATTTGCTTGCCACCCAATTCGGTATCCGCCCGTGCCGTGCGGCGCATGTAGGCGAGCGGTGTCTGCCACCGAATGATTTCGGGCACCAGGCTCTCGACCAGTGCTGGATTGGCACGCAGCTTGGCCATTTCATGCGGATTCTCGTGCAGGGCTAGCAGACCGCCTGTCATTGAATTGCGAGTAGTGTCGTTGCCACCCACGATCAGCAATGCCAGGTTACCCATAAGCTCGGCCGAGCCCATGTTTCTAGTTGCCGGTCCATGAGCTAGCATCGATATCAAGTCAGTACGGGGCGCTCCGTTCATGCGCTCG
This sequence comes from uncultured Acidobacteriaceae bacterium, assembly GCA_964609355.1. GTDB lineage: Bacteria > Acidobacteriota > Terriglobia > Terriglobales > Acidobacteriaceae > PALSA-350. The sequence goes on along the minus strand of CAZSUK010000574.1, from coordinate 629 downwards.
TTCCACAAACGTGTGAAATACGCCAGCATTTTGCGCAATTCGGCCATGCGCACCTCAGGTTCGGGCGCGTCGGGATTGGTGAGCTTGTTAGAGGTCGCCATATCGGACCAATGCGAAAGCATGCGGCGATCTTCCAGCGGGAAATCGAAGAGCGTGGCGAGCATATAAGTCGTGAGCTCGATCGAGACTTTCTCTACCCAGTTGAATGTTTCGTTGCGAGGTAGACTATCAAGTACCTCCCGAGTGCGTTCGCGGATCAGCGCCCGCCAGTTGTTAAGGTTCGCCGGCACCACTATCGGGTTTATCGCCTTGCGTTGTTCGTCATGCTTGGGCGGGTCCATTGCGATGAACATCCGAAGTTTCTGCTCATCTCCTGGCGGAAAGTCCATCAGAGTGATGCCGTCTTCCGACGAATAGACACCGTGGTTGGATTCGACGTGTAGGATGTCCTGGTAGCGCGTAACCGACCAATAGGTTCCAATGCCGGCTATCGGACTGTGGGAGCGGTGAATGGGGTCCTCGCGGCGAAGGCGTGCGAAGACATACCCGACAGTATCGTCCACAAAACCTAGCGGATCGGCTGGATTTAGCTCCTCAAGGGGTTGCGCAGCTATGCGCACGCGGGCGAC
>CAZSUK010000573.1:0-13271 GCA_964609355.1 uncultured Acidobacteriaceae bacterium | reverse complement strand
CACCAATAACCATCGGCATGCTGCTGGGAAAAGAGGAAATCGCGGGCCCGCGCAACCGAGTTTTCTACCTGATCTAATCCCGCGTCGATACGGCCAAACCGCGGACTGGATGGCTGTGCACCTTCAAACGATCTACTCATTCTGGACCCTGACGCTCTCTCTCAAATAACAGCTGTCTTACTGCTGTATCTAGTTAGCCGCTAACCGGAACAGGCCGGATGGCCTGTACGATCTCCGGAGGCAGCCCAAAGCGAACATTTTCCGGCATGACTTCTACTTCTTCCACGTCTGAAAACCCGCGACCCCGCAGGTAGGCAACAACTTCGGCAACCAGAACCTCAGGCGCGGACGCACCCGCCGTGACCGCAACCGTGGTCGCATCCTTCAGCCACGCAGGATCAATCGCGCCTGAATCTTCAATGAGAAATGCATTGGTGCTCAGGTTGCGGGAGACTTCAACCAGGCGATTGGAATTGGAGCTGTTGGTCGATCCCACCACCAGTACTAAATCTGCCTGGTGGGCTACATTTTTGACCGCCACCTGGCGATTCTCCGTGGCGTAGCAAATGTCCTGGGTGTGCGGACCAACGATGCTGGGAAACTTCGCTTTGAGAGCGTGGATAATGTCCCGCGCCTCGTCCAGGCTTAACGTCGTCTGGGTCAGATAAGCAACCCGTTCCGGATCTGCGACCTCGAGCGCCGCCACTTCCTCTACGGTCGAGACCACCTGGGTTACCTCGGGAGCTTCCCCCAGGGTGCCTTCGATCTCGTCATGATCCCGATGGCCAATCAGCACCAGCGAATAACCCTGCTTGGCGAATTTAACTGCTTCCACATGGACCTTGGTGACGAGCGGACACGTGGCGTCAATCACCTTTAGTTTGCGCGACTTGCTGCGCGCCCGGACCGCCGGGGACACCCCGTGGGCGCTATAAATGACGCGCATCCCTTCGGGAACGTCGTCAATATCATCAACGAAGATCGCACCTTTGTCGGCCAACTCGTTGACCACGAAGCGGTTGTGCACAATCTCCTTGCGAACGTAGATGGGGGCGCCAAAAGTGTCGAGGGCAATATTCACCACGTCTATGGCGCGCACCACGCCGGCACAAAAACCACGCGGTTTGAGGAGGAGGACCCTTTTGCTCGAGGGTAATAGGGGACTAGTCACAAGAATCAGTATACCGTGCCGACCCTTATCTGTCTGAGGGATACGGCGTTTCACCGGTCATCGACTCGCCAACCACCAGCCATATTGCGCCGAGCGGGATTCGGGACCCGGCGCCTACTATTTTGCCTTGCGGCTGGTCTTCAACATTTGCTCTGCGTGGCGAAGCGAGGTGTCGGTCAATTTTGCGCCGCTGAGCATGCGCGCCACTTCCTCGGTCCGCTCCTCATCGTTGAGGAGGCGTACGGACGTTTTGGTGGTTCCCTGCCGCTCTCGCTTCTCCACCAGAAAATGCTGATCGCCAAACGCCGCAATCTGCGGCAAATGGGTGACACAAAGTACCTGCTGCGTTCGCGAGAGCTCCTTCAGTTTCTGCCCTACCGCCTCCGCAGCCCGGCCGCCAATACCGATGTCAATCTCGTCGAACACCAGGGTTCTGGGGATAGGTAGCTTACGCCGCGCTCTTCCCTGCTCTTTTGCTACCCCCTCCTCGACGCTGACCTTGAGTGCCAGCATCACCCGCGACAACTCACCGCCGGAGGCAATCTGCGCCAAAGGCTTTAGCGGCTCCCCCGCATTGGTTGCGATCCTGCAATCGATAAGATCCCATCCCAATCGCGTCCAGTGCTGCTCTTCCTCTTGCGGCGAAACCTTGACCGAAAACCTGGCCTTCATGGCCAGATCGTTAATATGCTGTTCGGCAAGCTTTTCGAGCTTAGTGGCCGCAGCCGACCGTTCCCCGGTGAGAGCGGAGGCCGCCGCGCGATAGACCGCCGCAGCCTTAGTCTCAGCCGCTCGCAGCTCGAGCAGTAACTGGTCGCGGTTCTCGACTTCTGCCAGCTTGGCTGCCACCTCCTCACCGTGCGCCAGAACATGGGCCAACGTCGGCCCGTACTTTCGCTTCAATCGATTGAGCAACTCCAGGCGATCTTCCATTTCTTCCAATCGCCCTGGCGAGGCCTGGATCCGGGAAGCATAATCCCGCACCGTAGCGCTGACGTCTTCCACCACGGCCGTGGCGGATTTGAGTTGCTCCACCGTCTCGCCAAACTGTGGATCGTAACGCGCGAGCTCTTCAAGATTTTTGAGCGCCGCCCGCAGAGCGCCCTCCGCCGAGCGATCGCTCTCGTAGAGCAATCCGTGAGCGCTCGTAGCGGCAGCCAGCAGCTTCTCGGCATTGGCCAACACGCGCCGCTCTATCTCCAGCTCGTCGTCTTCCTGGTCCTTAATGGCCGCACTTTCAATCTCGTTCTTCTGGAAACTCCATAGGTCAGCTTCACGCAGCCGCGCCTGTTCATCGCCTTCCAGTCGACGCAAACGGGCACAGATTTCCGACCACTCATCAAACGTAGCGGCCACCCCATCGGTCGCGATGCCGGCACTGCGATCCAAAAGCTGCCGCTGCTGCGCAAGGTCGAAGCTGCCCATGGTTTCGCTCTGCGAATGCACCAGGGCCAGTTCCGGAGCGAGTTGACGTAATACATTCACTGTCGCAGGTTGATTGTTTACGTATACGCGACCTTTGCCGCCGGCTTGTATCTCGCGACGCAGGATGATTTCCGCCCCCTCGGCATCAATTCCATTACTTTCGAGAGTGCTCTCCGCTCCTGGCGTGCTCTCAAACACGCAGGCCACGACCGCTCGATCCGCGCCATACCGCACCACATCGGACGAGGCCTTATCCCCCATCAACAAAGCCAGCGCATCTACCAGGATGGACTTGCCAGCCCCAGTCTCCCCCGTTAGCAAATTCAGGCCGGGACCAAAGACGGCAATGGCGTGATCGATTACCGCGTAGTTTTCAGCACGAAGTTCAAGCAGCATTTCTCAGCTTCCGTATCCACTCTTGCACTCATACCAACGAATTGGCCCAATGCAGTCTAAGCATGAGAGTAATGGCACGGGTTACCCTCCGCCTGCATCTTATACGGCAACTTGGTTTTGCTTCGACTACTCTGCTACCGTGGAAGAGGAAGTGATGATGTCCCCCTTTCATATCGCGGCTCTTTTTATCCTGCAGGCAGACGACACAGCAGCGCCCGTACCCCACTCCCCATTGTCCGGGTTCAGCGCTGTCATCGACATGGTGCGTAACAGCGGGCCAGTGGCCATCGCCGTTCTCGTCCTGCTGGGCATCGCCAGCCTCTACTCCTGGGCGGTCATCCTGGGTAAGTCTTCTACCTTCCGCAAGGCGCGGACGCAAAGCCGCCGATTCATGCGCGCTTTCCGCAAGGCCGACCGGCTGCAGGAAATTGCCGCTGTCAGCGACCAATTCAAGCCCAGTCCGCTGGTAACAGTCTTCGACGAGGTCTATGACACCTACCGTCGCCAGACCGGGGGCTTTGGACCACCCAAGAACATCCTCACCTTGGAGCGCACCGCACAAGCCGCGGCCAGCGAGTCGCTCACTGTTCTGGAGCGCCGCCTGACCTGGCTCGCCACTATCGGCGCAGTAGCACCATTTGTCGGCCTCTTCGGCACCGTGATGGGCATCGTGGATGCCTTCCACGGCCTGGGCACAGAAGGCGCCGCCACGCTCCGCGCTGTGGCGCCCGGAGTCTCTGAAGCCCTGATCACGACCGCCGCCGGTCTGCTCGTCGCCATCCCCGCCGTCATTGCTTACAACCAGTTCACCGCTTCCCTGCGCGAGTTTGGCTCCCGCATGGACGACTTCTCCCGCGAATTACTCAATAGCCTGGAAGAAATCACCCCCAAACAGGAAGCGATGGAGAGGGAGGCCGCGAGTGGCCTTCACCGCTAGTAACGGGCATGCACGCACCTCGCTGGCGGAAATCAACATCACTCCGCTGGTCGACGTAGTGCTGGTGCTGCTGATCATCTTCATGGTAACCGCACCGGTGCTGCAATCCGGCATCGATGTCTCCGTGCCGAAAACACGCAGCGTCAAAGAGATCACGCAGCAACGTCTGGTCCTGACCATCGATCGCGACCAAAATGTTTTTTTGGGAGACAAGCCGGTCAACCTGGCGCAGTTGCCCACCATTCTCCATCAACCGAAAACCGATCCAGCCACCCAGGTCATTTATTTGCGGGCCGACGAGCGTGTACCTTTTGGCGCATTTGCTTCGGTCATGGATGCGGTTAAACAGGCGGGCATCACCAACATCAGTATTGTGACTCAGCCGCTCGCCAAGACGGCGAAGTAGGCACGCCATGGCAGGGTTCACTTCAGAAGACCTGCTGGATCAGCCTGAAGGGCTGGCGTCTCCCTTTGCCCAGTCGTTCCTGCTGCACGGGCTCATCGTCGGAGTGCTGTTCGGCTACGCATACGTGCACAACATGCTTCACGGGTCGGAGTGGGGCGCGAATGCGTTCCAGCAGGGAGCCATCCAGGCCACCCTGGTTTCGACCGCTGCTTTGCCTCTGCCCCAGGATCACCCGCCGACGGATAACGTGTTGGCAACAGAAACTCCGAGCGTAGCCCCTGCGTTGGAAGAGCAAAAGACCGAGCCTCTGCCTCTGCCCGAAGCGATTCCCATCCCGGAAAAGCAAGCCCCAGTCAAGCCACAGCCCAAACCAGTCCCTAAAACTCCGCCGCAGCATCAGCCGCCGCCCAAGCCGCAGAACAAGGCAAACTACGGCGAAGCAGCACCCGCCAATGTTCCTCGTTCCACGGCAAGCAACAATAGCGCCAATAGCCCCAACGCAGTGACCGGCGGAGACTTCGGCTCGCGCTTTGGCTGGTATGTCGACGTCATCAAGCGTAAGGTCGCACAGGACTGGTACTTGCAGGAAGTGGATCCCAGCACTCCCGCAGGCGCTACGGTCTTTGTCCAGTTCATCGTCGGCCGCGACGGGTCGCCAGGAACCGTTTCCCTGGCTACTCCGAGTAGCTCGCCGTCGCTGAACTCATCCTGCCTGCATGCGGTGCAGCGAGTGGATACATTCGGTCCCTTGCCTTCCGGTTACAACGAGAGCAACTTGAACGTGCTTTATCACTGCACCTATCCCGGTGCGCGATGAAAGCGGGCGTCAAAGGTGCACGATGAGGTTACCGGTGTAACTGAGTAGCGTTTTTATCGGTTAAACTCAAGAAAGCGCAAGGCATGAGAGCTTTAAAAGGACTTTCCCTCCCCCACTTTCGATCAATTCTTTTTATCCTGCTGCTTCTTTCCCTGGAATGGAAGGCAGGCGCGCAGGATTGGGTCCGCACGGGAACCAACCTGGGAGCAGCCCGCATTCGTCTGGCTGCAGCTGACTTCAATCCCAGTTCCGCTGACCCGCAAACAGCCACGCTTAAAACCACTTTCGATACCACGCTTTATAGCGATCTGAACAATGCCGGCATTTTCGACATGGTTTCGAAGAGCATGGCTCCCCCGCTGACGCCCGCTTCTCCTCAGCAAATGAATCTGGCTGCCTGGGCCGCAGCGCCGGCCAACGCCGCCATGGTGGCCTTCGGGTCGTTTGCCGTCAACGGTGGACAGATCGCCGTGTATGGTTGGCTCTTTGACGCGAAGAATCCCGAGTCACCGCAGATCCTTGGCAAGCAGTACAACGAAGCCGCCAGCCAGGACAACGCACGCCTGATCGCACATCGCTTTGCCGATGAAATCATCACCCGCCTGGGAGGCGGAATTCCCGGCATCGCGGAGACTCACATCTACTTCGTCGCGGCCCGCGGGGGAAACAAAGAGATCTGGCAAATGGATTACGACGGGCAAGGCGCGCATGCAGTGACCCACCTGGGCACCATCTCGCTCTCGCCGCGCGTGTCTCCTAACAACGACCGCATCGCCTTCTCATCTTTAGGAAAACAAGGCTGGTCGATTCGCATGTTTTCACTCGTCCTGGGGCGGCCAGTCAGCTTCAACTCCCCGGCAGGCACGACACTTTCCCCGGCATGGTCGAGCGACGGCGCCAAGCTGGCGTTCTCGGCTGCTCGCTCCGGCGATCCTGAGATCTTCACCTCCGATGCCAACGGCGGCAACTTGAAGCAAATCACCACCTTCAAGGGGCCTGACGTTTCGCCCACCTGGAATCCCAAGACGAATGCCCAGATTGCCTGGTGTAGCGGGCGCACCGGCCTGCCCCAGATCTACATGATGGATTCGGATGGAACCAGCGTGCAGCGCCTGACAGACGGTGGCTATGCCACCTCGCCGTCCTGGTCCCCCAACGGACAATTCCTCGCCTTCGCCTGGAACCGCAAGTACGGCCCCGGCGCGCCTGGCGGGCAGGATATCTACATCATGGACATTGCCAGCAAGCGTTGGACGCAGCTTACCCATGACGAGGGACGGCAGGATTTCCCTTCCTGGTCTCCGGATGGAAGGCACATCGTATTCCAGCGTGAAAAAGGTGGCGGATCCGAGATCTGGACCATGCTTTCTGATGGCACGGAACAGCATCGTCTTACCCAGAGCAGCGGCAATTCGATGCCCAACTGGAGTTGGAAATAGTTTCACCGGCATCCCTGGAAATTGAACGAAACTGAGGAGAACATTGTGAGAACTCTGCAGCACAGGCATTTTGCTTCGCTCATCGCCGTCGCCACGTTAACGTTGGCTGCCGGCTGCCATAAGAAAGCAGTGCCACCCCCACCCCCGCCCCCGCCGGCGGCTACATCGCCGGCACCCACGGCCTCGATTACAGTGACGCCCGACACCATCAGCCCCGGGGGCGGCGCAGTTCTCGCCTGGAAGACCAGCGATGCCACTGACATCTCGATTGACGGCGTCGGCACGGTGAATGCGTACGGCACGCAGAACGTACAACCAACCGAGTCGACCACCTATCATCTGGTCGCCCGCGGCCCCGGCGGTTCCACTGATGCAACCGCGCGTCTGACCGTCAATGCGGCGGCGCCTCCCCAGAGCACCGGCGAGACGATCGATGAGCAGATGTTCGAGCAGAACGTAAAGCCGGCCTTCTTCGACTATGACAGCTACGACATCCGTCCCGATGCCCAGACCATTCTGGCGCAGGACGCCAGCTTCCTGGCTGCGCATCCTACGCTTAAGGTGGTTGTAGGCGGTTATTGCGATGACCGCGGCTCAGCGGAATACAACCTGGCGCTGGGCGAAAACCGTGCTAACGCGGCCAAGCAGGCCCTGGTGAACGGAGGCATCGCCCCGGACCGCATCCGCACCGTGAGCTACGGCAAGGAGAAGCAGTTCTGCAGCCAGGCGAACGAGCAATGCTGGCAGTTGAACCGCCGCGCCGGTTTCTCGCTCGATCGCTAGGCGGCGGAATAGACTAGGAGGGAGCGGCCTGTGCCGCTCCTTCAACAGGGAGCACCATGCGCAAACACATCCTGCAATTCTCCGCCGTTGCCCTCTTTGCTTTGCCTCATGCCTTTGCCGTTTCCAAGGAAATGGTTCAGCTGCAAACCCAGGTTCAGCAACTCCAGGACGCGGTGCAGCACCTGCAAACCTCCAATGACGAACGCATGGGCGTGATCGTCAACCTGGTGCAGCAAAACACGGACAACGTGAACCGGATGATGTCGGCTGTCAATGCTCTTCAATCCACATTGAAAGCCGAGAGCGAGAACCGTGGTTCCACCAACACCCAGCTTTCCACCCAGATCCAATCGCTGAATGACTCAGTGGATGAGCTGAAGACCCGCATCGCCAACCTGACCACACAGGTGCAATCCCTGCAGGGCCAGATGCAGAATGTGAACGGAATGCCGGCGCAACCTGGCGGCGCTCCCCCAACGGGCGCAAGTATGCCCTCACCGCAGGGACCGGGTGGACAGGCAGCCGCACCGGCAATGGCGAGTCCTCAGGCGCCTCCCGTCGATCAGCTTTACCAAAGCGCTCTTCGCGATTACAACTCAGCCAAGTACAACGTCGCCATTTCTGAATTCGGCGATGTCATCCGCTACTACCCGCAGGACCCCCTGGCGGGAAACGCGCAGTTTTATATTGGTGAGATCAACTATCGCCAAGGCAAGTACCCGGCCGCGGTCAAGGGCTACGACGCCGTTCTGGAACAGTACTCCGGCAACTCCAAGGCGCCCGCGGCTGAGCTTCGAAAAGGCCAGTCGCTGATACAAATGGGTCAAAAGGACGCCGGAGTCCGAGAACTGCGGACATTGGTGCAACGCTACCCGCAAACCCCCGAAGCCCAGGAAGGGCGAAGCATGCTCAATGGAATGGGCGTGCGGATATATGCCTCCAAACCAAGCGCGTATCCTCCCACCACGCCTTAATATCCCCCAATTTTGAAGAATGGTCTGTGATCTCGTCACGCAGCTACCGGCTCGTTTAGATAGTCTTAGCCTCGCTGTGATAGCCGCGCTTGCAATTTCTCTTCTTTCACTCATGGCTGGTACTTGTTTTGCAGCCGAGGCGCCGCACGTTTACACCCTTGCAGGTGATATTGCGGGAACCCACGATCCGTCGATCATCAAGAGTGGAAAAACCTGGTATGTCTTCGCAACTGGCAAAGCTCCGGACGGCGGTCAGTTCGCTGTCCGCTGCTCTCAGGATCTAGTCAATTGGAAGCTCTGCGGACATGTATTCGCTTCTATCCCGGATTGGATTCGGCAGCGTAGCCCGGCGACTAAGGACCTTTGGGCTCCCGACATCTCGTACGTGAATCACCAGTACAGGCTGTACTATGCCTACTCGCTCTTCGGCAAAAATACGTCGGGAATTGCCCTTGCCACGAACCAGACGCTGGATCCCACAAGCCCGGATTTCCAATGGATCGACCGCGGGCTTGTCCTTGAGTCGAAAGCAGGCGACAACTACAACGCAATCGATCCCAATTTCGTTCTCGATCAAAAGGGTGGCGCGTGGCTGGTTTTCGGCAGTTTCTGGGATGGCATCAAGATGCGCCGTCTCGATGATGCAGGCATGTTGTCGAAGAACGACACCACACTCTATTCACTGGCGCGCCGGATCAAACCAGAAAACGCTGAACCCGCCCCTCCGAATTTACCCGCGAACTGGGAGGCGATCGAAGCTCCCTTCATCGTCCATCACGGCGGTTACTTCTATCTATTTACCTCATGGGACCTTTGCTGCCGAGGCCTAAAGAGCTCCTATAAAACCATGGTCGGCAGATCGAAGTCCGTAACCGGCCCCTATGTGGACACCGCCGGCAAGCTCTTGACCGCCGGCGGTGGCACTCCTCTTCTCATCGCCAACTCGCGCTGGCTTGGACCCGGTGGAGAAAGTATCTTGCTTGGTCCAAAGCATAAAGATCTGATTGTCTTCCACGCCTACGATGCTAGGACCGGCAAACCCTCCATGCAGTTATCCACTATCGATTGGAACGGCGGATGGCCACATGGTGGCCTGGAACAGTAGCGCCAGGTGTCCTTTAAACCGGCTCTTTCACTCAAACCGCCTCAAAAGAAGTGTCCTGGTCATCCACTCCTTCGTTCGCACCCCCGTACGTGGGCTAAGAAAGAAGGGCGAAGCCCATCAAAGGTCTGTCTTTTCGCTTCTCCTTCGAGACCAAGGATCGGGTGCCCCATCCTTCGCGCTCTTTGCGAAGGGTGGGATGAGCAGAATCTGCGAGAAAGCGACAGTAACCGCCACCCTGAGCTCACCGCGCGTAAAGAAAAGTCCCGCACAGATCCGTCGAATTCGCTATCCCATCTGGGGTAAGCACTGGCATCTTAGGCCCGGAGAAAAATGCCAGATGCAGCTCACGTCCTGAAACATAAGTAGCCATCCACTGGGTCTGCTCTGATCCGCACAAGGTATTCTTGTGCTGGAAGACCTTCGTCGCGGGTATGCTCAGCCGGTAGAGATTACCGCTTCCACCCGCACCACTCTCTGCCTCAAAGACCGCGGTCAGTTCGCCCGGCTCCAGAGCTCGGATCTGAGCGATGGGAAAACTTGAAAAAGTGATCGCAATCTTATCCGCCGAGAGGGTCACGTCACCGGTGATCGATTGGGCTGTCGAGCTCGCAGCCCGCCAGTATCCTTTTTCCTGTGCCGCAGCCATCAAACAACAAGACAGCAGGGACCCCAAAATGGTGCAGAGCACTTGATTAGATTTCATGTTTCGAGCATGACATCCTGGGTCTCTTTCAGCAAATGTAGTTACAGGAGACACTCTCATGAAAAAACAACGGCATAGCCGGTCCCCCGCGAGACGGGCCCCTACGTCCTCGTCAAATCGGGAGCCTCTGCGCGTTCTTCTCGTAGCCGTGCCGCCCGTTCGTCCACTGGACGTGATCGGTCCCGCCGAAGTATTCAGCGACGCCAATCGCTTACGTGGCGGCCCACCCTCGTACTCGGTGGAGATCGTTACTTCAGGCGAGACAACCGCAGTCAAGACGCACATCTGGACACCTCTGCAAGCGGACCGCACCTACCACGACTATCACAGCGATTTCGACACCGTGTTGGTTGCGGGAGGCGATGGCGCGAACGCCAGGGAGTTCGAGCCTGCGTTTTTAGACTGGTTAAGAAGGCAATGCAAGCAGGTGCGCCGCTTTGGTTCGGTCTGTACCGGCGCCCTGGTTCTGGCTGAAGCTGGTTTGTTGGATGGCCGGCGGGCAACGACCCATTGGAACTGGGCCGGCGATCTGGCACGCAACTACCCTCGCGTGGCCGTGGATGCTGATCCGATTTACATCAAGGACGGCAATTGCTACACCTCGGCCGGGGTCACCTCGGGCATCGACCTTTCTCTTGCCCTGGTTGAAGAGGACTTCGGAACTGCTTTGTCGCTGCAGATAGCACAGATGATGGTGGTGTTCCTGCGGCGCCCGGGAGGCCAAAGCCAATTCAGCGCAACGCTGGCTGCTCAGTCCAGTGAAAGCCCGTTGCTCAACAACCTTCTTGCCTGGATGGCAGACAACTTACGCCGAGATCTATCCATTGCCATGCTTGCCCGGCGTGCAGCCATGAGCCCGCGCAATTTCGCTCGCCTCTTTCATCAGGAAGTGGGCGAGACGCCAGGCAAGCACGTAGAGCAGCTGCGCCTCGAAGCAGCGCGTCGTCTGCTGCAATCAAGATCAACCAATCTAGGGGAGGTCGCGAGGGCCAGTGGCTTTGGCAGCGCCGAAGTGCTACGCCGTGTTTTCCTCCGTCGCCTGGGTGTCACGCCCCAGCAGTACCGTCAGTCCTTCGGAAGAACAGCCGGATAATGGGTGGTCCAGGGCTCGCTTTTGGGGCCTGGATCCGCCGTCGTCTCATCGCCAACGCCAGAACCGTGGTAACGGGTACTGTCCACCAGAAAGCCCTGCTCTTCATGAAATTCCTCCAAATCTGAAACGCACGGCCGCCATCGGACACTTACCGGGTAGCTTCAAGCGGTAAGGCACAACACTGCAGCGAAACCGTGACTTGCTGCCTTTTGCCGTGCCTTCCGAGGGCAGCGGAAGCTACAATTTGGGTTCCCCGGGTCCCCCCACTCCGCGGAGCCATAAGGAGGGTACGATGGGCGATCGATCCCTCGGTACACCGCCAACGGAGAAAACGCTGGAAGATCGGCTTGATTCGTGGAAAGAGATCGCAGCCTATCTCAACCGCGACGTGACTACCGTCCAGCGCTGGGAAAAACGGGAGGGGATGCCGGTTCACCGGCATCAGCATGACAGGATGGGTTCGGTATACGCGTCTCGTGCCGAATTGGACGCCTGGACGCAAACCCGCAATCTATCTCCAGCGCACGAGGACGGAAATGGCGTCACCCCGCCTACTCCACCCGTGCCGCCGCCCACAGCCATCCCACCCTCTCCAACCAGGTGGAAGGTTCCGCTGTTGATCGCCCTGGCGGCCGCCGTGCTTTTGATCGGCGCAGGGTTATGGCTGCATAGGACCGAGTACTTCTGGCGTAACCCGCTCACGGACGCCCACTTTCAACCGGTCACCGATTTTGGTGGATTCGAGCAGTCTGCCGCCGTATCACGCGACGGTCATTTGATCGCGTTTCTGTCAGACCGGGATGGACAGATGGACGTTTGGGTTACCCAAGCCGGTTCGGGACAATTCCACAACTTAACTCGCGGCAGCGCGCGGGACATTGCGAACCCGTCCATCCGCACTTTGGGCTTCTCGCCTGACGGCTCCGCAGTCACATTTTGGATCCGCAAACCAGACGGCTCGAGCGGTGGCAACATCGGCGTCTGGTCCGTGCCCACACTGGGTGGAGAACCCCGGCCGTACCTTGAAGGGGTGGCCGAGTACGACTGGTCGCCCGACGGTGGGCGGCTCGCCTACCACACGCCCGGACCGGGAGACCCTTTGTTCGTTTCGGACGGCACTCTGCGACCCGGCGACCGGCCCATCTTCACCGCGCCTGCCGGCCTCCACTCTCACTTTCCCTTGTGGTCGCGCGACACCGCATTCCTCTACTTTGTTCAGGGCGAGCTCCCGGACAAGCTCGACATTTGGCGTATCCCTTCAGCCGGTGGAACTCCTGAACGGATCACGTACCACAATGGACGCGTAAGTCACCCCGTCCTGCTGGATCCACGAACGCTAATGTATCTCGCAAGCGATGCTGACGGTTCGGGCCCTTTTCTTTACAGCATGGATGTGGAACGCCGCATTCCCCACCGGCTGACGTCTGGTCTTGATCGTTACACGTCGCTCGCGGCCAGCTCGGACGGGCGCCGTCTGCTGCTTTCCGTAGCAAGCCCAAAAACAACACTCTGGCGGTTGCAGATCACTGATTCGTCCGCGGACGCGTCCGCAGCGGCCCCCATCCCTCTTACCACCAGTACCGGCTTTTCCCCCCGGCTTGGTCCCAATTACCTTCTCTATCTTTCGAGGACCGGTGCGGGCGAGAGCATCTGGAAGCTTGCCAACGGAATCAGCACCCAGTTGTGGAGTGGCATGGGCGCCCGGGTGACCGGCGGCCCAACCAGTTCGCCCGATGGACACTATGTCACCTTCTCGGTCAGCCAACACGGGCAAACACTCTTATACGCAATGCACTCCGACGGTACGAACGCCCGCATCGTCGCCGATTCACTCAAGCTCAACGGTGCTCCCACATGGGCGCCCGACGGTCTTTCGATCATTACCGCGGCGGACGATCATGGAGTCCCGCACCTCGTTCGCGTACCCCTCGACGGACGCCCCCCCACTTCATTTGTCCGCGAGTATTCCGTCGACCCTGTGTCGGCACCGGACGGAAGCTTCCTGGTTTACTCCGGCCCCGA
>CAZSUK010000572.1:0-8379 GCA_964609355.1 uncultured Acidobacteriaceae bacterium | reverse complement strand
GCATCTGGAATAGCGGCAGAGCAACCATCCGCGGCGCCTCCGCCAGAGAATTTGATATGGCCAGCCCCAACAAGGTGGGTGTTTGGGGAGACAAGAAGTTCTATGAGCCGCTTTCCCACGGCCGCGTGTTTTCGAAAGATGAGATTTGGGAGAACTACACCTACTTCATCAAACAGGTTGCACCAGTAGCGGAAGAGAACAGTGTCCGCATTGGAATTCACCCGGATGATCCACCGGAGCCGATATTGGCCGGAGTTCCGCGCTGCATCTTTGCCAATTTTGAGGGCTATAAGCGAGCGATGGAGATTGCGAATAGTCCCAACGTCGGCATTTGTTTATGTTGCGGAACCTGGAACGAAGGTGGTCCTCAACTCACGCAGAAGGACCCGGCGGAGATGATCCGCTATTTCGGGCCGGAGAAGATCTGGAAGATCCATTTCCGTAATGTGAGTGCACCCCTGCCGCACTTCATCGAAACCTTCATGGACAACGGGTATTACGACATGTCCAAGATCATGACGGCGTTGGTGGAGGTCAAATTCGACGGCATCGTGATCCTCGACCACACGCCGGAGGTTGTAGGTGGGCATTATCCGGAACAGGCGTATGGCTTCGCGTACATGAAGGCATTAAAAAATAGGGCCATCGCAGAGAGCAAAACATAATTGCGCGGCTGGCTGGAGGGCCATAGGCGGCTCAGCCGGCTAGTTCAGAGGAATTCCCATCCGACTCACTAAGGTCGGTAGCCACCCTGGCTTTGTTATCCCGCCTTTCCTCTGTCATGCCGACAAATCCCTCTCTTGGTCGGGATTAGAATTTTGCGTAGATCAGGAAATCAAATGGCGGTTTGGTCCGAAGGAAATTCTTAGGTCGGATCGTTTCCCGGGATCGTTTTGAGAGGGCCGCTGGGCGCACTACAGATCCCTCACTTCGTCCGGGATGACAAGGGGAGAGGGGCGGCTCAAGTTGGAGCTGTTACCGGATGGAGAGAACAGTCTTGTGCTCGGCGAGCAGCTTAACGGTGCGGTATTGGTTGGGAGTAAAGAATTGCGGGCGATATACCGGATTCACCATTGCCGGGGAAGCAACGCTTTGGTGGTGCTGGGCGTTAGTTTCAGCGAATGCAAAACTCCAGCGCGAGAAGCCGGAAAAAGTGCCGGCCGCGGAAGCCAGGGTCAACGCCTGCAGTAGCTCTCTTCGACTTGGACCTTGACCTGCCGATGTTCAGCTCCTGAGTTGGTCACGCATGGGAGGCCGGAGGGGGAGCGAGAAAACCTGACTCCGATGAGGTAACCTCGGAGACGTAGCGAAAATCACCGGGAGTGATTCCCCGCCAAAGAGCGAGACGATACGCTGCCACTTGCAAAGGAACGATTTCGAACAAGGGCGCAAGCAGCGGCGGTATCGCGGGCCAGTCCACCAGGGAGGGCGCGTGGGGGACTCCATCCCCAGGCTTCGCGGAAGGCCCGATCCAACGAACGTCTGCTCCCAGGGAAAAAAGGTCGTCGGCCAGGGAACGATCGAGGATTTGCGTTTGCGGTGGGGTGCCGAAGACCACGGCGCGGAAATCCTTCGATACAACTTCAGCGGGCCCGTGCCGGAACTGCCCCGAGGACATGCCGACTGCTGCCGTCTTCGCTGTTTCGTGCAGCAGGAGCGCTCCTTCGTGGACAGAGGCAAGCGCCGGTCCGCGCCCGAGGAGGTAGAGCGTGCCGCCCATGAGCAGGTCTTGCCAGGAATCGCCGGCGCGCAGGCATCGGTCGATATGCGCCGAGAGTGTGGGCAGGACTGCTGCACAAGTTTCGCTGAATCGATGATTGTCACCGGCCAATACCTCTTCTACGAGTAGCAACAGGGTGAGCACGGTGCCGGTGTAGGTCTGCACAGCGATCAGTTTGTCGGCCTGCGCGCCGATGGCCAGGGTCAGGTGGGCGAGCTGTTCGAGTTTGGAGCCAGGGACATTGGTGACGGCGATGACCGTCATGCCAGCGTGGCGCATCTTTTCGGCGAGCAGAACGGGCTCGATGGATTCACCTGAACGCGAGATCACTATACCCAGATCTGCGGCCCGCAGAGACGCGCTGCCGTAGTGCAGTAGTTCTGCGCTTTCCACCGCGTGCGCGAGATAGCCTTGCTGCTGCAAATGGCTGACCGCGGGCACGGCGGCAAACAGGGAGCCGCCCATGCCGGTAACGATCACCCTGCCCTGGCCGTTGCGGATTTTCCCGGCACACGCACGCAGGTTTGCGCGGCCGGCGCCCTGGTGAAGGGCGAGCACGGCGCGATGCGATGCAGGTTGCGCCAGGATGTTATCCAGCATGGCTGGGGTGGTCATCTATTTTCTCCGGTTCAGCCATTCATCGACGGGGCGCTCTGCCGTTGGTTTGTAGGGGAGCAGCACCTTGTGCCCCAAGCCCGCCGAGGCATAGGCAGCGTACACCGCTTCCAAGACGACCTTGCCGTCTTCGCCGGTAGCCTGGGGCTCTTCCACTCCCCGGATGGCACGAGCGAAGTGGCTCATCTCTTGCGGGAAACCATAATTCCACAACTCTTCGAAGACTGGATAAGTCCAACCGGTGGTGGTGGGTGCTTTTTCGACAGCGTACCCGAAGCCGTATTGGCTATAGGTTGGAAGGGCATTGCCCATATGAAGGTTTGCGATGGTGAGGCCGCCCTCGCCGTAGACTTCCACGCGATCGTCCATGCCACCACGGCGAGCCCAACTATTCTCAATGATACTGAAGGCGTTGCCCTCGAACTCGATGATCGTGACAGCTTCATCATCAAGTTGTGTTTTGTCGCCGTGGACATAGGTTCCGAGATGAGCGTAAGCGCTGACCATTTTGGGGCGGCCAAGAAACCAGTAAGCAAAGGCGATCCCGTGGCAGCCGAGATCGAGCAGCGCCCCACCGCCTGCCTGCTTTACATCCCAGAACCATTCGGCATGGGGACCAAAGTGCTTTTCGCTTTGCTTGATGAGGTGCACTTTACCAAAGGCTCCCGAGTCGGCCATCTCTTTCGCCTTGGCATACTTTGGTGTGAAGAAGAGTTCCTCAGCATATAGCAGCAATACACCGTTGGCGCGGCAGGCTTCGATCATCCGATCCGCCTCGGCGGGTGTGACACAAAGCGGCTTCTCGCAGATGACATGCTTACCGGCCGCCGCCGCTGCAAGAGTCATCTCGCAATGCAGTGCGTTGGGAGCAGTGATGGTCACTGCCTCAATCTGCGGATCGCGCACCAGTTCTTTGTAATCGTGATAGACACGTGCAATCTTAAAGCGGTCTGCGAGCGCCTGTGCGTGAGCAGCGGTGGGGGAAGCCACAGCCTCCACCGACATATCGGCTGCGATCATGCCGATAGCGGCGGCGTGACAATCGGCCTGGAACTGGGAACCAATGATGCCGACGCGTACCGGACCATTTTTCATTTTGACCTCTCCGCTTAAAACGATGGGCCTTGCCGACTCATGATATCTTGTGCCGCGTTCTCGCTGTGGGAGCAGATGCGAACACCAGCAGGAAACACCGGCGACGGTCTCGCATCCTCATGACCGCACTCGAAGCCTGGACGGTGGCGATTTGCGCCGTAAGGTTCACCCCCGCCTTCGCTCGTTCTTCCGCCGCCAGTTTCCGCCGGCTTCGACGAAGCCTCTTCCGGGATCCTTCGTCTTGAACGCAGTTGGATCCTGGCCCCAGAGGGGAATAGCCACGCAGAACAAAACTAGCAGGAGCGGCCGTTTGAGCAAAGGCCGAACGGCGCGGATGGCGAACACCATGTATGAAGACCTCGTCTCAAATGGCCGGATCGCCGTGCTGAAAGACAATAGGCAGTCTTTGACCTTCGTCGACGACCTCCGGCGGTAACACCCCGGCAGTCGACCCGATGACGACCCTCGTAGCTAATCTCCGCCACTGTCCGATATCCGTCGCAGCTTCGTCAGATGCGGAGATTGAGTCTGTTTGGACGCTGCAATTCGAATCCGCAGAGTAGAAAGAACTTAGCTCGGAAACCCTGCCACGAGGGACGCGGTACGTGGTTTGGTACTTCGCCTGCATCCGCACGACCGACCCGCGTTACGTCAGGGAATCGGCAAGTAGGCACCGCAGGACGAGCAAAATCTGTTCTGCTCGCACCAATCCAATCGCTCGGTATTAAAAGGGCGCCTATCGGCCGATCGCCAAAACAATCGCGTCACCCGCCGAAGGAGGATTCACCATGGGTCAGGTCTTGTCAGAACAAGGAACGAATGCAGCGAAACGAGGCCTGGTTTTGTCTGCCGACCCCTCAGACGAAGCCAAAAGCAATTTAACCAAATTGGCGGCATTGATAGACGGTCGCAATATCCCTTTCCTGATCATCAGTGCCGGTATGATTGTTATGCTCCTTTGGGCTGGATCCTATAAGCTCACTGCTCCTGGAGCCGAGGGCATAGTTCCCTTGGTCTCCAACAGCCCACTGACCTCGTGGCATTTCAAATTACTCGGTCCCTATATAGGCTCCGATGTCATCGGCCTCACCGAGATCGCTGCCGCGATATTGATTATTGCCGGCTATGTGAAGCCCCAAGCCGGTATCATCGGCGGAATCATCACTACACTCATGTTCTTTGTAACCAGCACCATGGTTATCACTACTCCTGGCGCGATTATTGCTGTTCACGGGATCAGGTACATGAGGTACATGAGTTTTCTAGGCCTGTTCCTTTTCAAGGACGTCATATCGCTGGGGGCCTCTTTTTACCTGATCAGCTATTTCGGCAAAAAAGCTATCCTTTCGCAAAACAAAAACTGAGAGGCACACAGACAAGTCCTTCCTCGGGCCCCGAGAAGCATTCCGCGGAACGTTCCGCCAGCATCGCCGGCGGTGATCGACATTCACCTTTGGAAAAGCCGGGCATCCCAATGAACGACCTCTGGCGCTCCTGCCTGGATCCTCTTGAAGTCTGGGTGCTCGGAATTTAGTACGAGGTTGTACTCGCGACCCTGTGTGATCACACTTGGAACCCGAAGAACTGCAGTCCGCATGGAACGGATCCACTCATCACCGTAGATGCGGGATGCGCCTGCATCCTCTGCTTCCCAACCGGGCACTTCTTCTTGCACCACTGACTCAATCTTGACACCCAGTGGTATTTCAATTCGAACCACTCGATGGTTCTTTGGTGGCTGCGAGAGATTGGAGTGGGCCAGAATTTCGAGCAGGGCACCAGCATACGTCTCCGCCGCATAGATCACTCCCGCGCCCACGGAGTTCCAGCGACCTCCGTGCAACGTAGCTCCTGTTGGGTCGAAGATCGGATGCCGCGCATCAGCGATGCGGAAAGCAATCATCCTAGACGGGCAAACCGTAATAGAGCTTGTCGAGGAGATCTTCTACCCTGCGAGCGCCCAGTTCGGTTCGGGCAACTTCCAGCGGTGTGCTGTTATTGAGCTCGCGATGCGGCTTGCTCATCCACTCGCGGGCATGATCACGGTCATCCCATACATACTCAGCATGGGCCAGCACACGAGCGAGCCGTTCTGTGCGTTCGCTCTCATCGACGGAGAGTCGCTTGCTGCGCCGCTTCCAAGTGGCCTGCGGAACAACCTTGAACTTGTATGCGCTTGCGACTCTGCGATCCAAGTGGAGCCTCGCGGAGAGGCGCTCGAGAGATCGCTTCGGCAGGCCAGCCGATACCGCGGCCTCCAGGTCGCTTACACTTCGAATTGAACCCTGCAGTCCGAGAATCTCGGCGATCAATTCGGGTGCAACCACGGACAGTCACCTCTAGCTCAGTATAGCTCTAAACCGGGCTCATATGAGCCAGAGCGCGAGATCATCGGTCTTTTTGGCGCTGAACAGCCACCGCAAAGGTATAGCTCTGCCGAGAACGCTTGAGGAAAGCGACCAATTCCGCTGGGATCATTGAAAAAGCAGGGGACGCCGCGAACCGTGCCAATGCCCTACTGCAAGGCATAGAGGCTCCCATCGCTTGTTCCGAGATAGACGGTGCGTCCGGTAGCGACCGGCCACACGAAAGTATCGAACCTACCGAGTGGAGCTTTTTGATACCGACTATTGTGTCTTCATAGAAGGTCGAAGTGAAGACAGAGTCGTAGGACGGGCTGATTCGGGATGGAATGGTGTGCTTCGAGGAGTGGCGACGCTGCTGGGTTATCGCTTCGCCGGTAATCTACACCGCTGCAGGCGTGCCCGAATTCCATCGGATTCGGAATCGGCAGTCGACTGACTCTTTAGAATCTTGGTGCCGGGAAGGGGGCGAACTCCCACGAGGTTGCCCTCGGCGGATTTTGAGTTTCCTGCGAATACCGTAAGTCTATGATAAATAAGCGAAACTGAGCGCAATTAACGAACCAGCTAAAGTCATTGAAGAATGGGGCGGCACTGAACGTCGACGCGGCGATACCGACAAGTCAGGAGTGGTCATGAGGCAATCTGGTCGCGTAATAGCGCTCAGTCGGCCACTTGATTTAATTCGCAAAACACCTGCGTCGGGTCGTCCCCGGTATGCAAGTGTGACCACCGCAGGAACAAGGAAACATCGTCCGCCCATCCATTCTCAAATGAGGAACTAGGCATACTTGGGCGAGAGACTGCCACGTTGGTGATGAGGAACAGAGCCAAACCGACTTCGTGTCTCGCATTTGCAGGAGCCACCCTGCTCAAGGCAAATGAAAAGCGCATATTCTGTTCACGATGCGGAGCGGTCCGGCGCGACTCACACACCGCGTGCGCTTTACTACTCCCCGCACTCGTCGGCGGACGCTCCCGGAACCTTTCTCGCTTTGCGATTCCGAGGGGATCGGGTGCGCTTGAACCGCATGGACGATCTTACGAGCCACTCTCAGTAGTACACTGCGCGTTATGCCGCCATTGGAACGGAGCTGCAGTAAAAATCAGTACAGACACCACCGTAGCTTAGATTCTAAGGGTGAGAGAAGGGCTGAACCATGGCTGATTCAGCTACAGCAAAAAAGTTGACGCGGCCAGGTGCGTCGTTCGCGCGCCGCTATGGATTGGCTTTCGCTTCGGTCGCCGGCGCTCTGTTGCTGGATCTTCTGTTTCACCACTTCAATCTACCTCATCCGTTTGCTGCATTTGCACTGTCCGCAATAGCAATCACGTTTTGGTATGGCGGCACGAAGCCCGGTATTGTGGCAGTCTTGCTTTCGTCGCTGATCCGCGGCTTCATCTTCGAGGGCGAAACCAGCAGGCTCTCTCGCGTTCTTTATCAGCTGGTGTTCCTGACCTTTGCAATACTCATGATCTGGGTAAGACGGAGAAAGGAGGCTCTAGAGGTCGCGATCGTGGACCGAACGGCAGAGCTCACGGCAGCGAATGAAGACCTACGCAGGCGGAAAGAGCAGCTCGATGGATTGTTTGAGCTATCACCCGATGCGGTGATCCTGACGGGCGAAGACTTTCACGTGTTGCGGGTCAACCAGGAGTTCACACGAATCTTCGGGTACACCGCAGAAGAGGTTGCGGGACAGTGGCTTCCGGATTTAATAGTGCCCGAGGAATTGCGCGACGAGTCTCTCCAGTACAGGGCTTTGCTCACTTCGGGGAAGAGAGTTGAATTGGAGGTCATTCGACAACGTAAAGGTGGTGTTCGCTTTGACGTTTCCGTTGTGGCAAAGAAATTTTCACTCGGCGTCGACCAGATAGCCGTCTACCTCATTTATCGAGAGATTACCGAGCGCAAAAACGCAGAAAGACAACTCAGACGGAGTGAGGGTTACCTGGCAGAAGCTCAGGGACTCAGTCACACCGGTAGTTTCGGCTGGAGCATTCCGAGCGGAGAACTCTTCTGGTCAGAGGAAACCTTTCAAATCTTCCAATACGAGCAAACGACGAAACCGACCGTGGAGCTTTTTCTCGAACGGGTTTATCCGGAAGACGCGGCCCTCGTGAAACAGACCATCGAGCGCGCATCGCAGGATGGGAAGGATTTTGAGCATGAATATCGTTTGCTGATGCCGGACGGTTCCCTCAAATATGTCCACACTTTGGCTCATGCCTCGTGGGATAAATCAGGAGGCATTGAGTTCGTCGGGGCGGTGAGCGACGTTACCCCAAGAAAGCGGGCCGAAGAAGCCGTACGGAAAAGCGAGGAGCGGTGGAGATCCGTTTTTGAGAATTCTGCTGTAGGCGTTGCGCTGACAGACATGGACGGCCGCTTTCTGGCCACCAATCATGTCTACCAGACAATGTTGGGTTACACGGAGGAGGAACTGCGTACACTTCAGTTTCTGGACATAACCCATGAGGACTACCGCAAAGCGAACTGGGCGCTCATCGCCGAGTTAGTGGAGGGAAAACGACGACAGTTTCAGATCGAGAAAAAGTATAGGCGCAAGGACGGTAGTTCGATTT
>CAZSUK010000571.1:0-4168 GCA_964609355.1 uncultured Acidobacteriaceae bacterium | reverse complement strand
GGACTTACGTTGGTAGATGCACACTATGTCATCGAGACGACGGACGCGGTGCGGATCGAGGTGAGCAATCCGGGAATCCGGCACGGCGCACAGGATGTGTTGGATCGTATCGCAGCCGGCGAGCCGGTAGCACCGAGCCAGTACTACTTCAGAACCGCGCCACGCTTTTACCCTCCCGATGGAAAGTACGACTGGCTTAAGAAGTCGATCTTTCTGGGGGATGCTGAACGACATGCCGAACTCGTCATCCTGAGAGCGTGGAGAGTGGCTTGAGCGGTTCCATCGCCCTGGCAGCGGAAAAGGAATGGAAGAACGAATTTGTCGTGAGCCCGGGTCACTTCACGTCGCCGCAGCGCCGGTCCGCATATGCAGCTAAGACCTCGTCAAGCTGCTGTAAATCGATCGGCTTGGAGAGGTAACCGTCCGTACCAGCCGCCAGGCAACGTTCACGATCACCTTTCATCGCCAAGGCCGTCATGGCAATGATCGGTTGATGAAGGCCGGTTGATTTTTCCCTCTCACGGATGGCGATGGTTGCTTCGATGCCGTCCATGTCAGGCATATGTACGTCCATCAGCACCAGGTCAAACGATGCCTGAGCCAAAGCTTCGAGCGCTTCTTTGCCGTTTTCGGCCAGGACCGCATGATGACCACGTTTTACAAGCAAGCGAATCGCGATCTTTTGATTGACGCGATTGTCTTCTGCCAATAGGATGCGAAGGCTTCTCAAGAAATCGCCCTTATCCCTCAACGAGTAACGAGAAACCAAGGGCGCGGCCAATCCTTGCTGTTTGCGGTGTAATACCCGGATGACGGCTTCGCACAACTCTGCCTGGCATACCGGCTTAGTCAGATAGGCAGCGATTCCCAGCCCTTCGCAACGTGCTGCATCGCCCCGTTGACCACCGGAAGTGAGCATGATGATGGCCGGCGTCGATAACATCACACTGTCCCTCAGTGACCGGCAAGCCCGAAGCCGTCCATCCTCGGCATGTGCATGTCCGTCAGGATCAAGGCGAAGACGTCGTGTGCATTCTGCGCTGCCGAAAGCTCCTCTAATGCCTGCCCGGCGTCTGAAACCGAGGTTGGGTTCATTCCCCAACACTTGAGCGTGCTGTGAAGGATCAGCCGGTTGGCGCCGTTGTCATCGACGATAAGAACCTTCACCCCTTGAAGTGTCGAGTGAGAGACCGACGTCTCTGCCACAGTAACAGTGTTATTCTCTGTGATCAACCGCACCGTGAAGTGAAAGCATGATCCCACGCCAAGTTCGCTCTCCACCCACAAACGTCCGCCCATCATCCGAACCAGGCACCTGGAAATGGTCAAGCCCAACCCCGTGCCTCCATAGTGCCGCGTGGTTGAGGCATCGGCCTGGTTGAAGGATTCGAAAATCATATCGACTTTGTGTGGAGCACCTACACCGGAATCGGAAACGATAAAGTGCAATTCCGAGGCCTTCTCTTCGACGGCATCAGCCACCACCTTCACGCCCACTCCGCCATCCAGTCGGTTCCTGTGCTTGACCCGTGCCGGGGTCGATTTGCCCGGAACTGCGAAACGCCATCGCTAGTAACGCTTGATCGGAAATTTCGTCAGGGGAGATATTCCCAAATGGCCACCTCGCGCTACTACTGTTACCAAATCGTCCTGGACTCGAAAAGACACCCAACTCGGCTGAAGTTACGTCACGCGGAGAGATAATCGGTCGAAACTGCGCAAGCTTTAGAACCGAATTCGGCACGCATGAAGCACACCATGCTTTGTGCAATGCAACGCGAGGGGCGGTCTTACCCCTCTCTCGTTGCTCGCAGTGCACGGTTTTAAGTCCTACCGCTTACCAGAGTCGGGGGGAAAGTGCTGGAACATCTTTACTGTAGCCTTGTCTAAGTTCTTAATGTTGTTGTCCGATTTTCCTGACAGGTCCTCACTCGCTGAAGCTCTCCATAAGAGGCTCTTTGTTTTTGCATCGAAGAGATCTACGATGAGCGTTCCGACCTGGTAGGTCTCAGTTGTGGTCGTCGACTCGCCGAAACCACCACCGCCAAAGCCTCCTCCACCGAATCTCCGCCAGCCCCAGCCCCCACCAATGCCGCCCAACCCGTCATAGAATGTATTGAGTGTCTGTTGATCTTGTGTTGTTCTGTTCGCGACTACAGCCAGATCACCACCGGCAGGAAGCTCACTGAGCCCCTTCGAGGCGAGAGCAGAATTAATGTCTGCTTTGACCCGACTATCCCATAACGAATCGGATGTCTTGACCTGAACCCAACTGTAGGTCTTGTACTGCGAGAAGTTGGCGCTGTGGTCATAGTCCGTTTTCACTTGCTGTGCTCCCAGACTGCATACGGTGAGAATGGCTCCTGTGATGGCAAGAGCTATGTGTGAGCATTTCATGGTCTGACTTTCTCCTTTAATTCTTTGGTTTAAGGGATAAACGATGCCTCTAGTTGCAATCACTGAGGCGCTTCTATGTGTCGTGCTGGCGTGCCGGGTGCAATGCTTCGTGGTCTGGAGTTTCCGTGAGGTGCCAAGCCAAGTCGTTGCGGAAACTCCTTTCGAACCACAACCCACGTCATGACTTTGCTCCGAAAACATCGCGAGACCAGGCGAGCACGACTACGCCGCCCAAACACGTGTCGCTTCTGATCAAGGAAGAGGCAATCAAATGGCCGTAGTTAAGTCATTGATATGAGGTAATGCGAGAAGGGTTGCGTGTCGACATATCGGCAGCAAGACGAGTTTCAGATCGGTCGTCGACTGCGCCGGAATCAATCCCAATCTCGAACGTTGGTACGCCAAGCGCTAAGAGACACACCACGGAGGTCGCTGGCGCAAGCCACTGGGTTTTACGAGTCCCGCCCGAAAGAAATTGCAGCAGTCATCGAAAAAGCTGCTGCAGCAGCTTCCAAGTAATTCATTGCTGCCGGACATTCAGATTTTCCCACGAGGCAAGCTTTCACACTCATCACACCTATAGAAACATCTGACGACCGGAATCACTGCAAAAGCATCTATGGTTTAGCGAAGGGCGAAGGGAGCAGTATGAGTGAACAGAGACAGCAACAGCAACCGGGCTCATGGACAACCCGGCGCGACGAGAAGAAGCGTCGCCTGGACACGGTGAAGCCCTGGATGAATGGGCCGCTGTTGGCAAGAGAGAGAACGGTGGAGACGCTTGAATCGGTGATTCAGAGTGGAGACAGCATTGTGATGGAAGGCGACAACCAGAAGCAGGCTGATTTCTTGTCGCGTTCTCTGGTCAAGGTCGATCCGAAGAAGATCCATGACCTGCACCTGATCATTTCAAGCATCAGCCGGCCGGAGCACCTCACCCTGTTTGAGCGGGCATCGCGAAAAAAGTGGATTTCGCGTTTGCAGGCCCGCAAAGCCTGCGCGTCGCTCAGCTACTTGAAGATGGCGTTCTCGAAATTGGCGCTATCCATACCTATGTCGAGCTTTATGCCCGGCTGCTCGTGGACCTTGTCCCGAACGTGGTTCTGGTGTGCGCGGAAGAGGCCGACCAGGAAGGCAATCTCTTCACCGGCCCAAACACCGAAGACACCCCGGTCATCGTCGAGGCCGCCGCATTCCATGACGCGATCGTGATGGTGCAGGTCAACAGGATCGTCGACCGGCTACCCCGGGTGGACATACCCGCCTCCTGGATCGATATCGTGGTCGAAGCGGATAAGCCGTTCGCGGTCGAACCCCTCTTCACCCGCGATCCTCGTCACATCAGCGACCTTCAGATCCTGACCGGAATGATGGTTATTCGCGGCATCTATGAGAGGCACCAGGTTCAGTCGTTGAATCACGGTATTGGCTTCGACACGGCTGCAATTGAGCTTCTTCTGCCCACCTACGCAGCGTCGCTTGGACTTCGCGGAAAGATTTGCAAACACTTCGCGCTCAATCCTCACCCCACGTTAATTCCAGCCATCGAAAGTGGCTGGGTGAAGAGCGTCCACTCCTTCGGCAGCGAGGTCGGCATGGACGACTACATCCGCGCGCGTCCCGACATCTTCTTCACCGGGCGGGACGGCAGCTTGCGCTCCAACCGTGTCCTCTGCCAGCTTGCCGGACAGTACGCGGTGGACGCGTTCATCGGGGCCACGCTTCAGATGGATGGCAATGCGAACTCCTCCACGGTCACAACCGGGCGGCT
>CAZSUK010000570.1:0-22598 GCA_964609355.1 uncultured Acidobacteriaceae bacterium | reverse complement strand
AAATGAGAAAAGGCCCTGAGGCTGCGCCTCAGGGCCTTCGTAAATCCGCAAACGAAGTGCGCTAGGGGCGCTCTGCTTCCTTCAAGCCAACAAAGTCCGATACGCCCGCAGGCAGGACTTGATGGGCAAGGGATCGGGTTTGGGGCTTGATTATCATCGTCAATTTCCTGAAATTCTTACTAAGTTTACCTCACCTTTTGCTGCACGGATATTTATTTTTATCGCAATCTCTTTTTGAAACACGCAGCGTCATGCGGCGACGTGCCGCAGATTTGCTGCTCAGCAGCATCCGCAATCATCCCCTCGCCAAGCAGCGCGGCCTTCATACAAAAGGATGGGGATCGCAAACAGAGCAGCAAGCGAATCAAACCATGGGATGTGGAACGCGGCATTTGCAACCAGACCCGCCAACGTGGCAAGAGCCAGATAAGCGCAGGTAGCCGACTGAACTGCATCGGCTGCCAGAGCAACGTTGTTCGTGCGCCGGGCTTCCCTGCGTTTGAGAGCAGCCAGGACCGGCATGGCGATCAAAGCAATGGTCGTAACGATGATTCCCAGGCGACTCGTCTCAGGCTTTACGTGAAGCATGAACGAGAGCAGCGCCGTGCAAACGACGATTCCTGCAAGAATAAACAGCAGAGCTCCAGCCAGGCGCCCCGCGCTGCGTCGAGAAATCGACCGGGGTGATTTTGCTTGCAGCACCACCACCACCGCGGAGAGCAGTTCAACAAAACTATCCGAACCGAAAGCGAGCAATGCGGCACTGTGTGCCGTAGCGGCCGCATAGAGTGATGCGCCGCATTCGATGAGCATCCATAACAACGTAACTACTTGAAGCCACAAGACACTCGTTGCCCGCTCCACGGGAGCGCTCGCCGGATTGGCCTTTGCAGGCTGAGAACCGATCTGGACAAGTTCAGACATAAGATTTGAAAAAGTCCGTCCCGCAAACCGGGACCGGCGTTCTTGCCGTCGTTGACAATCTCATTGTGAAGCCAAAGAATACTGATCGGCAAGCGATGGGAATTCTTGACAGGTTTCATCTCGGCGGAAAGCTCGCGCTGGTGACGGGTTCTGCCACCGGGCTCGGCGCCGCAATCGCCATTGCGTTAGCTGAGGCGGGAGCATCGGTGGCATGCCATGGCAATCGCCGGCCTGCGGAGCAAACGAGCGAAGCCATTCGTTCGCTGGGGCACGACGCAAAAAGTTTCTCCGCCGACCTTAGCAAGCCTGAGGGCGCGGATTCACTCTACGAAGCGGTATTGGGATCGATGGGCTCGCCGGACATCCTGGTGAACAATGCCGGCACCATTTATCGCGAGCCGGCTGAGAACCACGAACTGCAAGCGTGGTTGAGGGTGATGCAGGTGAATTTGAATAGCGTCTTTCGCCTTTGCCAGCTTGCCGGACGCCACATGGTTGAAAAGCGCCAGGGCAAAGTCATCAACATCGCCTCGCTGTTGTCGTTTCAGGGTGGGATTCGTGTGCCCGCCTATGCGGCATCGAAGGGCGGTGTTGCGCAATTGACGAAGGCGCTGGCCAACGAATGGGCGGGACGAAATGTCCAGGTCAACGCGATTGCGCCGGGATACTTTCGCACAGAAAATACCGCTGCCCTGCGGGAGGATGAGGTGCGCAACAGCCAGATACTGGCGCGCATACCGGCCGCACGCTGGGGTGAACCGGAAGATATCGCTGGCGCCGCTTTGTTTTTGGCCTCTTCTGCGAGCGACTACGTCAACGGAGAGGTGCTGGTGGTCGATGGCGGCTGGATGGCACGCTAGAAGATGAGGAGATTCGATGTCAATCGAGGTCATAGCATCGCACGAAGACTCGATGTCACACCCTGAGCCCGGGCTGAGAAGGCAAGTAATGTCCTACAGCCCGAGCATGATGCTTGTCCGGCACCGGATGAAGAAGGGCTGGGTGGGAACGAGGCACAGTCATCCCCAGGAGCAGATGGTGTATATCGTCAGCGGCCATCTCTCGTTTCAGCATTCGGGCGGAGTTGTCGAAGCAAAAATGGGAGACAGTTTCCTGGTGCCGGGCAATGTGGAACATCAGGCCTTTGCGCTCGAAGACTCCGAAGTTCTTGACATCTTCACTCCCTGGCGCGAAGACTACGCGACGCTTAAAGTGCGCGTTTAGCGAGTTAGACCGGCGGTTCGCCAACCAAAATAATGTTCGTCTCGTGTTCGCGGGATGTGGAAAACGGGCATCTAACCGCAGGTGATGGTTCGCCCCTACACAAGACGGATGGTGGCTGGTGTGGTCGGTGCAATGCTTGCCCTGACTGCGTGTAGCAAGCAGGTTGCACAGCGGCAACAGCCTCCACCGGTGCCTCAGCCTGATGTCAAAACCGCTCCCTCGACCCCGATCGCGGAAAAGAAACAGGAATTGGGAGAACCGTCGTGGGACCCGCAATGGGATGTAATCGTCGAGCAAGCATTGTCTCCGCAGATGCTGTCGCCTGCGGCCGCGCGTAGCGTCCGATCCTACTGCCCTCGATTTGGCGCGATAGGCGATACCGACAAACGCGCCTTCTGGGCCTATACTTTCCAGGCGATTGCCGCCGCGGAAGCCAGTCTGAAGCCAACCACCGATGTCCGCCATACGGAACCTGAAGTTGCCGTCAAG
The DNA here is from genome assembly GCA_964609355.1 of uncultured Acidobacteriaceae bacterium. GTDB lineage: Bacteria > Acidobacteriota > Terriglobia > Terriglobales > Acidobacteriaceae > PALSA-350. The sequence continues at coordinate 19,961 of CAZSUK010000570.1, read as the reverse complement.
GACTCCGTTTCCAAGCGGACGGTGCACCAGGAGGGGCTGCTGCAACTGACCTATATGGATGCTAACCGCTATGGCTGCGATTTCGATTGGGACCGCGATAAGGCGCTGCCGGAGAAAGATCCGTCAAGAACCATTCTGAGCCCTAGAAATAATTTGTTGTGCGGCGTGAAGATTATGGAGAACCAGATTCTCACCCAGAAAAAGCCGCTTCTCTCGGCCTCAAGCTATTGGGTTACTCTCAGGCCCGGACGGCCCAGCTACCTGATGTTTGCCAAGCAAATGAAGAATGTGCCGGCGGTTTGCCGCCAGGGGATGCCCCCGATTCAAGAAGCGCGGGCAAAACGGCCAAGCAGCGGTACAGCAGCCGCGGCGGCAGCTGGACACACCGTAGCAGCGGCAAACTAACGATTCTCATGATTCTGACAGAACGAGACCGGCTCTTAGTTCTTACTGGCGCCGGTATTTCCGCAGAGAGCGGCCTGGCAACTTTCCGAGGATCCGGGGGCCTATGGAACGGTTACCGGGTAGACCAGGTCGCAACTCCTGAGGCCTGGCATGCTGATCCGGCACTGGTCTGGAACTTCTATTCCATGCGCCGCCGCGACGCGCTCGCCGCCCAGCCCAATCCGGCACACCTTGCGCTGGCAGCTATTGAGCAAAAGATGGGTGATCGCTTCTATCTCTGCACGCAAAATGTAGACGATTTGCACGAGCGCGCAGGATCCATACGCGTGCACCATATGCATGGAAGCCTCTTTGAATCACGATGCGTCCGATGCAACTTGCCGTTTGCTGACCAGAATGTGTATGAGACTGAAGGCAAGCTTCCGTTGTGTTCGGAGTGCGGGGCGGCAGTTCGGCCGCATATCGTCTGGTTTGGAGAGATTCCGCTGGATATGGATAGCATCTACCGCGAACTCAATCGCGCCACCCGGCTGCTCGTGGTGGGAACCTCTGGCTCTGTCTATCCCGCTGCCGGGTTGGTACACATCGCCAACCAGTGTGGGATCCACACTGTCTATGTTGGGCCGGAGGAGCCGTTGAACGCCGACGCTTTCGATGAAATTGTGCTCGGCTCAGCAACTCAAGCGCTTCCGCCCATCCTTTGATTCCAGCTGAATTTAGCTTCAAGCCGCGGATCTACTGGCCTGTTCGTTGCTCCAAATCTTGTATTCGTAGCTCGCCTCACCGAGCTGATAAGAAGTATTCTTCGTTTCCGCGATGTTGTTCTGCAGATCCACGCCAACGATCGGAGAGGTGAAGATGAAGGATCCTGACTTGATCCTGTGATGGCCGAACGCCCTGCCGACCAACAAATTGCCGGGACTCAACTTTTGGTATTTCCCATTTTTGAGACTTGGTACAACGGCCCAATCTTCGAGTTTGACAGATGGTTTTTGCGCTCGCATGCTATCTCCTCTCTTTAGTTTTGGATGCGAACGAAGCGATCGGCGACAGAGGCAGTTTTCCCCAATCCGTAAGAAATATCTACACTTGGCATCGAATTTTTACTGGCTTTTCACATTTGAGCACTGCGTTCGGGGTTCTCATTTACCGGCACTCCACTCAAGCAGCGTACTCGTGAAAACCGGCTGTCTTTCCGGCGGCGCCGGCATAGGGAAAAATCAAAGTGAACACGGTGCCTCCGGATCGCACCGTGCGATTACTACGGACGTGGATACTACCCTGATGTTTGCGGACTATGTTGGCTGTAACCCATAGCCCCAAACCCGAGCCTCCGGAACCTTTAGTAGTGTAGAAAGCGTCGTACATACGCCGTCGGGTTTCAGGACTCATGCCTGAGCCCGTATCAGCGATCGTGATCCGAACACCTTGATGACCAGATCGCCAGTCAGTGCCGGGCCTTATTCTGATCTTTAGTTGACCTCCATCCTGCATCGATTCGACAGCGTTGCCGATGAGGTTCACAAAAACCTGCCGCATCTCCCCCGCAAAACAAGTGAGCTCCGGCGCGTCTTCGGTTTCGAATTCAACCTGCACCCGAGCAGTCTTGAATTTTCCCCTGAATAGCGTCAATACGGAATGCATGATGTTCACCACATTTGTCGAGGTCGGAGCCCAATGCTGGCGGTGAAATTGCAAACCCTGGGTAGTGATTTCGCACGCTCGCACGAGCTCCTGCTCTGCGTCCCGGAGGTAAGGCTTGGCTTGCTCGAGATCTCCTGAAGATTGTGCCAGGTAGACCAGGTTAAGGACCGCCTCCAGAGGATTGTTGATTTCGTGGACGATGGAGGAGGTCAATCTGCCAATGGCCGCCATCTGTTCCTGTTGTTCCAGAACCTGCTCCGCTCGTTTGCGCTTGCTGATGTCTTCACAAATGGAGACCAGGTGAGACGAGTCGGATTGCTCATCGTTGAGCAAACTGACCGAGTTTCGCACCCATACCGCGCTGCCATCCTTGCGTAAGTACCGCTTCTCAATGACAAAGCCGGGGATCTCAGCGGACAAAAGTTTGTCGAGCAAGTGGCGGTGTCGCGACTGATCGTCGGGATGGGTCAGCTCGAACAAGTTCGCATCGCTCAGGTCGGCCACCGTCCAGTCGACGATTCGCGCCAGCGATTCGTTCGTATGGACAATGTTGCCGTTCAAATCGGTAACTGCAAGGCCGGTAGCAGCATGGGCAAATAGTTCACAAAATTTCGGTTGCTCGGCCATAGGGTCGGAAAAACCTGGGTAGGAGATTGGAGCCCATCACACTAAGCACAGGCCTTTTGGTAGATGCATCAAAGTGTTGCGGGGGTCGCCTGAGGAGCAACTCGTTAGTGCCGGTCGCCCGAGCACAATCCACGAAGGGTAGAGTTATAATCGGCCGTATGCCGAGGGTCGGAGAATTCTGCGCGTCGAATATCGCTCGACTATTGCTCGGCGTCGTGATCGTGGTGGCGCTGGTAGCAGCCGTCGGAGTGTATCTCTTCCACTCCCCTGGGCATGGGACATCCATCGAGCAACCTACTCACGCTACAGAACCCGTCCGATAGCGCCCCCTCTTCGATTTCACGAGATCTGCCAGCTCCGATTCCTGTCAGCAAAGTTATTCATTCCCTCGAAATCCAGTCGCACATCCGAAAACGTATCTCTTCAGGCGACTGCCTATGCAGTCTGCGGTCCCGCGAATCCACGTCACCGCAGCGCCCATCATCCACAATCGCATCCAGAACCAACCGGGGAAGGAGCCGCATCATGTTGATTCCCCGGAAGTTGCTCTGGTGCAGCACGGTGACCCTCGACGCTCTCGCGAAAATCGGCCGCGGGGGCCGACCCTGACTCCGGAATCAATCTGGCAGGCGTAGAGTACCCTGGGCCGGTCACACCAACTGGGCTCGCCGCTCGATAGGGTTCTTTCCCGCTGATATAAGCCTCGTTTGACCAGGTGGCTGGCCGGGCTTCGGGATTTAGAATTGATCATCTGATTGCACCAAAGAACCTAATTGCACCAAAGAACCCTGGCGTTGATCCGTTCTTCCGCTTCAAAGGAGCTTTGATGGCACGCCCTATGTGGTCAGGAACTATTCAGATTTCGTTGGTCGGGTTTGCGGTTGAGATCTATCCTGCGACCAGTAGCACCCGCTCGATCACTTTCCACGAAATAGACAGAAACACGTTGGGGCGGGTTCGCCGGGAAAACGTGTCAGCTGGCCCGGCATCCGCTGACGAATCGCTGCCTGAGCCCGCGCCCGAAGAAGTTGAGGAGTCCTCAGCAAAGCACAGTTCGTCGCTGCACCTCGCTCCACCTGCAGGTACCAACAAGCCTGTTCAGACGATGGAACAAGAGGCTTCTCAGCAGCACACAGTGGACCGGGCAGACATCGTCAAAGGCTACGAATACGAAAAGGGCAAGTACGCCATCATCGAACCGGCGGAGCTCAAGAACCTGCGTCTTGCGGGGAAAAAGACAATCGAAATTTCACAATTTGCCAAAGCCTCCGAGATCGATCCGGCGCTCTACGAAAAGCCCTACTTTGTGATGCCTAAGTCGGGTCCGCAAGCGGCAGCGTTCCATGTGGTACGGCAAAGCATGGCAGACAGTGGCATGGTGGGCGTGGGCGAGATTGTATTCAGCGGCCGGCAGCACCTGATGACACTGGCTCCTCCTCGCAACCTGAAACAGCCCGGCATGATGCTTTACACGCTGCGCTTTGCCAATGAGCTGCGCGAGGCAGGTGACTACGCCACGGCCACGGAGAGCACCCAGGCGGACGCTACCCAACTCGCTCTGGCAAAGCAACTGATCGACGCCTACACAGAGCCCTTTGAGGTCGCCAAGTTCAAAGATCACTATGAAGAAGCGCTCCGCGAACTGGTGGACGCCAAGCTGAACAACTTGCCTGCGCCAGAACCCGAGGTTGAAAAGAAGGCCCCGAAGGTGATTGATCTTATGGAAGCACTGCGCAAGAGCGTGGCGCAAAGAGCCTCCGCATCAGCCACGCCCGTAAATGCATCGGCAGCAGCCGAAACTTCACGGCCTAACGGTAAGAAACTGGTTACGACGGGCACGGACAAGACCAAGCCTGCTGGAGCGGCATCGCGAAGCGGGGCTTCGAAAAAATCCAAGTCTGCTTAGCGGGTGCGGAGGATGATGACAGTGGACAACCCAGCTTTCCTGAGACATGTTTATGCGCGATTCAATGCTCGTGATATGGAAACAGTTCTTGCGGCGATGCATGAAGATGTTACCTGGGCGAATGGGATGGATGGCGGTTACGTAAATGGCAGAGACGGGGTCCGGGAATACTGGACTCGACAGTGGGCGATGGTTGATCCGCGCGTCGATCCGGTCGGGTTCTCAGAGGGACCGAATGGGAAAACGTCCGTTCGCGTTCACCAGGTCGTACGCGATCTCAGCGGCACTTTGCTCCTTGATCACGAAGTGAGCCACATCTTCACGATTGAAGAGGGCCTGATCAAGCGCTTTGATATTGGCGAAGAAGAGCTCATCTAGAACGTAAATACAGCCTGAGCAAAGACAGCACGGTTGCCAGGGGTCGGAGACCCAAAGGGTCCACCTGCAAGCGATTGCGTTTTTCCGAAGAGCGGCGATTGTAGCGTCCCGTTGGGTGTACCCAAATTCACGATGTTGAAGATGTTCAGAGCCCCGCCCACCAGGGTCAGGCTATATCTGCGGGAAACAGTCGCATCCAGCTTTGGTTGTGCTTGCCCGCCACTCAGCCCGCGGCCGTTTACACTGCCGTTTCCTCCCTGCGGCCCCCCAGCACCTTTTGACCCTTCGATCCTGGGACCAATGCCGATTACCTTGCTGACCCGCATGTGCATTACGAAATTCGCCGGGCCAATCCCAGCGCCATAGGGAACGATTTTTTCTCCTTTGCCTACCGGGTCAGTGTCCAGACAGCCATAGGGAGTCGAAACCACGTCGGCTGCCCCGCAAGTACCGTAAGTAGGCCGCGCGTTGAACTGGTTGTTCGCCGTGAGATCGCTTCCGATCACCAGGTTATAGGGCGTGCCCGACTGAGCGGCCAGCAAAGGCGCAAAGACGAAACCATGGGGCGCCGCGTAAGTGCCGAGCAGGAAAAAACGGTTTTTGATGCCGAAGCTCGCGCGGCCATAATCAAGGCCTGGATTTTGCGCCACCGAGGGAATATACGCGACTCCCTGGGTATCGCTCTTTGCGTCATTGAAGGTGTAGGAACCATGCAGAGAGAGGTGACGAATCTGGGCATTACCGGAGACGATGATCTGATTCTGCTTGTAAATACCGCCGGACTGAAACTGGTAATTGTATGCAGGGGGAAGAGGGCCTACCACGGTGTAGGTGGAGGGATCGAATTCCGGCGCGGTGACATTGTTGGTGAGGTACTGATGAACGCCGCGCGTAAATAAATAAGTCACATTAAACATTACCTTCTTGAAGATTTGCTGATCGACCCCGGCGCCGCCCTGCATGCTCAGCGCGGCATGAAAGTGATGATCGATATCGTAGAAGGATGGGATGGAGGCCGCAGCCTCTGCCAGGGTGCTGGGCGGAGCCGGGGCATTCGGGTTATAGAAGTCCGGATTGTTCACGACGTAACTCTGCTGATTGATTCCGTTCTGGTGGATCGCCTGCATCAGGTAGGGTGTCCCGGTAAAGGAAGCGAAGGATGTGGGAACTGTAAAGCGATCGTAGAACCAACCATAACCCGCGCGCACCACGGTCTTCGGGGGAGTTTTTCCCATGTGGAAGGGCGCCCAGGCCAAGGAAAAGCGTGGACCCCAATCCGCGTGATCGTGAATTCGATTTTGGGTTTCAAAACGCAGGCCATAGCTTAGAGTGAGATTCGGTCTTGCGCGCCAATCGTCCTGATAGAAAAGTGCGCCATCAAACAAGATCGCACGGGCCAACGGATTCTGAATAACCGTGGCCTGGTATTGCGCGGGTGTCTGCGCCAGGTACTGGTCGATCGAAGTGAACAGATAGTTTCCGTTGGCTCCGGCTGTGGAGTAGTTGGCATCGCGGTAAGAGCGCAGACGGACGCCAAAACGTATGGTGTGCTTGCCGGCAGTCATGGTGGAAGAATTTTGCAACTCAAATAGGTCCTGGTGATCTCGCGCCACTCCGGAGTTGCTTCCGCCAGTGGTGAAGGCGCCTTGCACGGTGACCGTCGGAGTGAAGTAGGAGGCCACCTGGCCGTTACGCACGCGTCGCCACTGGAAATGCGTTTCGTTGATCATTCGCGGGTTCACCACCACCGTGTCACTGACCTGGATAGCATTTTCCTGATTGTTTACGTTGTATGCCTGTTCGGGAAGATTGAGTTGGCCGGGACCATTCGCAGTTGCGACGGAGCGAGAGTACGAGTCACGAATCGACAAGGTGTTGTTCTTGCCCAGTTGGAAGTCGACGCGAGGATTGGCGAACAGAAGTGACGATGGGTTTGGCAGGGCTTGATTGAAATTCGTGCTCGGGTCTTCGGGATTGACCGCATCGATGATGGTCTGGTTTTGCCGGTCAAGACGAAACAAGCTAAAGAAATAGGAAGAACTTTTGGTCAAGGGTCCATTGACATCCCCTTGAAGGAAATATACGTAGTAGCTTGGCTGCTCGTGAACCAGGGGATTGGCGGTGTTCCAGGCAGAGTCGTTACCCAGGGATGTGACGTGACCGGAAAATTTGTCAGAGCCGGGCTTGGTGAGAATTTCGATTCTGCCGTATCCAATTTTGTCGAACTCGGCCGAAAAAGGATTCTGATTGACGCGAATCTCCCTGATGGATGACTTGGGAGGAATTTGTCCTCCAGTGAAGCCGTCGATATAGATTTGTCCTCCGCTCGGCCCTGCCGAGGGCCCCGCCAGCGCCTGAAGCTCATTTTGTAATTCGTCGGGATCGTCTGAGAGAGCGTCCAGGTCACTTCCTTTCACCACCAGCGCGCTCGAATTTTCATCAGGATTTAGACTCACGCCGGGACTTTGATCGTTCACCGTTATGTCTTGCTGTTGCACTGCAATGGTGAGCGATACATTTAGCTGGCGTGTTTGACCTGCCGCGATCACGATGCCGGTTTTGGTTATAGTCGCGAAGCCGGTAGCTTCGACGACCAGAGTGTATGAGCCGGACGGAACTGCTTTCAATGAGTAGGCGCCGTCATTGCCGGATTGGCTGGTTAGTACGGTGGCTCCCTGGCTTAGCGTGACCGATGCTCCAGGAACTACGGCGCCAGTCGGATCCAGTATTTGGCCGCGAAGGTTCCCAGTGACCTGTGCCGCCGCCCTCAATGGAAAAACCATGAGGAACGAAAACAGGAGCAACAGAATTGTTCTTTCTACGAAGCGGCTCATTCCTGGAAAGAAGCTCATCATGGAAGGCGAATCCTCCTGCCCAAACAGACGGTTGCAGTTAAGGGTCCAACTTACCCGGGTGCCCCATATCCACTAATAGAGAACTACGCAGGCGCGAAAGTTTTTGTTCCCACACGGACACAGCTGTCCGCTTTCGAACACTCCGACGGCTAGAACTAATAGCGAAGGCCGAGTCTTTGTGGAAACTCCTCCTCGTCATCATCAAGGTCGATCAGATTCTGGTAGTACTCAGCATTCTTCTTGTGAGCTCTGCGCATCGCGTTATGCGCCGTTACGATGATTGCTGCCGCAACAGCCAGATGCCACAAACTAACTTCCAGCCAGGGCTGCAGATCGACCATAAGCAGCACCAAGGGTGGAAACAACCCAAAGTATTGCAGCAAGATGAATGCCAGGTTAGTACCCGATGCTCTTTCTCCTCCGGTGAAAGGTATGCTTCTTACCGTTAGAAAGAGCACATCCATCAGTAGCAAGGACAAGCCGACCCCCACCAATGCCTGGCTTAGGACGGGTCTCCACCCCTGCAATGCGGGAGGCGCAACCGCACTGATCAACGCTACGACGCCCAGGGTCAGAATAATTGCGAAGGGAAAAATCCAACGCTCGGTAGCATCCAGTTGCTCCACTCCGGGCCTGCCCAGAATCACGCGGAAGATCCAACTACCCCTTTTGTCGGTTGGAGACACAAATGAGATCCTCAATCCGGTAATCGTCCAGAAAGCAACGATCGGCACCGCAGCTCGCAAGCCATCCGGTGATAATTGGAAGCCGAGATGACCAGGCCTCAGGCGCAGCAGCACCGCGCTGGCAATCAGGAGAGCCAACCCCAGGCCGCCATACATCACCAGATAGACACGATGCCGCCGCGTTCGCAATAAAGAGTAAGAAATGAAGTGATAGATGCCACGTTGCACGGGATTTTGTAACAGTGTTGCGTGCAGTGGGCGATCTATCAGCGCTGCGGCGAAAGTTCGAGTGTCGAGTGCTCCCGACTCTTCAACCAGGTATCGCATTCTGCGCCGATAGGCGAGCGGATAAGAGACGACTACCAGAACAAGCACCACGGCAAGCGCCACGCAACCGGCCTCGGCGAGTTTCGGAAAAACTGGCAAGGATGAAGATCCAGCCAAGAGCGTCTCGTAGATGCCCAAAAACCAAAACGGCGGAAAATAGCGAGCAACCGGTAGGCTGGTCAGCACGTGGAGGAATTGAGCCGTAACCGGGAACAGAAAAAGGATGCTCAACAACATCGTCACCACGAGAGCCTGCAGGAATGGCGCAATGGCACGAAAGAGGCGCTCGCCAATCACGGCCAGGATGAGTCCCTGCAAACTCAGGGTCGCACCCGCGGCAAAAGTACCGCTGGCCAGCACCGCCAGCAGGTGCGCGAATACGTGGCGTGTAAATTGCGGAGGCTCCGCTAGCAACGGAAAGAATATGGCTCCAAGCGCACTGGTTCCAAACAGAAACAATCCGAGATAGAGGCAAGCAGCCACAATCCTGGCAAGAAACAGTCGCATCGAAGCAATCGGAAGAGGGGAGAGAATGAACATGTCGAGCAAATCGGGGAACAACAAGTCCCAGGAAAAGATGCTTACAATGCCCATGGTCACAAACGAATACAACAGGTAGAAATAGTGGTCGCTCACTTGGGACCAGAAGGACCGGGGCAGAGGCGCGTGGTAAGGAGGAGCCAAAAAGAGGGCGACGACGATCAGGGGGAGTGCGATGGCGTACATTGCCTGGAAAAGACGCTTCTTCGCGTCACCATCCGACGAAACCATTTCGTTATTGAAGAACCTCTCCAGGAAATGGCGCACGAGAAGACGAAACTGAGTCTGTTCCTGCGCCTCTGCCACCGGCATCTGTGCCTGCACTTCGAGCGACAGAACGGGAAATTCTGGCGGGTTGAAGACACGCAGGGCGCTGGAGCAGTTTCGCAATTGGTGTAAACCGAAGCGACGGGTCTTGCCGTGGTTTTCTGTCAAGGAAAACCACTCCTCTCGATCTTTGCCAGACCGCAGTAATTGCGAAACTGCTCTAAACATTTCCCACCTTGATTGCATCTACCAGTTCGCGAGCCACTGACTTTGTGTCCTCCTGCTGCACCAGCTGGGCAAACACACTTTCAAGGTTGTTAAGGTGCATAAGCCCGGTTAATTCAGAAGGGCTTGCGTCGGCAAGAATCTTCCCCTTGGCAATGACCACCACTCGAGTGCAAATCTGTTCCACCACTTCGAGAACATGCGAAATATAAAGAACGGCTTTGCCTGCCGCTGTCAGCTCCAGGAGCAAATCTTTGAACAGGCGGGAGGAGAGGACATCCAATCCGGAAAGCGGTTCGTCAAAAATCAATAGCGGAGGGTCATGCATGAGCGCAGCGGCAATCAGCACCCGCTGCTTCATGCCCTTGGAGTACATGGATATCGGCGAATACCGCCAGGATTCCAGCCCAAGTAGCTGAAGCAACCTGTTGGCCTTGGTTTGGAGCAGCCGTTCCTGCAATCCCCTCAGCCTGCCGACTAACTGCAGGTATTCGATCGCTGACAGGTAGGTGTATAGGTGCGCTTCTTCCGGCACATAGCCGAGCATGCCACGAAAGCCTGCCAGGTCGTCGCGTATGTTTTTTCCCTGGAACAGCACCCGGCCCTCATTAGGTTGCAGCAGTCCGGTAATGATTTTGACGGTGGTGGATTTTCCTGAGCCATTGGCGCCCAGATAGCCAACCACCTCGCCGGCATTCACGCGAAAGCTGACGCTGGAAATGGCGGGAATACCTCGATAGCTCTTAGAAACGTTTTCGAGTTCAAGCACAGGATGGGACCTCGATCGCTATACCCTATGTAGCATACTATCTTTACGCTGGTCAATAGAATGCTACATAGGTAAAATGGCAACCATGGCCACCGAGCCCAAACTTTCTCACACCGCTGCCATGATTCTGCAGACGATTCATAGCGGCCAGGTCTACGGCTTCAGCGTGATGGAAGCGACGGGGCTGCCCAGCGGGACGGTTTACCCGGCGATGCGCCGCCTGGAACGCGACGGTCTGATTGTCTCGAAGTGGGAACAGCAGTCCATCGCCGATGCTGAGCAGCGGCCTTTACGCAAGTACTACAAACTGACCCGGGCTGGTGTAGCAACGCTGCAAGCGATGCATGAACGCTACCCGCTACTGAAAAAAATGATCGCTGATCCGGAGGTCAAGAACGCATGAACCTCCGCTTGCTGTTGCGCTCGCTTCCTTCGTCCCACTTGATTCTCCGCAGTGCCGCCTGTCTGGTGCCGGCTCAAGAAAGAACAGAGTGGTTGGCCGAGTGGCAGGCGGAGCTTTGGCACGTGTGGCACGCGCGCGATTCGAAATCACGAGGCCGCTTTCGCGGCAGCTCGGAGGTCACAAATTTTTGCCTTGGCGCCTTCCGCGACGCCTGTTGGCTGCGGTGGAACAATCCTCAGTCCAGATGTCGAAGAGTATTTCGCCCGGGCTCTGCGTCGCTCTGTGCCGTTAGCCTGGCGATATTGACGGGAATCAGTCTATTGGTTTGTTTGTCTCTCCCGGGTGTAAGGAGTGCGGTCGATCTATGGCCTTATCACGACGCCGATGGCCTGCTGATGATTTCAAGCGGCGGCTACTCCGGCGCCGAATTACCGTCGATACAGTTCCAGGACTATCAGTCGTGGAAGACGAGTACCCGGCACTTGTTCACTGGTCTTGCCTTCTACCAACCAATACGCAAACGGGTCCACGTTACTCGGCACCGAGGCGCAGAACTTTCGATCGGGCGGGCAAGCAACAACATTTTCCGGCTGCTCCACTGGGAGATGGCTCCGATTCCGGATCAGTCAAGCGGGGACTACTCCGCGAAGCTCTTCCTAAGCCAGAGGGCTTGGCGCGAGTCCTTCGGCGGCGATCCGCACTTGATTGGAAGCATTACCGAGATCGCGGGCCAGCGGGTTTTGGTCGCCGGGATATTCTCGCGAGACTCCTGGCCTTTACCGGGCCAATTGGATGCGTGGTTGCTCGAGGACGAAAGACACTTAAGCCTGTTGCCGTTGGAGTCCAAAGGATACGTGCTGGCCCAGTTGCCAGTGAGCGGATCTAAGGCGCGAGCCGACGAATGGCGAGACCTGACCGTGCCCAGGGAGGACGGGTTTGCTGATCACTTCGATTGCATATCGCTTGCGCAGAGAGCCCGGCAGCCCTTCTCTACCCTCCTGTTCACGCTGATCGTCGCCCTCATCGCATTGCCGGCGACCACAGCATTGCCGCTGGGCGAATACCCGCGCCATAGCGGCCGGCTGCCCTGGCCGGCGCGCATGCGACGGTGGATCTTCTTCTGGAGCAAAATTGCGCTGGTTGTCCCGTTGGTTTGCTTCACTTCTCTCGATGCTGCCTACGCCACTCATCCTCTCAATTCCACGACGGGACAATGTATCCAGCTGGCTATCTCGTTTTTCGGGTTTCTGTTCGCGTTTCGATGGATCCTCGAGGACCAACGAAGGCGCTGTCCGGTATGCCTGCGCGTGCTCTCCCATCCCGTCCGCGTTGGCCTGGCATCGCGAAACTTCCTGGCATGGAACGGCACGGAGCTCATTTGCGCCGGCGGTCACGGATTGCTGCATATCCCTGAGCTGCCAACCAGTTGGTTCGGAACGCAGCGCTGGCAGTATCTTGATCCTTCCTGGGGTAGTCTCTTCAATGATGCGTATATGCCGTCTGCCGGCTTCGTCTAGGGAAATGGTCTCGGCAAACGGCACCCAGATGGATTTTTCCAAAAGCCAAACTCCATGCCGCCCAAACGTACCTTCGACGCCGAACTCGCCAGCCTTGACGCGCTTCGTGAAGTATCGCCGGATGCCGCCGAGCCCGAGCTGGTGAAGGCCCTCGCTCTTCGCAACAACCTGATGGTCGCCCGGGCTGCGGCGATTACGCTGCATCACAAGCTCATCCACCTCACTCCAAATATTGCTGCAGCCTTCCCGCGGTTTCTGCAAAACGCAGCAAAATCTGATCCACAATGCTGGGCCAAGAACGCCATCGCCAAGACGCTCGCGGCTTTCGAATATCAGGAATCGGAACTCTTTCTCAGCGGCATACGCCATATCCAGCTTGAACCTGTGTGGGGCGGGTCAGCGGACACTGCGGGGCCGCTTCGCGGTACGTGCGCGCTGGCCCTGGTGCAATGCCGCGAGCTCAACAGCCATCGCCTGCTCCTCCATCTGGTTCCGCTGCTGGTGGACAAGGAGCTTCCCGTCCGCATCAATGCCGTTCGAGCCGTCGAGCAGGTGGGCAACGATTCTGCAGCCCTGCTGCTCCGCTTGCTCGCCGAGTTCCCTTCTGACGAGCCCGAACTTCTCGGTGCCTGCTATTCCGGAGTTCTCGCGCTTGAAGGTCCCGGCGCTATCGACTGGGCGGCACGGTTCCTCCCGCGGGAAGATGACTCCGCTGCCGAAGCTGCTATGGCAATTGCTCAGACCCACGTTCCCGAAGCATTTGAACGGTTGCGGACCACGTTTGGCGCGGCTCGCGACCCGTGGTTTTGTGACACCTTACTCGCAGCGATTGCTTTAACGCGCCAACAAGAGGCCACCGACTGGCTCCTCGGCCTGGTCGCTAACGATGACGCAAATGCCGACCGCGCCCAGGAAGCCCTTTGCCGCGCCGCCTCGTCCGAAGTCACCCTTGAGCGACTCAAACAACTCGGCAAGCCCTGCCGCTAAACCGAGTGCTGTAGACATTCTGCTGCCTACGGAGGTAGAGTGTCTACATGTCGACCCCGGAACACCAGCCATATCAAAACCGCATTGAGCTGCTGCAGGGAACGCTGGACATGCTCATCCTGCAAACCCTGCAATGGGGCGCTCAGCACGGCTATGGCATTGCGCAGGCGCTTCGCACCCAATCCGGGGAGGTGTTGCAGGTTGAAACCGGCTCACTGTATCCGGCGTTGCATCGCATGGAGCGCCAGGACTGGATCGTTTCGAAATGGGGCCAGACCGATCAGAATCAACGGGCAAAGTATTACCGCATCACGGCGGAGGGTAAGAAGCAACTCGCTCGTGATCGCTCCAAGTGGGAAGCGATGGTGGCCGCAATCGGCAACATCCTTTCTCCAACGCCACAGAGCTGAGGGCTGTCATGCCCTTCTGGAGCCGTTTCCTTCGACCTGAACGCGATAAGTCAGACCTCGATGATGAGATCGAAGCGCATCTCGCCCTGGCCGCTGCGGACAAGCGCGATCGCGGCGCTTCAGCAGAGCAGGCCCGGCAGGAAGCTGAACGGGAATTTGGCAACGTCGGACTCGTAAAAGATGTGACCTGTGAGCTCAGCGGATGGATGTGGCTGGAGCGCTTCGATCTAGATCTGCGCTTTGCCATGCGGCAGGTTTACCGCACCCCTGGTTTCTCGCTCGCAGTTATCCTCACTCTGGCACTCGGCATCGGCGCTAACTCCGCAGTCTTCAGTATGGTCAACGGATTCATGCTTCGTCGGCTGCCCTACCCCGATGCAGACCGTGTTGCCAGCCTCATTCTCCACATGGAAGGTATTTCCGCTCGCACCGGCGAGGTGGTTGTCGAAGACGACGATAGTCAGGACGGTGAAACCTGGAACCTGGTCACCCGCGACGTCACCGCGGCACAAGCCGCCGCGCAAGGAGGGACCATAGGCGTAAACCTTCAGGCCGGTGCAGAGCCCGGAGCCGCAATCCGCTACGTCCACGCCACCCGCGTGTCTGCCGGCTACTTCGATGTGCTCGGCATCCGGCCCCTGCTTGGCCGCGGCTTTGCTGCCGAAGAAGACCGTGCCGGCGGACCGAAAGCAGTCGTCCTCGGCTACGCCCTCTGGCAATCTGCTCTTCAGGGAGATCCCCATGTCCTGGGGAAAAGTATCACGCTGAAAGGCGAACCCTACTTCGTTGTGGGTGTCCTGCCCAGCGGAGCGCAGAGTCCCGGCAATGGCGAACTTTTCACACCACTTATCCCCAGCGACCCAAATGGAGAATGTAACGGGAATAATTGCAGCATTCTCCTTCGGCTGCGCAGCGGGGCCACTTGGCAAGAGGCCGAGGCCCAGATCTCCAGGCTCCGCCCCTCTCGCTTTGAACAAATCTCCCACTCGCCTCACAGGCGAGCGTGGTTCTATGCGCAGCCGTTCTCCCAATATCTCGGCAGCCAGATGCGAACTCCAGTTCTCGCGCTCATGCTTGCTGTCAGCTTCATCCTGCTGATCGCATGTGCTAACCTCGCCGGTCTTACCCTGGTGCTCATCGATCGCCGCACGCCGGAGATTGCCACGCGTCTGGCCCTGGGAGCCACGCGTACTGCAATCGTGCGACAGCTTTGGGTTGAGACTCTTCTGCTCGCACTGATCGGAGCCGCTCTCGGCCTGGTTCTTGCTCTTGGTATCCTTCACTCCGTCCGCGGCTTTGTGCCTGACGAATTTCTCCCCTTTGGCGGCCTTGCGATCGACGGCCGTGTCCTCTGCTTCACCTTGAGTACGGCGTTGCTCACCAGCTTGTTCTTTGGAGCACTGCCGGCCATCCGCGCCAGGCGTGTCGACGTTCGATCGTCTGTCGCTCACGGCAGCTATGGGGTCGCAGCGGGTTCCAGCCGTATCCGGCAGATCCTGATCGCCGGGGAGGTGTGTCTTACGGTCGTACTGCTCTTCTCTGCCGGGCTGCTCATCCGCACACTCATCCATCTCGAGACGTTGCCTGCGGGCTTCGACGCGCACAACGTCATGACCGCAAAGCTCTCGCTCGACGACGCTCGCTACCACGATCCTGCGGCCTTTCGATCTCTGCTCGATCGCAGCCTCGAAGGGATGCGGCGCATTCCCGGCGTGGAGGATGCGGCAGTCGGCCTCAGCGTTCCCTACGAGCGCGGCCTCAACAACGGCCTGCAATTGGTGGAAGGACCGCTTTCGGGCGAGCAGGTTGGCTCCTCACTCGCCTGGGTCACACCCGGATATTTCAGCACTCTCCGTATTCCCTTGCTTGCCGGCCGGGCACTCGCGGAGAGTGACCTCTCCTCTTCCGAGCATGTCGCCGTCGTCAATTCATCGTTCGGTCGCAAGTTTTTCAATGACCCCAACCCGATTGGCCGCCACGTGGCCAGTGGCAAAGACAAGATCACCATCGTCGGGGTCGTCGGCAATGTGGCCAAACGCCCTGGTGTCTATGCTGACGCGCCCCTCAGCACCGAGCCGGTTCTTTACATACCCGCTGCCCAGGCAGACCCGCAGTTGATCGCTATGGGCAACCTCTGGTTCCAGCCCAGTTGGATTGTCCGTACCCGCGGCCCGATCGAATCGATAAGTTCCGACATGCAGAAAGCACTCGCCGAGGCCGATCCCACGCTACCCTTCGCCGGCTTCTACGCCATGTCTGACCTTCTCGCCGAGAGCCTCGTGTATCAGCGCATCGAGGTGGCACTGCTGGGCGCCCTCGCAGGCCTGGCGCTGTTGTTGTCGGCTATTGGAATCTACGGCCTGGTTTCAAGCCTGGTGGTCCAGCGCACACGCGAGATCGGCATCCGCATCGCGCTGGGCTCTACTTTCGGCGATGCCATGATCACCATCGGCGCCTCTGGTGTGGTTGCCACAGCGTTCGGACTCGCTGCCGGCATGGCTCTTTCGCTGCTCGCCACCCAGGTGCTCCGCAGCCAACTCTATGGAGTGCGCGAGCACGATCCGATCACTCTGGTTGCGGTTCCCGTCGTCCTTGCCGTCATCGCACTCCCCGCGAGCTTTCTGCCCACGTTGCGGATAACCCGCATCCAACCGGCCGAAACCCTGCGCATGGAATAGACCGATCACGGGCTCACTGGCCGCGGCGCTACTATCCCAAGCCGTCAGCTTCTCCACTTTCTGATCGAAGATAAGGCGCTTCGGGCATACAGGAACACGATCAGGCAAACAACACTTAGAACAAAAAGAGACCACAACATCGAACTCATTGCTTGAGGACTATGAAGCTCAACCAGAAACGCGGCTTGGAAAAGAATAGTGAAAAACGCTGCGGCCCACATTAACACGCGTAACCCACGCATGGCTAACCTCGCTATCGGGGGAGACTTAGCGTCAAGCTACTCGCATCAACTGGTGCGGTCAAGCAGGTTGACCTACATCTGGTGACCTTCGGGAGGCACGAGAGTTCGCATTATGGTGGACGCGGGTGGAATCGAACCACCAACCTGTCGATTAAGAGTCGAATGCTCTGCCAGTTGAGCTACGCGTCCGTGAGGATGGGAAAGGCTGAAAAGGACCGGGCGTCCCAAGCAAAATATAGCATATTCTGCGCCGCGAACACGCTCAGCATCCAGGCCCTGCGTCTTTAGAACGAGAAGGAAAGGCCGCCCCGAATCGAGCGCTCGCTCTGGGCGAAATAGAGCGTGCTGCCGTCGCGGGTCAGGAAGGGACGATAGCCCTCAGCCAGAAGATTCCGGACGTCGACCAGCGCCTCGGTTCCATTGGGCAGCAGGTGGCCACAATGAACCGGTTGGCGGATCAGGATGTTCAGGTAGGCCCCTTCCCCAAAGCTGTCGTACATGGCCACGGGCGTCACCGTACTCATGGGCTGCCAACGGTAAGAAGCACGCCAAGCGGTCCCAGAGCGCACTACCTTACCATTGACCGCTGCAGTGACGGCCTCGGTTCTGCGCTGGGTCAAGCTTTGCACAGCCTCGTCCACCGTGATCGCGGAATCGGGAATCTCGAAAGTCAGCGCCTTTCCGTTTGCATAGGAAACCGTCGCCCACGTGGACCCTGCAATCTTTTGCGCCAGGACTGCCCGCAGACCGCCGGTTGTGTATCCAGGGCCGGTTACCCGAAAGCCCTGCGCAACCGGATCGTACAACACATCACCCCCAGCAAGATCCTGCTGGGAAACCCATCCGCCGCCGCCGATAACCGGATTCTGCACCTCATCCTGATAGAACGACACCAGCGCTCGCCGAGACTCGGTGTTGTCCTCAAATCGTAGCTCCTGATGCAGACCACGCTGGATCCGGACCCTGCCGTCTTCTTCAGAGAACATGGGGGCCAGGGTAGGACTATCGCCCACCTCAGCAGCATTCTGTAGCTCCGGCGAAGTGGCAGCACGGTAGGACACCGTAACCTTCTCATCGTGCCAAGCAGCGTTCACGAACGGGAAGCTGGAAACGGTGTCAGAAGCGCCATGGACTGACTGAACTTCGTTGCCCAATTCCAGTGTCGCATTCGGGCCCAGATTCACCGCCTCGGCGCTGCGCAGGCGGAAGTCGTAAAAGCCCTGGCTTCCTCCACCCTCGATCGCGGACATCTGCTGCACGCTGGCAACGTTGCGGATGGTGCGTTCCGGACCAAGCCCCAGTTGATATCCGGCCATGTACTCTGAGCTATCCGCGGGTTGGGGGCTCAGGTTGGCGCGCAGGATCAAATGGCCGCCCACCGCACTCGAGCGCTCCACTGAAAAGGCATGATGGGGGCCGCCCTGGCCAAACTCGCGCGAGGGACTGGTCACCTCCACCCGGGCGGCCAATTGAGGACCAGACCCGTGATCTTGTCCGGACAGCACGACCAACGGGCCATCCTGGAGCAGGCGTAACAACGGACGATTGCTCGACGAGCGCAGAGTCCATTTCCAGTCATCGCTCGGTTCATCGGGCGAGCGGGGCTGCGCCGGGAGCCATTGAATGGCCTCGAAAAGCGTGCTCAAGGTGACGTTAACGACCAGCTTGCTGCGCGAAGCCAAGCGGAGGTCTTCACGCAGGGTGGGAAGGAAGGAGTCTCCCGTCGCCTTTATCTGGTAAGTTCCGGGGAAGATATGGTCGAAGGCGAAGGCGCCGCGAACATTGGTGTAGGCCCTGGCAACCACGGTAGCGTCAGCCGCCAATAGCTCAACCATGGCCCCCATTTGCGGAGTGCCACGAGAGTCGCGCACAACTCCGCTCACGGTTCCCGGGAAAGGCGCGGCCGAGGCAGGCAAAAAGCCCACCATCGTCACCACCATCAGAGCTGCGATTTGGCAATACCTTTTACGCACTCAATACGCTACTCACTCGAACGCATTGCAGTAACCCAGTTTTGCTTGCCGCTGATAATGCTCTGCTCCAGCCACCCAAAGTCACTATTTCCAGCTTATCAGAGGGCTAGTCAACCGTAAACGGGGCCGATTGCGCCACCTGCTGCTTGGACACATGGTCATTAACAGTGATCGTCACCTGGTATTTGCCCGGCTGCAGACTAGCCAGAGGTACCGATCTCCGCAACGTCAACTGGTCAGAGTTGAGACTGTTATCTCCCATGGCCGCACTTGTTTCTGACGTATCCAAAATCGGTTTGTTAGACGCCATATCCATAATTTGGTACTGAATCGTGGCAGCGTTCTTTTTGCTCTTGTCGTCGATCCCCAGATTGTAGACCTGCATCCAAAAATTGAGCTTCTGGCTGCGATGGAAAGTGACTGCCACCGCCGGCCCGGAGCTGACCCGCGGCCGAACATAGGTATTGCCGAGGATGAACTGCCCGGTGCCAATCTGCTTGGTCGGCACCTGCTCCATCTTGTCCGCCAGGATCAGCGACGACGCGGAGAGTTTCTCATCGTCGTATTTGGGCACGATGATTCCCTGCGCCCAGGTACCCACGTGGTCGGGGTTGTTCACATCCTTGATGGCAATATCTACCCGGTAACGGCCCGGTTTAAGAGGCAGGGCCCACCAGTGAACGGAAGCCTGATCGAGCGCCTTGCCCAGGAGTTCGGCTGGCTCTTCCACCTCGAGGGTCTGTTCAAAGGTCTGCACCACGTGGTCGGTTATGGTCGCCACCCGGCCTAATACGTTCACTTCGCCTTTGGCGACGCCGTCCTTGGTGTTAAAGGTGATATCCCGGTTTCTGACCTGCAAGGTCAATGGGACCAGCACCGTATCCTCGGTCACTTTCACGTAGTCGGTGCGCACTTCAAACGGGAAGAACGGCCCGCTCAGGACTTTGTGGTTCACCAGGAAAGATTCGAGGTCCTTGAACTTGACCACCGGTGGGGCTTGCAGCTTGGAGAACTGCTCCAGGCGATCGAATTCCTTGGCCTGGTTGCCCTGGGTGCCTGGACCAGAACCCAAATTCTCAAGGCCGCCATTGAAGCGGTCCTGCCTCTTCGATGTTCCCATCT
>CAZSUK010000569.1:0-9374 GCA_964609355.1 uncultured Acidobacteriaceae bacterium | reverse complement strand
GCCGCTACGCCCACCTCGGCACCGGCAACTACAACCCCAACACAGCCCGCTTTTACACCGACATCAGCCTGCTGACTGCCGATCCAGAGATTACGGCCAGCGTGCATAGTGTCTTCAATTACCTCACTGCTCACTCTGAATCAGACGACTACGCTCCTCTGTTGGTGGCGCCGCTTACTCTGGCGGAGAGCACCATCCGCATGATCCATCGCGAGCGGGAACACGCGTTGGCAGGACGACCCGCGCATATTATCGCCAAGATGAATTCGCTGCTCGAACAGGCAGTGATTGAAGCGCTTTATGAAGCCTCGAAGGCTGGCGTGCAGATTGATCTGATCGTGCGCGGTATTTGTTCCATCCGTCCCGGCATTCCCGGGGTCAGCGAGAACATTCGGGTGCGCTCGGTGGTAGGCCGGTTTCTCGAGCACAGCCGCGTCTTTTATTTTGCCAACGGGGGCGCGGACGAAATCTATTGTGGCAGCGCGGATTGGATGCCGCGCAACCTGTTTGAACGCTGTGAAGTTGTTTTTCCCATCCGGGATGCGCAAATTCGTAATCGCATTCGCCACGAGATTCTGGCCGCATATCTGGGTGACACTTCCAAGTCGCGGATTGAGACCGCCAACGGCAACTATCCCCGGGTTCGTGCGCCCGAGGGCAAGTGTTTCAGCGCTCAGGATTTTTTAATCCGTGTGGCTGAGGGCCGTGACAGTGTTGACGGCATCCCCCTACCGGCCTGGGAGCCGCAGGAAGTTGCTATGGCTTTAGCAGAAGCCGGGAAACCCGCAGCCCCAGCCAAGCCGCCGCGGCGCAGAGCAGCGCGGAAGGCCCAGCCAACTGCCTCTTAGGGTGTAACAGGCAGGGGTGTGTGCGTACCCCTCAAACATTCCTTTTTTGCGAGCAGAGCAACGATCTCCTGGGTGGTTCCCGTTTCCCCCAGGCGGGGAAAGATTCGTGTCGCGCTGTGCAGGTGAGCGTCCAAATGATCAGAGCTGTCTTTTGGTCAATCGCGGTTAATGCCGTGATGATTCTCCTTCGACGAGGCGTTTGAGCAGTTTCACTGCATGCGCAAGTTCTTCTTGCTCCGCGGGCGCGAGTTTGGTTTGGATGACGCGGGCCAGCCAGTCTTCTTTTGCCGCCCGTCCGGCCGTAAGCCATTCCCGCCAGGCATCCGTGAGTGACAAGATGGTTTGCCGGCCATCGGCGGGGTCGGGTGAGCCACGGACCAGCCCTGCAGTTTCGAGTGCAGAAACCGTTGCGCCCATGGACTGCGGACGCACCCCTTCCAATCGCGCGAGAGTCGTTACGGTCGCGGGTCCCTCCCGGTCCAGGCGACTGATCACGCCGAGCTGAGACCAGGTCAGGTCCCCCAAACTAGGCTGATCACGAAATCGCCGTTTCAAATTGCCGATCGCAACCCGAAGCTCGGCCGCTAAAGCCAATGTCTCGGCTTTGTCCACGTTCCCAACCTAGCAGGTATGAAGCAAAACTACAAAGTCTACCTTCATGGTTATTCCTCGAACCAGCCAGTCTCGTAGACTGGATCTTGGCTCAACGTCTTTACCATCTTGCTCGATGGTGGCACCTGCTAAGCCTGGATGCACCCACCGTGGCTGCCCTCTGGTCGTGGTTTTTCGTATACGCCATGCACCTTCACTTATCCTTCATCCAGGCCCTGCTTCTCCCCGTTGGTACCTGGTTGCTCTACGTAGCTGATCGTATCCTTGACGGGCTACACTCGAGCGGGATGCTTCGCGAGCGCCATCATTTCCACGCTCGCCATCGCGGCACTTTTCTCTTGGTATCCGCCCTTCTGTTCATTCTTTTGGCGTGGATGGTGGCCACTCACATGCGGCCCGAGGCACTGCGCGATGATGCCTGGATCGGTTCTTTTGCATTGCTTTACCTTTTTGCCGTTCATCGCATGGCCGCTCGCCGGCTACCCAAGGAACTGGCAGTGGCTCTCATTTTCGCGTTCGCCACTGCCGTTCCCGCCTGGTCTCGGCTCCATGCCGGGAAAGGGCAGCTAGCGCCGGCCGTCATCTTCTTCGCGCTGCTTTGCTGGATCAATTGCGTCGGTATCGAAAAGTGGGAGGGCGGGAAGATCCACGCTACCACCCGCTGGGCGAGCCTGCACCTTCGCGCAATCGTAACCATGATTGCGCTGCTTTCCCTGGCCGCGGCTCTTCTTACTCCTTCGCGCGGGCTGATGGCGGTTTATCTTGCAGCCCTGTTCAGCAGTGGGCTGCTTTTTGCGCTGGACACCCGCAGCTCACATCTTTCGCCCCTTCAACTGCGCATCGCCGCGGATGCCGCGCTACTGACACCGCTGGCCCTGTTTCCCTTTGCCCGGTGAGATTTCACCGCAGCGTAGAGGTCGAATTGCATTGAGAACCGTAAACTTCGATTCCGTTGCCCGCCTGTATCGATGGGTCGAATACCTGAGCTTCGGCCCCTGGCTCGCCCGCTGCCGCAGTGCGCAACTCGCGCATTTGGCCGGCGCGCGCCACGCCCTGCTGTTAGGCGATGGAGACGGACGCTTTTTGCTGCATCTGCTTGCAGTCAATTCTGGTGTTCATGTGGATGTAGTCGACTCCAGCGGGTCCATGCTCTCAATAGTCAAACGCCGCGTTCGCCGCTCCGGCGGGGAGAAAATCCGCCTGCACCTTGCGGATTGTCTGCAATGGGAGCCTGGCGGTCAATACGATCTGATCGTCTCTCATTTTTTCCTGGACTGCTTCTTTCCTCATCAGTTGGAGCAACTCTTCGATCGTGTCCTCCCCCATGCTCAGCCCGGTGCGCAATGGGTCGTGTCGGAGTTCGCCATTCCCCGCAATCCGCTTACCGCTTTTCTCGCCCGTGGAATCATCGCCTCGCTGTATAGAATATTCGGCCTGCTGACCGGTTTGCCGGTCCGCGCCCTGCCTGATTACGCCGGCTCCATGCTCCGCCGAGGCTTGGTGCTCAGCCACGAGCGCCGCTTCCTCGCCGGACTCTTACGCTCCGAACTCTGGACGCTATCCTCTGCACCGCGAAAATGAACTAGAATGCCGCATGCTCTCCCTGCAGTCGCGCCTGCTGGCGATTTTCCCCCTTCTGTGTGTCCTCTCCGCACGGGGACAGGTGTCCGCGGTGTATGCTCCTGATGGCAAACCTCTTTCCCAGCGGGTCGTAGCTTATCGGATCCAAGCCAGCCTCAATACCGAGGCAAAGACCCTGGACGCAACTGAGAATATCGAGTACCGCAATCCCTCCAGCCAACCGATTACCAGCATCCCTCTTCACCTCTACCTCAACGCTTTCCGTCCCCAGTCGACTTTTTCCATGGAGACGCACCGCGACGGCATCGGAATCTCGTACGGTAAGGAGGAGCAAGGTTCCATCGACATCAAGAGCATTTCCATCGAGGGCTACGGCGACGTTTCGCAAAGTACACGGTTCGTTGCCCCGGACGACGGCAATCAGGAAGACCATACAGTCATGGAAGTCGCCCTACCCAAGCCGGTTGCGTTCGGGGAGGTAATTCGTTTGCAACTGGCCTTCCATGACAAATTCCCCCTCGCGGTTGCAAGAAGTGGCTACAAGCGGGATTTCATCATGGGCGCGCAGTGGTTTCCCAAAGTAGGCGTCCTTTGGCACGACCAGTGGAATTGCCATCAATATCACGCCGACACAGAATTCTTTGCGGATTTTGGTACCTACAACGTGGACCTCACGTTGCCGCAGCGTTACATCGTCGGCGCCAGCGGCATCCAGACCGGGGAGCAGATCAACTCCGACGGAACCAGCACGCTCAGTTTCCGCGGCGAAGATATCCACGACTTCGCCTGGGCCGCTTCACCACACTTTCTAGTGGCCGATGATGTGTTCGAGAACAGCCTTGGCCCGGTCAAACTGCACGCGTTGGTCCTGGCCGCGAATGCTGATAAGCGCCAGCGTTATCTCGCTACCCTGAAGCAGAGCATGCAGAAATTCGATGAGTGGTATGGGCCCTATCCTTACAAGCAGATCACGTTGATCGATCCCGAGCCGGATTCGGAGATCGGAGGGATGGAGTACCCTACGCTGATCACAGGCGGAGCCGATTGGTGGGAGCCGTCGTGGTATCACGACGGCATGGATGAGACCACCGTCCACGAGTTCGGTCACCAATACTGGTACGGCATGGTGGCCAGCAATGAATTTGAAGAACCGTGGCTGGACGAAGGGATTAATTCCTACAGTGAAAGCAAAGTAATGGGCTCGC
The DNA here is from genome assembly GCA_964609355.1 of uncultured Acidobacteriaceae bacterium. Classification (GTDB taxonomy): domain Bacteria; phylum Acidobacteriota; class Terriglobia; order Terriglobales; family Acidobacteriaceae; genus PALSA-350. Next base: position 5,128 of record CAZSUK010000569.1, on the reverse strand, counting down.
TCTTCGGTCAAAACACTTCGAATCTGAACGGGCGCACCCTCTATTCGAGCGACGAAGAAAACCAACGACTGTTCTATCTCCGCCATCCGGATGAAGACCCAATTGTGCGCCTGGGCTGGAAATTCGCCAATACGTTCAGTTACGGCAGCGTCGTGTACGGTAAGACAGCTACTGTACTCACCACCCTCCAATCGGTCCTCGGAGAGCCGATGCTTCGCCAGGTCTTGCGTGCCTACTTCGTGCACTATCGCTTTCAGCATCCCACAGCATCCGATTTTTTTGCGACCGTCGAAGAAGTAACCGGGCGCAAAGACCTGGAGCCTTACCTGGTCCAGGCTTTTCAGGGCACCGATGTGCTTGACTACTCCGTGGACTCTGTCACTTCGGAACCTGCTGATTCGTCGAAAAACGGCGGTGCCGGGGGGCCCTACCACACCAGCGTGATGTTGCGGCGCAACGGTACTCTCCTTTTTCCAGTAAAGCTGGAAGTAGCATTTGCCGACGGTTCGAAGCAGCAGGCCGTCTGGGATGGTAATGATCGTTGGGCCCGGTTTTCCTGGGACACTCCTTCGCTCGCCAGTTACGCCCGGCTCGACCCCGATCGGAACGTACTCCTCGACACTAATTCTTTTAACAACAGTTACAGCCTGCAACGAGACTTGACGGCTCGTTCCAAATTGACGAATTACTGGGTCTTCGCACAGCAATTGCTGGCGCAATGGCTATCGTTCCTGGTCTGACATGACGATCGAATTACAAACTTCCGCACTGCCACTGGAACGGGCAAAGCGCCCGCTGCCCAATCTTCTCTTGCAGGGATTTCAACTGAGTCTACGCAATTGGCCTTGCGTGGTCTGGACCTACGCCGCAAATCTGCTTTTTGCCGTGCTGGCCGGCGTACCGCTCGCGAGCGGGCTCGCTCCTTACCTTGATCACAGCCTTGCCGCCAAAAACATTGCCGGCACAATTGATACTTCCTATCTGCGGGAGCTGGTGATTCAGGTTCGACCCACCGCATTTTTCCCCATGATGCTCCACACCGCGGTCTGGCTCAATGTGGTCCAGGTTCTGCTGCTCTTCGTGCTTTTCGCCGGCAGTGTGTTCATCTATGTATCCGCAGAGCCGCCGCGGCTTTCAGTGCTACTACGCGGGGGGATCGCTTATTTTTGGCGCTTTGTGCGCGCCGCCATCGTGGCCGGCGTTGCAGCCACTCTGATTCTGGGTCTCCTGCTTGGCATCCGGGGCCTGCTGTTGGATCGCGCGGGTAACGTCTATGTCGGACGCCAGATCTTCGTCTACTCGGCAATCAGTGCCGGGCTGATTCTGCTACTGGCCCTGGTCGTGCGGCTCTGGTGGGACTTGGTCGAGGTGTACATCGTGCGCAACGCCATGGACGGCGAGCGCAGGATCCAGCCCGCGTTGTTGCCCGCGCTGCGGCTACTCTTTCGCAATTTTTTCCGTACCTTTGGCAGCTTCCTTGTTGCGGGCCTGGCGGGTGTTTTCGCCTTTACCCTGTGCCTATTTCTCTGGAGATTGCTTCCAGCCCACCGGGTATGGATGGCGTGCCTGCTGGCACAGCTTGGGTTGTTTGTTTTGTTAGCTGGCCGGTTCTGGCAACGGGGGGTCGAAGCGACCTTGGTTATGGCTGCAGATCCACCCCGCATTGCTGCGGACGGACTCGAGCCCGATGAGATGGCAGAGCTTGAGGATGAAGTTTCTACGACCGGCAGTGACGCATACCTGTCCGAACCTACGCTGCGTGACCTGGTGCAGAAATTGCGCACGGAGCCTTTGGCCAAACCGGAGACCCTATCTGGGCCGCCCCAACTTTTTGGGCCTGGTCCGGTGATAGCGCTGCCGCCCAAACCAGCAGAGGTGAGCGACCCCACTGTCTCACTGCTCGACCGGCATGAAACCAAATTCCCATTGGGGGGAGTGACTCCCGAAAAGGAATCTGATCAAACCGAGCCCGAAGACCAACCGAAAGCTCCCGAAAATCCCGACAAGACCCCACATTCAGAGAAGAGGCCACTGCCGTAGGACGGCAAGGCAGTTTCGCAATTGGTGTAGACCGAACCACAGGCCTTTTCGTGGTTTTCTCTCAAGGAAAACCACTCCTCGCCGCTTTTGCCAGAGCACGGTAATTGCGAAACTGCCCAAGGCAACCGTCCGCCCGCCGCAGCACTTCCAACCAGAATGAGTTCCTCAGATCCTGACGTTTTCCCCCGGCCCGGCCCCGACCCTGCTCCCGACCCAGATCCGAATCCCATACCTCTTCCCCCGGCTGATCCTGACCCTGAACCGCCCTTCGGTCCGCTGCCCACGCCCTCACCGGTCTTCTGACGAAGCCCTTCTCTTGCGCCTGCGGAATTGTTACAATCCGATGAATCAGTCGGATAGGCCAAGACCACTCCGCGGCCTGAGAAGAGAAGTCTCAACTCGATGAACCTTTACATTCTGCGTCACGCGAGCGCCGGCGTACGCCGCGCTTCCCCTACCATTGACGTCAAGCGGCCGCTCGACAAGGAAGGCAAAGAGCAGTGCCTGCTCGTTGCCAGGTATTTGAACGCACTAAAAGTCCAGTTTGACCTCATCGTCTCCAGCCCTCTCAAGCGTGCTTTGCAGACGGCTTCGCTGGTGGGCACAGAGGTGGCTTACGAAGGCAAGATCCAGATCCACGACGCCCTTTCCCCGTCAGGTACGGTGCCCGCATTTCAGGCTTTGGTCACCACTCTCTCCGCGCATGAAAACGTTCTGGTGGTGGGCCACAATCCCAACCTGCCGGAATTCCTGGGCTCCCTCATATGCGCTCCGAGGCCTGCCGGCATACGGATGCGCAAAGGCGCAATCGCACGGGTCGATTGCACCCGCCGTCCGGGACAGTTGATCTCTGTGCTGGACCCCCGGATCCTGCGCCTGGTCTATGCCAGCGCGGCGAAAAGCTCCCGCCGGAAGACCTCACGGAAATAGTCGGCTTCCTTGCGCAGTGACCAGAGTTCCAGCTCTGCCCCCGTGCGTCCCGGGCTGAGTTCCATCAACACCCGCTTGGGATAGACCCGCAGGGTGACTTTGAGCACGTCGCTGGCCCGATCCTGGTTGAGGGCGACAGCCAGCCGTAGCAGCACCACAGCCCGTTGCACTCGGGCAAATTCCTCCGGAGGGATTGGCCGCATGGTACGGTCCTCCGGGTCGGGACGGGACTTGCCCAGGTAGCGGGCGATGGCCGACATGATGGCTCTTTGCTGGGGGGTAAACCCGAACAGCTCGGAGTTGGCGATAATGTATTGCGCATGCCGATGGTGGCCCTGATAGTTCATGAATTTGCCCACGTCGCGCATCATCGCGGCTGCCTCCAGCCAGGACCCGTATTCCCGGGGTAGCTCATGCACCGGCTGCATATCGCGGAATAGTTGCAATGCATGTTGGCGCACCGCATCCGCCTGCCTCGGGTCTACTCCGTATCGTTTGCAAGTGGCCAGAACCCCCTGCCAACGTTCCCGTTCGAACGCCTGATGGGCTGCGGTCTTGGCGTCTTGTTCCGCAAGCATCTGCGACAGTATGCCGTCGCGCAGGCCGAGCTCGGAGTAAACGAACCCGGAGAGAGCAAAGTGCTCCAGCACCGCGGCATAGACATGCGCGCCCGCCACCACGATCTCGCTTCGCCTGGGGCCGATACCGGGGATGCTGCTGCGCTGAGAGTTGTTCATTCCCGTGAGTTTGGTGGTCAGCAAACGCACGTTGCGAGCCTCGGTCAACGGTTGCCTCTTGGCCCGGCCGTTCTTCCCCCGGCTGTTCTTGACCGCCGCTTTGCGCATTGCCTGGCTTGCCTGCGACAACGCTGCCGCGGTTCCCGACGTCGCCACCACCTGCGACACCCGCAGAGCGCCCAGACGTCGCTGTGCCTTGCGCAACTCGCGGGCGACAAATTGCTTCATGCGGGCGAGTTGCTCTTCGGTTGGAGGATCATCGGGAAGAAATTCCTTCGTAAGGCGGACCGCGCCCAACGGAAGGCTCACTGTTTCCTGGATGCGTTTGTGATCCGACAGCGTGATCTCGCAACTGCCGCCGCCCACATCGATCAGCAGGCAGCGGCCCTGCGTGCCGGGTTCGCTCATCACTCCGCGGTGGATCAGGCGTGCCTCTTCGAGGCCGGAGATGATCTCCACTTCCCAACCGGTTTCGGATTTCACCCAGGCAAGAAAGGCCTGCGCGTTGCGAGCATCGCGCAAGGCAGATGTGGCCACCGCGCGCACATGGTCGCCACCATGCAGCTTGACCGAACGATAAAAGCGCTTTAGGGCGACCAAGGTGCCCGCCATGGCTTCAGGGGAAACCATGCCGGTCTCGAACACGCTGGCTCCCAACCGTGTAACCTCGCGGTCCTCATGGAGCACTTTGAGCTGATGTTGCTGGACTCGCGCGATTTTCAATCGGCAGGAGTTGGAACCAATATCAATCGCTGCGTACGTCTGCATCGTCGGGGGAAGTTCACCTCAAGATACACCACTTGTTCTTACATTGGTTTCTAGAAGCCGGAAGCGATCTCTCTGTCTCCCAGCGTTACAGATGCAGGTGGCCGCTTGCCACGGGCCGCCATCCACTCGCCCACGAGGCGGCCGCGCATGGTGTGCGTAGTTCTCAAGGCCTCAGAAAAATGGCGATCTACTTCGCGTCCGAGAGACGTAGTCAGCTCTGTGCCGCCCTTACTCAGAGCAGCGTCGGCCTCTCGTGACAGGCATACCCAGTCATGCCAGTCGCCGATTGCATCCTGTACGCGCTTCAAAGCCTTCGCGACATTGCTGAACTCCTGTCCCGTGCTGCCGGATTCAGCCACATAGCGCGCCTTCTTGGTTGCTTTACGAAAGTCATGCAGGTTCTCCGCATCGAGCGAAGGTAACGCGTCCGCGGCGCGTACGAATTGCTCCAGGGCCACAGCATCAGCCGAACGCGGAGCCCGCATCCCATCGAGAGCAACAGAGTCGAGTGCCGCCAGAAAGGCAGCCTGCCGCTGTTGCAGTTCCTGCTGCCGTTTGCCGATTTTTTTCTGCATGTCGGAAGCCAAATGCCTGCGCCGGCCCTTGAGCCACGCATCGAGTACCGCCGCCTGCTTTTCCAGCGGAGTGTTCTC
>CAZSUK010000568.1:0-29292 GCA_964609355.1 uncultured Acidobacteriaceae bacterium | reverse complement strand
GCAGCGTAGCGCGGCATCCCGCTACGCGCTTTTGTGACCGAAGCCGTCACGGAAAAGCTCGAGGCTGGCTTGGCGAGTAATGCGCATTTCCCCTGCCACCAGGGCTAAAGCCCTGAATAATATTAGCGAGCGTTCACGCGGGTTGAAACCCGCTCCCCCGGACTAAAGTCGGAGGCTGGCACCTATCCGGTCCTAAGGAACGAAGCGTAGAGTTCGGTAGGAAAGGCTGTTGAGGGCTTCGCCCATCGTTTTCGGCCCATGTATCCCGGATTTCCTGTCGAGATTAGGGGCGTTGAGCAACTTCATGCGGCTTTCTTTGAGAGAAAGCCGCATCCGTGGTCGTGGCTAGTGCTGCGAGTAGGAAATCCGGGCAACGCCGGTGCGAACAGGGGCACCCCTACGGAGTTGTGGGTCCCGCAGCAGGCTTGAGGGGGAGGCCTGCGGTATCCCACATCTCGCGAAAAACGAGCGAGATATGGGGCACCCGGCCATGGTGCGGGGATAGAGCCCAAAAGCCTGTTGTAGGGGAGGACCTGCGGGTTCTTTTGCCCGGTACTCACACACACCCTAAAGCCCTGAATAATATTGGCGAGCGTTTACGCGGGTTGAAACCCGCTCCCACGGACTAGAGTCCGGGGCTTCACCCATCCGCCGTTGTGCCCTAAACCAATCCGAGATGACCTTGGGTCATGTACGGGCCTGGGCCCGTACCTTTCAACAACGGAAATGCGGTTGCTTCTATAGATCTGTTGATCGAGTACGAAGTGATTCTGCTCACCAGCGAGGGGCCGAATGCGCTGTAAGTGGGACGAAGGGCTTCCCGACGATTCGCTGGACGCCACCGCGGCGGACCCTAGCAATGTTGAGGCAATCTTCGGCTTAGCCGAAACGGAGCGCATGCTGAAGAAGAATGCATCGCGTTCTGTTTAATCACGACTATCCTACAAATCTACCTGCGGATGCACCGGTCTTCTCGTTGAGCCACACGCGATGCGTAGACGTATCTCAAAACGTGCTGCAGAGTACCGACCATGCGAGTACTCCAGATTCCACATTGCTGAATATCAAAGAACCGGGGACCCCCTTTGATACGGCAAGTTGTATCGACAGTTTCCGACCTCTGAACCCTAAGTAGACGCGCATATGTTTTAGTCTGCGCAACACCCGACCTCAAAAGAACCGGCGTCCTGGTGCACAGTAGTCCCTAACGCAATGTCCGGTCATATTCAAAGAGAGTCCGCGCTCCAGTTCTCCATGGATCCTGATTGAGGAGGAGAAGACATGGTACCGACCTGGAGGAACCAAAACGTCATTCAACACAAACGTATGATATTGTGTCGCCGACGGTTCCGTATGCGTAAAGCGCATTTCCCGAAACCTGTAGCTTTACGGGATTAGCCTGCGTCGTATCGGTCCCGACACATACCGGTTCCCGAGCGTATTTGCGCTTGAAGACATACTTATTGGAATCGGGCGAGCTGCCAAGAACAATTCGACCTCTCAGGTCGCTATTCTCACCTGTTCCGCCACTCAGCATTCCGACGGTCATAGTATCCGTAGTGGCAATAGGTTGCGTTGTCATAGATCCGCCCGTGCCGCAGTGTGCATCGTTTCCGAAAATCGACACGCCCTCCGGGAGCGACGCTCCGCCGTCTACCGGCCCGCTTGGCGTGACAAACTCATGATAGTCAGCAGGCTTGGCTCCAGTACACAGGTTGCCTTGAGCTGCGAACTCAACGAACTTTGCTCTGGGACCAAAGTAATAGGTAGATGAACCTGGAAGCACGTGGCCGTTCTGATAAGTGCTCGTTCCTACAACAGTCGTTCCGAGGTCGCCTTCAAAGTCGATACAATATTGGCTGAGGGTATCGCACTCAGTGTCGTCATACGCATTATTTGCGTTGTCAATGATTCCCGTCCCAATGTTGGTCGGATGAGCATGAATGAATTCGTTGTTCCCTCCGTTCACGACAATTCCAGCTACGCTGCCGACATAAGGCGACACATCTCGAAATGAGCTATCGCTGGCGTTCACCTCCAGTCCGTACTTTACCGGGTAGTTCTGATAGACCTGGACATCGATAAGCCCGACGCATCCCGAGCCGGGCGTTACAGGTGTGACCTCTGTGATGACGCCGCCCACCTGTCGTGCCGTAGCCGTCGGGGTGATGATGCAGGGATGATCTCCACGCCCAAAGCCACGAATGAAGACCTGCAGATAGGCTGATCCAGCGCTGTCGTAATTCGAACCGCCGTCTACAACTGTGTAACCGGTAACTGCGCCACCGACGATTTTGGCAGTCACGGTGGCCTGCCTGTTAGACGCGTTAAAAGGCGCTGCAATTCCGATCGTATCTACAACGATGTCGGTCGCCCCGCCGGTCTCAAACTTACCGACCCCTTCTCCGATCTGGATCATGTGGTCCGATCCCGGAATTACGCTATTACAACGAATACGAGCAATGGTCGCCGTGTCGTCGAGACCCCACAGGTCCATACAGCTGTTGGCCTGATTCAGGGCCTGAATCGTTAGATCCGTGATCGTGAGAGGAGAGAAGCCCGCCTTCTCCGGCTCCCCCTTAGTAATGACTGCATGATGTGGGTTGGGACAGTATTGATCGATGTATGTGGAATACTGGCTAGCCCCTTTGATATTTACCGTGTAGAAGGCGATGGTTGGTTCGACGAGTCCAACACAAGTGACGTAGTAGTTGGTTCCAAGAACAATCTGCGAAGAGTGGTGGTGGGTAATCGTCCAGTCTTTGGCTGTATAGAAAGCGCAATCCAATTGAGTCGTGTACTTCAACGAAGATACAGTACAGCCTGAAGGGAAGCCGTCGACATAAAACACACTATTCAAATTGCTGATTCCCAGCGTTGTGCCGCTGGGCTGCGCAATCGTCTGAGATGCACTTGGATGAGTTTCGACGGTCGACTGTTGGTCACCCTGGAGTTGTCCGTCAGCGGAGTGTGATGTAAGGAAGGAGAGCGCGAGTACGAATATCGCAAGGCAGGCTTTCATCGGACCTCGGGCGACCTTCAAACCGGCTGGTAACGGAATAAAAAGTCATCCTGCGTGCCTACTTTCTCCGATGAGTAGCCCAGGTCGTAATTCCGAGGTCCGAGAGTTCGGTAGGCAGCGAGTTTGAAGCGTGAAGAGATCATGCCTGCAGTCTAGCGCTATGGCGAAAATCAAAGCAACGTAAATTCAAGGCGCCAACCATGAGATCTTTAGCGTTCTGGCCGGTGATCGACCATTTCTTGTTTGGGAATCTTCTGTCTGTTTGGATGCATATAGGGCTTGTCGATATCCAAAGTCGCGACAAAAAGTCACTCAATGGACCTTGTCCAGCCTGGCTGGATCCTGCGGGCTGTAAAGATCTTTCGCCGGGTCTTGACTATCCCGGTCTCGCGGCTTGGAAGGCTCAAATTCAATTTGTAATCTTTTGCGGGACTTCACACACGGATCGCCCTGGAGTTCCTCCCGGGTGGAGCCCTCCCGGTTGGAGCCTTTCGTGATGAAGATGAGATTGTGATAGAAAGCGATCGACTTGATATTCAAATCGAGGTAGGACGGACTGCGATCGCCTCTGAACTCCTCCCAGTTGAGTCCATCCGTCAGTGACTTGAAATATCCCATTGTCGTGTGAGGATTGTTGCCGCCCGATGAGTCACCGCCATGATTTGGCCAGTATGAGGTCTGGGTATCTTCAACCACATAGAAGCCACCGTCAGCAAGATGGGGAAACAGATGCTGAAAAGTGAGGAGTACGTCTTCGTTCCTATGGCTGCCATCGTCAATAATGATGTCAATCTTCCCTATTTCGCGAACCACCGAGTCCAGAAACAGAGGATCTGTTTGACTGCCTCGAAACGTCTTGATTCGCCGTCGATTGTGGGCCGACTTTTCATAAATATCGATTCCGTAGACCCGGCCATTCGGAAAGTATGTGCGCCACATTCGCAAGGAACCGCCGCCCATGCGGGGATCGTCATATCCGCCTATTCCAATTTCGAGAATGCTAAGTTTTCTCCGGCGGACTTGTCTGAAGCGATCCTCGTAGTGCTGTGCATACCAATGCGAACTCCACTTGTCCGTAAAATAGGCTCCGGCAAGCATCCTTAAATCGCGACCAAAAAGAAGTGCGCATGGGATATCGGCAAGCCACCCGAATCGGCCGGTTTGAACCGCCTGGATTCGAGCCTTCAGTCGCTCGCGCGCTTCAACAGACGATCGGCTTTTATACTCTCCCAACACGCTCGCCAATAGACTCATGAGGTAGCACTCCCTTCCGATCAAACACAGAAGCTCAGTTTGTAACATGAGCATAGCAACACGGGTGCGGTGATGCCCACGTTCGCACTAGCGTACGCGGCTTTTTGAGGTCGGTTTCCGTTTTGTCATTCAGTCGGATGCATTCGCATACTGTACCGTGAGGGCCTGTTGCGGACCCACTCGAGCACGCTCCAATTCATAGCGCCCAGCGCGCCGTCTGTCGCCAGACTACCCCAGGCGGCTCCGTGCCATCCGTACTTTGGTATCAACCATAGATTAAGCCCGAAGTTCATGACGGCAGCGATAATCTGGGTTAGAGTTCGATACCGCTGGCATCCTATGCAGGTCAGCACACTGCCGGCGATGCCGTGCACACTACGGAATACCGGGATCAGACAAAGCCAACGCAGAGCAATAACGGACTCTGCAAAACTGCGGCCGACCATGAAGGGGATGAGGGGAGCCAGTACAAACATCCCTACCGCTGTCGACGCACTCAGAAGGAGTGTTCGCTTCAGAAGGCGGCTGCCCAAGGTCACCGCCTCTTTCACGCCGGCGGAGCCCAGCTGGAACAGGCGTGGTTCTGACGCGAGCTGTACGGATGCAATCGGCATCGTTGCCATATCCACCACGCGGTAGGCCATAGTGTAGATGCCGTTTGCAGCGCTCATCCCGTAGTGACTCATCATCGCTTTATCGAGGTCGTTGTATGCACTCGTAGTGGAAGATGCAAAAGCGAACTCCAGCCCCTCTGTGCCACGTTTTACGAACAAATGCGGCGCTAGCCGCGGCCACCCAAAGTGAACCGTCACCAAAATCACCGCAATGATGGTCGGCACTGCGGAGGTCGCGGCGAACGCGATCGCCCACTGCCGGGCAGTAGCCCGATGTAACCAGAGCAACATGCCTCCGGCCGTCAGCGCGCGCATCAAAGACGTCGACAGGTTGAGCATCGCTGCGATACGCATTTTTTCGAACGCCTGGAACACTTGGGTAGAGCTGACGGTAAGTTGCTCAAAAAAGCAAGCAGCGATCGCCATCAGCACAACGATGGCTGCGCTTGCGGGGTCGATCACGTGGGGAGCTATCAGCCGTAGCAGCGCAATCAGCAAGCAACTCATGCTCACTGTTACCAGCAGGATGTTTCCCCAGTAAACCGCGAATTCGCTGCGATCGGCCGAGACATAGCGAAGAAATACGAGCCCTGTTCCGAGCTTGCTATATTCCGCAACCATGTTGACCAGCGCGTACGCCCCCACAACGATGCCGTATTGGAGCACGCCCAACAGCCTGGCGATGAGAATGAAATAGATTACGCGCGTAGAATAGCCGATGCCCTGGCCCAAAAACATCCAGCCGATGTTACGCGTTAATGACCCCGTGGGGGCGTAATTCGTGATTTTGGTCCAGAGCGTCACGAGGATACTTCACGGATGAGCGCGTGATAATCAGCTCGCACGGCATCCCAACGGAAATGGTGACGAAATGCCTGCACGGCTTCAGCACCGAGCCGCTGCCGATACTTGACATCCTCTAATAGAAGCCGTAGCGCGTCCGCCAAAGCCTCGGGGTTATTGGGCGCCACGAGGATTCCTCCCCCGTGGGCCAGCGCTTCCGGGATACCTCCGGCGCGTGAAGCCACTACCGGTAGTCCAGATGCCATTGCCTCCAGCGGCGCCAATGGAAATGGGTCGTTCCAGATGGATGGGCTGCAAAAGATGTCTGCTCCGCGCAACAAGCTGGCAAACTCATTTCCACTATAGTAGCCCGCGAGCTCCGTGTTAGCGGGCATCATTTGCGCCAGCTTTTTCACGTAACCAGTACGCCTGCTGTTGTCACCAAAATTTGATCCCCCCACGATTTTGCATTCTGCTGCCACGCCACGACGCTGCAATGTCCGCATGGCTTCGAGGAGCACATGGGCGCCCTTGTAGGGCACCAGCCGACCCGTGAAAATCACCTGCGGTACTCGAGTATCGCTGCGTTGCTCAGGATAAAATTTCGTATCGTCAGCCCCGTTGTAAATAACCGAGGTACTCTGAAAGCGGTGGGGAAGGGCTGTGTTTAATTCCGACCTTAGAAACTCGCTGCACAGAACAACCGGAATATTCCGCATCGCGGCCAGCTGCCAGCGGTTTGCACGGATGAGGTGAGAGTTATGCATATGGAGGACGAGGCGAAATCCACGCCGTTCTGCCACCTCGGCCAAAACAGCTGCGCATTCTGGCCGGTTGTGGACATATAACAAGTCTCCGCGATGCAACATCTTAAGAAGAGGACGAAAGATGCGGAGGTAAACGCCCTTCTGTGCGATCCAGGGAAGTCTGTACAACACTGGGTGAACGGATCGAGCCCGATTCCAGTTCGGCAGGGTGTACACCCGACCCGCAGAGAATCCCCATGACGTATCGGTAGCGGGACAGACTATAACTTCAGTTCCCTCGCGTAGAACATTCGCCGCCCACCTCGAGATGGCGCCGCCGTTTCGCTCAGAAAAGGGTTCGTCTTCACCCAATAAATGAAAAACTCTGCTCATAATCATTGCCTTCCTTAAGAGGCCGGGTGAGAACTCTGCACTGAGCCCCGGAGGGACGGCTGAGCACAGGGACGCCGGATTCGGCCGTCCCTGAAGGGACTGATCAGGAGCGCCTTTGCTTCCCCAGGACTGACGTCCTGGGCTACTCTCAGTCGTCCTTCTGGGGCTCAACGGGCAGCCTTCACGCCGTTTCTAAAGCCCTGCTCCTCTTAAAGTGTCCGGCTGATCTCGCCAGACCACAACAAGCAACTACATACAAGATAGATAACAGTTCATTTGGCCACACCACGGTAGCTTCATCTACGTTATATAAAATTGTAAGGACGATCAGGCCTACGTACCAATCAGCAGCGCTGGGCCGACCATTCCTAAGACATATCCAGGCATTTCTCAGGGCTTGAACCAGCGTTACAAAAAATACAGTTGTGCCCAACAAGCCGAGCTGGAGCATCAGTTCCAATATTCCATTGTGCGCATAGCCAAATGTCCAGTTTACGGCGACTATAGTGTTGGCTGACTCGCCTGTCATGCCCTGCCAAAATGCATAAAAACCATATCCTAAAATAGGGCGTTTCATGATTGACCGAATGACGATCGCCCAAACGTACGTTCTTCCGCTGAGAGTTGTGTTTCGACTAAACAAGGAAAGGAATGAAGGAAGCAAGGGCAGACTGGCCGACACCACGAGGACTAGAAGAGTGACAGATAAGCCAGTCAAGAGAAGTAACGACTTGCCGTCAAATTTTCTAAACGCTGCAATCGCGGCCATGATGAGCACGTAGATGAAAAGCACAAGCAGGGCCGTGACAGCATGTGCCATGAATATGAAACACCCGAGAAGCAGGATATACACAACACGACTCAAGCTCAGAGGCTGACGCACAAAGATGATAGCCGGACTCAGCATGAACACCATGCACTTTGCGGCCGAAGTTCGATCGATAAACAGTCCTCGCCACGCTCCTGATTCGCGCAACTGCTGAAGAACGCCGATCTGCGGGTAAAAGACGACCAACACCAAACTACCGATGCAGATGAAAGCGCCTGCCATCTTGGCAAGGTCAATAAGGTCGTTTGTGTCGAACGTTTCGATCAGGTAAAAAGCAAAGAGAGTGTCAATCAGATAGAACACCCCATTGTAAAACGACCGAAAAGGGTTTTGTGACCAGAGCGCAGAGCAAATCGTCAGCAACGCCAGCAGGGTGACAACTCTCATCTGCAGTGCCTGCGCGGCGATGCGTGAGAAGTTCGTATAAATCAGCCAGAGCACAATGGAGTATGCGATGCCAGGAGTGATTACATACCCCACGAAGCCAAGGCTACGACCAGAAGATGCCAGACCGGCAAGTGCCGTTCCTCCAAGGGTGTTGTTGTTGCCCGCATTTTGAAAAGAAAAGTTTCCATGCACAGCGAAGAATATGAGCGGCAACATGAGCACCCAACCTATCGCCAGGTGCGTTACCGATTCTGACCGGATGGACCATCGTGGGCTGTTGTACACCGGTAGCGTAGACATGGACTTTTCAGCCTCTTCTGCTGAGAGTACTTGAGGAACCGGGCCGTGCAGCAGTACTCCCGAAGGGGATAAAACAAATGAGGCGCTCGATTTCGCAGCTCATTTTGAATAGATGACGGCTGATGTTGCAGACGCAGCGATTCCTGTAAGTCCAAGCGCTGCGTTCCGAAGATAACTGAAAGGTACGTACACGATATCGCCGGCTTGCATTTGCAAATCCGGCTTTTTGCCTTTCTGCATGGCACTCAGGGGCAACGGGATGTCTTCAAAACCGCCGTCGCCTTCCTTGCGGATCAACTTTGCCTTGCTCGGTACCGCGGACGAGGTTGTTCCCCCGGCAAGAGCTACCGCCTGAAGCACCGTAAGCGCCGAGTCGTTGTTTGACATAGGGAAGCCGCCCGGGCGGCTTACATCACCCAATATGTAGACGATGCCCGTCTTGGGGACAAGTATGCGATCGCCCGGATATACCAGCTCAGGGTGACCGAAGGCGTCATGTGGATCATTGGAGACGAAGTACGTGAGCTGTTCACCATTCGCGTGCCGTTCAATGATCACATGACGATTTGCCAAATCGGTTAGGCCTCCAGCGAGCGTCAGCACATCGAGGACCGGCCTAGGCGTGCCGATGGCATATGCTCCTGGCTTCACGACCTGCCCCATAACGCTTACGTTCTGCGTGGCATACTGCTCGATCGTTACCAGTACGCGCGGATGCAACATCAGGTGTGCCTCGAGCAGACGGCCTTCGATCGCACGAGCCGCGGCGGCAGGCGTGAGCGAAGCGACCTTAACGTTGCCTCCGAGTAAGAGCGGAAGCTCACCCGCGTCGTTGACTCGTGCGGTCTCGTCCAGATCAGGTGTATCAAACACTTGTACGTGAGCCAGGTCCCCGGGACCTATGAGCAAGCTTTCCCGCTGAGCAAACATGGTCAAGGAAAAGCTGCAGACCAGAACGATGCGTCTAAGCACTTTCACGATGTACCTCTTTGCCGTAGTAGACCGAGTCCCTATATCCATAATAACTATGGTAGGCGCTCGAAGTTTTGTTTACGCCGTTGAGAACAACCCCTATGCTGCTCTGAGAGTGTGCACTCAGTAAATCGTTTGCTCGCCTTAGAGATGTCTTGGTCGTCACTCCCTGAAGTACGACCTGCACGGTTACATCAACCATTTCGTTGAGCACCCGGCTATCTGTAACCGGCAACGTGGGAGCGGCATCCACAACGATGACGTCAAACTCGCGACGCATTTCGGACAGGAGGTTGTGCATCTGGACGGATTGCAGGAGTTCTGACGGATAAGGTGGAATAGAACCTGCCGGCAGCAGGAAGAGCTCTGGCAGCCATGGATGGGAGATGATCGGTTCTCCAGATGGCTCACCCGATAAGAGTAGACTTAAGCCACTCTTACTGAGGAGTCCCAACGAAGTCCGTAGTACCGGTCTTCTCATATCTGCTTCAATCAGCAGCACCCTCTTACCTGTCTGGACAAAGCTGACTGCCAGGTTCTGTGAGAGAGTGGTTTTCCCCTCGCCGGATACTGCGCTTGTGATCAAAATCACTTGCGGCGGCGTGCCGCTCCTGGCTAGCATCAATGTCGAACGCAGGTGGCGGATTGCTTCGCTGTAGTGCGACTTCGGATTCTCGATGATCTCGGTTCCTCGCGGCAGATGACTGTATTTCGGCAGGATGCCGATGAGCGGAAGGCCCATTTGCTCGATCGCCTCTGCGTCCTGGATTTTGTTATCCAGGGCATCTGCAAGCAACACTCCCGCACAGCCGATGAGCAGTCCGAGAGCGGTTGCTGCTGCCAGATAAGAAGGCACGTTCGGTTTTCTAGGTCGTGCGGGTGTCAGAGCAGGATCAACGACTGTGATGGTGTTGGACTTCAGACCCTCCAAAATGCCGGCTTCTTTTAGCCGCTTGAGCAGATCTTCGTAGAGCCCGCGACTAGCCTCCGCCTCCTGGCGCGTAATAACATACTGAATCGCTTTGTTGTTCAGCGCGTCCGCCTTGCTTTTCTGCTGGTTATAGTTCTGTTGCGCATCCCTCCAGGTTTGGTCAGCAACCAGGTAATCGTTCTTTGCTCGGGCGGCGACACGATGAACTTCCTGTTGAATGGCGCGATCGATTCCGTCGATGTTTCCCTGGAGTTCCGCAAGCTTTGGATAGGCGGAACCGAATTTCAGTTTCAACTGCTCCAACTGGCCTTGTAGGGTTGCCTCCTGTGTGCGCAGCGACTGGATAGTCGTCAGCGAATTCGTAATTCCTGGGGATGCAGCACCTCCGAGCGTGTTACCAGCGAGGCTCGAGAGCATCTCCGCGTCTCCGGACTTCGCTGCTTGTGAGATCGCTTCTTTCAGGATTCGGTTTTGCGAGGCATCGCTCAGTGTTCCAGCCGCGCGCTGGAACTGCTCGAGCACCGCTGAATATGCCTGATCGCGACCCTGTGCGTCTGTTGTGCCAATACTATAGATGCCAGACTCGCGCTGCATGCGCGCAACTTGAGCTTGCAGATTCTCGCTCCGGAGCCGGAGCTCGGCAAGCTGCTTGCTGAGCGACTCGGCAGCGGTTTCAGTTGCGTTGTATCGGGTCTCGAAGGTGTAGTCGACAAGCGCCTGCACCAGCTGATTCACGACATCCGCTGCAATCCTGGGATTCGGATTAAGATAATCAATCTCAATGAGCCGTGTTCCGGCGATTGGCTTTATGGCCAAATTCTTATGAAACGTCTTAAGCACATCTGCCAGTCGTACTGGCGAGTTCTCCAGGGTGGCGTTTGTCAGGCCTGAAGAACTGTCCTGGGAAAACAGCCCAAAGACCCATGTAACGACATTGTGCTTTTGGCGAAATTCCGGAGTATCTTCCAGTTTCAGGTTGCGAATAGCCCGTAGGGCAAGTGTGTCGGATTGAAGGATGCTTGCTTGTGTTTGAAGGTTGATGTCGGCGTTCAGGGCGTCTGTTGCGGAAGCGGGCGAACCCACAAGGCTGTCCAGATCCAGCCCGCTGGAACTTTCTCGTTGCACCTGGATCGTGCCCGTCGCCTGGTAACGCCTGGTACTGAGGACACAAACGACAACGCCCAACAAAAAGGCGACTCCTACTGCTGCATAAACAATAGAGCGTCTGCGGCGAAAGGTCTGGAAGACTTCGCGCAACGTGAGTTGCTTCGGATAAGTATTCACTGAAACACCTCGTTATAAGATCGACGGCAGACCCGGCTGCGGAGCAAGCTTTGAATTACCAAGGAGCCCAGCGTAGTTTGCGGCGCGAGAAAAAGCGCAAATCAGCGAAAATGCTGTCAGGCAAGGCACCCCCTGAAAACGCAGTCCTGTCGCCAATCACACCCTGGGACCTTTCCACAAGCCGCTGTCACTCTGTACTAACGGTGCCAACTCCGGTTCACGGTTTACAGGAGCCCGTCGAGCCGCAAGCACCTTACGATAAATTTCTGCGTATTGGCCGGCCACCATCTGTGGATCGCAGGAGGGCTTCAAAAAGTCAAAGAAACGTGCTCCTTCCCGCACAACAGCCTGTGGTTGCGTGAACCATTGTTCAAGCGTGACCGCGAGCTGCTGGATATCTCCAAAAGCCAAGCCATTGCCTAGTTGCCCCCCCGGTGGGATCAAATCGATCGAACCCCGCACACCGGTGAGAAGGGAGGCACGACCCGCAGCGGCGGCCTCCAGCGTCACGATCCCCTGACCCTCGAACTCGCTCACGAGAATCGCGAAGAGACTCTGATGGAAGAACTCAGAGACTTCAGGAGTAAAACCATGAAATTTGATCAGACCGCCAGTACCGTCACGATCAACCTGGCTCTCGAGCTCTGAGCGTAGCGATCCTTCGCCTACAAGATCCAATCTAAAGCGATATCCTCGATCGTACAGGAGCTTCCATGCTGCCACCAAATTTCGATGACCTTTGACTGGTTCGAGGCGCGCGACACAGACTGCCCTTTCGCGCACGGCACCAAGATCGATTTCGGGTGGCGTGCCTGGAAATTCCACTGGATTGCTGATGCACGCGAGAGCCTTACGACCGGCGGCGTCTTGCAGATTGTGCGCAACTGAAGGCGTGAGAGCAGTTGTATACCGCGGACATAAGACGCGAAACCAGGTCTCAGAGGGAAAGACCAGCTGGGCAGTGTACACGACTGGTAGACCGGCCATATTAAGGAGCGCTGCAACTCGCCGATGATGTGAGTTAACCAAGTCAATCTTAAGTGTGTTGAACCAGGCACGAAAGCGGGCCAATTCCCGGATGAGTAGCACGGGATTAGGCGTCTTCAGGGTGAAGTGGGCGTAGCGCCCATCGGGGACCCACGAGACATCCTCCTGGAGCTCCCCGTTCCCACAGCCGACTATATAGGAATCGATACCATAGCTTGCTAAGGCTTTGGAGATCCGCTTGATGGCAACGGCAACACCGCTACTTCGGTAGAAATTATCGTTAACAATGCAAACCCGCATCACGGCCTCGTTTGCGCGGGCTGGGTCACGGGCAGGCCATCGATATACGCCCTGTGGCGCGGCTGAATCTTCTTTATTTTCATGTCTCAACCTTCCTTGCTGCGCGACCTAATCACCCGCGAACGCCTACCAGAGCCGACGCCGCTCACATCGTGAAGCGGAGAAAATCAATTCAACGGATACGAACCAGCTCACTTAGAGGAACAGTCATCATTGCCCGGAAGTTAAAATAGAGACCCTTGATTTTATAAGCCAGGTCCTTCTTCGGCCTGAATGTGTGGTGCCAGCGCTTCCGGCCGTAGCTGACTCTTCTGCGCTGCGTATCCGGAAGATTGCTGTTCCTCTCGACCTTGTCCAGTGCATACATCGTTCCGGCAAGCATCCGTTCTTTGTCGCGCGAAACGTTTTGCGAATGCTGGCGGTAGTCAACGACCCAATGAGTGTGTCGCACGAAAGGCCCAAGCTCGGCCAACCGCAAGTATAGGTCGTAGTCGTCCGACTGCCCGATGTCGGCAAATGACTCGTCGAAAAGCCCGACATTTAAAAACGCACTCCGGCGTATCATCGCGCCGCCGACGCATTCGATAGGATTACTCTCGAGAAGCATGAGTAAATAATTTTTGCGGCGTCTGCAGGTGTGAGGCTTGCGAATCTCTTCACCATTCGCATCTATAAGCCGCGTAGCGCCAAAAGACAGAACAGCACGATGATCCTGATTGAAGGCCCTCATTTGGGCCTCCACCGCGTCGGGCTGAAGAAGGTCGTCCTGGTCTAGAAAGACAAGGAACTGCCCGCCGCTTTCTCTAAACCCGAAGTTTCTTGCCGCCGGGCAACCTTCGTTATTCTTGCGAAAGACGCGGATCCCATCGATATGCGCGATAAGGGGCCAAACCGGCTTTGATGATCCATCGTCGACTATGATGACTTCGATGTTCTTGTAAGTCTGGCTTTTCGCACTCAAAACTGTTTGCTCGATAAACTGTTCTTGCGCGTAATAAGTGATAATGATGGAGACTAGGGGTGCCGGATTGAACTCGGGATCAAACATAGCCGATTCTTCACTCCGCAATAGATTGGTATCTGGTTCGTCAGCTCCGGCTTAGATAGGGGACTATTCTATGAGCTCTTGAGTTCGACTACTGCCAGGCGACCTCGGTTTGTGTATGCCCAGTGCATCGAGGACTATGAGAGCCAAAACGGTCCACGGTTCGACGAGATAACGGACGGCCAACCGCTTCGGCTCTGACAATAGACGGAATGCCCATGCCATGCCAAGACGGCCTGCCCAGCGAGGGGGGGTTGGGAGAGCACCGGCAATATAGTCGAGGGTCGCTCCGGTGGGCAAGATGATGTTGGCAGCAATTGCACTGTAGTTGGAGTCAATCCAAAGCTCCTGCCTCGGCATCCCCATCCCCACCATGAGTAAATTGGGCTTGTATTCTGCCAGGGATCTCAAGACTTCTCTGTTCTCAGCGCTACCGGGGCTCACGTCAAAGAAGCCGTGGCGTACTTGTAAGTCAATTCCGGGAAACTGCTGGCGGAGACGCTGTTCGCCTTCTTTAGCAACGCCCGGTGCGGACCCTAAATAAAACACGCGCCACTTTTCGCGAACTGCAACGCCCATCATGTCCGACCACCAATCCATGTAGCAGACGCGCTCGCTACGAAATAATTTGTTACCATACATACGCGCGAGCAGCACCAGTGACATACCATCGGCAAGGGTGAATTGTGATCGCTGGTAGTAATGTCTCAACTCCGGGTTGGCATGGAATAGATATAAGCTGTGCAGGTTGTGATGGGCTACGAGCCACTTCTGGTCAGCGCGAATACCGTCACAGAGAAGTTTCATGAGTTCATGTATCGTCATCGGATTGATCACGATATCCAGGAATTCGGCTCGTTTCGAAGTTCTCAATTTGGCCTCTGATCTGAACAGGCAGACCTGTAAATCTGCCTCGGGGAAGGTCATCCATCCTTAGCGATGGTATTCAGAAAGTAGCAGGAGCACGACGAACAGCAACTATTACAGAGTACCGATAACTTATCAGAGCTTCTCTTTCCGGCGGTCTTGGAAGCGACTGCCTGCGTAGATGTGCGAGCATCAACTACAAGGCCCGAGAAGGTCTTACAAGCGAGCGAGAGGTGCTTCCATCCGAAGCTATAATTTCTTAGAGGCCCATTAACAGGAGAAGGTAAAGGCCGATCTGGCGTTCGGTTTGGTGTCCAGTGAACCCGGCCAACCGTTCTGCTCGAGATTATATGCCTGAAGATTAAAAGAAAATTAGAAAAGTTTTCTTTTTTGATACGACTGCCATTACAGAGGAACCGGCGACCAGGTTAGGCGACGTTCTTTCAGAACAGCCGTAGTACCAGGCCGGTACTAAAAGTGACTCCGCCTTCTCCACTTTGTACAAAAATGTGATTGTATCCAACGTCGCCGATTTCCCAGTAAAGGCGGTGGTTGATTCGGTAGTCCACTCCTCCCGCTAATTCAATGCTGGTGTTCGTCCCATAGCCGATCAGAGCTTGTCCACCGGGACCGGGGGCAATCGGTTCATGTACGTATCCCCCGTGCCCCAAACCTGCCAGGAAAGTTCCATCGAAACGGAAGCGGTTATGACTGAAGACTATGCGAGGTCCGACCAGAGCTGTGTTCCGATGTAGCTGACTACCCGAACGGAGAATGCCGCCGCGGCCTTCCACGCCGATGAACCTGCGGAACTGAAAAAACCCGCCTAAGGTGCCGCCGTAGACAAAGGTTCCGTATGGATGACTGCTGGAGATTGCTTGTGCGGAGAAATCGCCGAACAAAGAAATGTTTGGCCGCGGAGTCGCAGCCGGACCGACCTGCGACATGGCAAGGGAAGCCGATAACACAAAGAACGTGAATGGAAAGGCAGTTCTCTTGATGGCTTTCATCTACCCTCCGCGAACGCTACTCATGTAACAACCAAAAAAATGAGCTAAAGGAAAAGAGCAAAGCCATCTTGAATGATCTAGTTCCTCTGCTGGGAGTTCAGGCGGACGAACCCGTGAACGAGCCACTCCGCACTCAGCTCCCGGTACTTTATTCCTGACCAGTATCCAGCATTGCACGATCCAGAGTGCTTGATGATGAACACCAGTCTACAGTTCTAGCAAACGGAAGGAGCACGCCATTTGCTGGAAATTAACTGCGAGATAAGCGCGGTGCTGCCGCGTTCGGGCGGCAAAGCCAGGATGATCGGCGATCGACCTGAGCTGCAGAGCCCCGTCCGACGAATACGGACTTATAAGCCGGGCTCGCCGAAAGTACTACTCCGGTGGGGCTCTGAAAAGCGAAGTCTACTGCCGGTCTCGATCCGGGCTAAAGATCTTAAGATGAAACCTCCGACACGTGGCAACTGCGGGGCCCTGCCTTAACTTAATGCTGAGTAGGGAACTCTTTCAGCGCCACCAGCATACGACAAATAGCTTTGACGTGGATCGATTACTTTGAGCATGTCAACCGTGTGACTGGCGCTTCATTAGCTCCGTTTTCGCTTGGAGAGGTAGCGCGGGGTCAGGAACGTGCTGCAGGCAACTCGAGTCGGCATCGAATCATCTAACGCCGTCGCAATGACCTACGAAGTTTCGACGAAAGGTAACAGGTTCACAAGAAACTGCGGGTTCGGGTAGTCAGAGGGACTGAAAACTTTGGCGTTTTTTCGCCCGCACTCCTACGGCTTTCCAATTCAACGCATGGACTAAGGATGGACTTTGACGCAGATCACTCCATTCGCGCCAACGCAGCAAGGAGCTGGCTAAAACTAGAGCTCCCGCCTGCCCTCCATGGCTCGCATCATGGTTACTTCGTCCGCATATTCTATGTCGCTGCCGGCAGGAACTCCGGTGGCAATGCGGGTGACACGAACCGACGCTGAGCGCAGCAAATCCGCGAGGTAGACCGCAGTCGCTTCGCCTTCCACAGTTGGATTAGTGGCCAGAATCACTTCTTCCACTTCTCCCTGGGCTATCCGGGCGACCAAGCTGCCGGTTCTCAAGTGCTCCGGACCAACCCCGTGCAAGGGCGATAAGGTGCCATGCAAGACGTGATAGACACCGTTATAACTGCGGGTCTTTTCAATCACTGCGATGTTTCCTGGTTCTTCCACCACACAGACGACTCTCTGGCTCCGGGTCGGGCTGGAGCAGTAGGTGCATGGGTCCACATCGGTGATGTTGTTGCAGGTGGAGCACAGCAACAGCCGAGCCTTGAGCTCGCGGACTGCGTCGGCCAGCGCGCCGGCGTCTTCCGTGCTCGCGCGGAGGATGTGGAAAGCGAGCCGTTGCGCACTCTTGGCGCCAATGCCAGGGAGTTTGCGCAGCTCTTCGATCAGCCGCGCCATCGGTTCTGCGAATTGAGACACTAGAGCAATCCAGGAGGAAGATTCAGGCCGCCCAGCATCCCGGTCAGATTGGACTTGATCGCTTCATCCGCGCGCCGCCCTGCTTCGTTGAAGGCGGCAGTTACCAGGTCTTCCAGCATTTCCACGTCGCCCGCGCTGGAACTCAGGCTCATCACCGCAGACGGATCGATCTTCAGCTGCAACACCTGCTTCTGCCCGTTCATTCTTACGGTTACAGCGCCTCCGCCAGAGGAAGCTTCGACCACCGTCTGGCTCAGCTTTTCCTGCATCTGGTCCTGCATGTGACGCGCTTGTTCCAGCATTTCCTGCATTTTTAAAGGATTCACAGCCTGCTCCTATTAGCCTTTGCCTTTGTCTCGCAGATCGAGCACGCTGCGCACTTCGGCGTGGAATAGCTCCTGCGCCTGGCGCACCAACGGGTTGCCCAGGGCCACGGCTTCGATGCTATCGCGGGAAAATACTCGCGGAGTCGCGCTTGCCGTCTCTCCCGCCTCGCCCGGCACTACTGTCATCTTTTGGGTTGCACCTGCGGACCGCAAGGCTTCGCGCACGATCTTCCAGGCCTCGCCATTCATGGTCAGACCCAGCATGGTTTTCTTAACCCCGACCTCCACCTGGATCGCACCCTCCTCGTCCAGTTTCCAGCGGCCGGCACCCAATAGGGAAGCGGCCGTGTTATGTCCCTGCTCGTCGAGGGCAGCGGCGACCAGGTCGCGCAGTTGGTCAAGGTCCGGGGCCCCGGCTGGCGGGGAAGGCTCGGGCTCGGGTACAGGCCGGACTGGGGCGGGCAATGGTTCAGGCGGAAGCGCAACCGCGACTGGTTCGGACTGGACTGTCACCGCGGCCGGTTCGGGTAGGACAGCTGCCGGTACGGGCTCTTCGACTTCTTCCTGCTTGCGCTGCCGATCCAGTTCGAATGGGGAAGGCGCGATTGGTTTTGCTTTGGGTGGCTCTGCGCGCGGTGCCGGCGGGGTTGCTGAAGTCGCAGGTCTTGGAATCGTGGGTTTGGGCGTCGCCGGCCGCGTTGCCCCGGGTAACCCGCTAAGAATCTCCTCCAGTGGTAAAAGCCGCTGCAGGTGGACCAGCTTCATCAGTCCCAGCTCCAGGTGCAGCCGCGGCTCCTGACGGTAATTCAGCTCGTCGAACGTGCGCAGCATGACCTGCATGAAGCGAGTGAGGTCCTCTTCGCCAAAGAGAGCGGCCGAGCGCATGGCCCGGGCACGCTCATCGCCTGAAATCTGCAGCAGCTCCGTTCCCTCTCCACCCAATTTGGCCATCAGGCAGTTGCGCAGATAACGCACCAATTGGCGCGCCATTTGCGAGGGACTGTTGCCGGCGTTGAGCAGGCGGTTGAGCTCCTCCATTACGGCCGCGCTCTGACCCTCCCCGATGAATTCCAGCATGCGTTCAAAGACGGCATCGGGTACGGTCCCCATCAGCTCGCGGATTTCTTCGCCGTCGAGCTTGGCCTTACCTTCCACCAGGGGTGCACTGGCGATAGCCTGGTCCATGATGGAGAGCGCATCGCGCATGGAGCCATCACCGGCTTCGGCCAACAGAGCCAAGGCCTGCGGGTCAGCCAGGATTCCTTCCTGGACCGCAATCTGCGTCAGCTGGGTCACGATATCGTCGAACTTGACGGCGTGGAAGCTGAAGTGCTGGCACCTGGAACGGATGGTCTGCGGGATGTCTTCTGGTTGGGTGGTCGCCATCATGAAGACGACGTGTTCCGGCGGTTCTTCCAGAGTCTTCAGGAGCGCGTTAAAGGCGGCATCCGTGATCTGATGGGCTTCGTCGAGAAGATAAATCTTGTAGCGATCGCGGGCCGGGGCATAGCGTGCGGCGTCTCGCAATTCACGGATTTCGTCGATGCCGCGGTTGGTGGCGGCGTCGATTTCCACTACATCGAGGGAATTGCCGGCGCGAATCTCCTTGCAGGAGTCGCAAACCGCGCAGGGTTCGAAGGAGGGGCGCTCCGGGCTGCCGATTTTGTTACGGCAATTGAGCGCCATGGCCAAGATTCTGGCGATGGTGGTTTTGCCGATGCCGCGATGTCCGCTGAAGATGTACCCGTGAGCGACCCTTTGCTGCTCCAGGGCGTTGCCCAGGGTGCGAGTCACGTGATCCTGGCCAGCGACGTCGGAGAAGCGTTGAGGGCGGTATTTGCGGGCTAGAACCTGATAAGCCATAGGGAAAAATTCGGAGGGGTTACACGGTCCCTGAAGTTTGATTGTAGCCGCTATTTGGGGCGTGCTGGAGCGGGCTTTCCAGCGGTCTCCTTCCGGGCTTTTCGTGCTTCGGCTTTCTCCTTGCGCGCGACCTCTTCGGGGGAGTACATGGTCCGGCGGCAGATGGCTGCGCCGCAGTAGCAGGTAGCGTCTTCTTCGTCGCCGTCGTAGAGGTTGTAGTCGTAGGTCAGCTCCTCGCCCGCCTTGATGGGACGAACGGACATGACCCAGACCCGCCCTCTCACCTCTTCGGTCTCGCAGTTGGGGTCGCAGGAGTGATTGATGTACATGGCCATGCCGTGGCCGCTGATCACTGTTGATCCATCACCGATGCCGAACAGGTAGGTGATTTTCGAATCCTTGAAGTGGGCGTCGGCTTTGCGTTTGCTGATCCGAGGCCCGGTATATTCCACCACCTTAACGCCCTTAGGAATGGGCGAAGTTGTGTAGCAGCCGGCGGCATGAATGGAGGAGGAGCGGATGATCAGACCCATGATCAATTTCTAACAAAGCTTTTTCCCGCCGGGGAGCAAATTTATCATCCGTCCAACGAACGTCATGGCATTCGAGGGTGTGAGTGCCGGGAAAAAAAACCTGTGGTTTAGTTTCCGAACAAAATTCCGCTGTTTCCTCCTCAACACCTAAAAGGTCTAAAATTAGGGAAGCAACGATGCGAAATCCACCCCCTATCGTCGCTCTGGTTGCCGCTCTGCTCACGCTCGGAACGGGCGCTTATGCCCAGACTCAGCAGCAAAGCCAGCCGGTCCCCGACGCGCCACAGCCGCAGCAGAAAAAGCCAGCGCCCAAGGCCCAACCCTCGGACCCCGCACCCCCTCCCGCGGATCAGCCCGCCACCAAGCCCGCGCCGGCCAAAGAGGACAATCCTTTCCCTGAAGATGTGTCTCGCGATGCGGCGAAGCAGGGAGATGACAGCAAGCAGCCCACTGCCAAGGACAATCCGTTTCCAGAGGAGGTGTCCCGCGATGCCGCCAAGGCTCAGTCTGGCGATGCCGGAAAGGCTCAGTCTGGCGATGCCGGAACCCACCCCACTGCCAAAGACAATCCATTTCCTGAGGACGTGTCTCGCGACGCTGCCAAGGCGGCAGGGAATGACTCGGCTCCCGCGCCCGCCGGCAAGACCGATCTCCCTCCCGGGGTTAGCTCCAGCCAGTCCAGCAGCTCGTCTGCGGATGGCGATGAGATCACCAATCCAGTCCAGGCCAAAAAAGATGCTGAAGTCGGCGGCTTTTACCTGAAGCAAGGGAACTACCAGGGCGCCTTGCTCCGTTATAAGGACGCCACCGCGGCGGACCCAAGCAATGTTGAGGCAATCTTCGGCTTAGCCGAAACGGAACGCATGCTGAAGAAGAATGCGGAGGCGGCGCGGGATTATCAGATGTATTTAGATATTGTTCCCAACGGGCCCAGATCCAAGCAGGCACTTAAGGCGCTGAAGACCCTGCCGCCCGGCTAATTGAACAAAAAGTTGTAGTGCAAATCCGGGTGCGGCTCGGTTTTTTCGGTTTTCTCTTCTAATCTCAATCGTTTACACTTCCGCGAAGGTTCGGGAGTATTTAACCAATGCACGCGGTCCTGGGACGGGTTGTCTGCCAGATCGAGAGCGAAGTTGGCGGATTAGACGCGGAGACCGCGCAACTGCACCCGAAAGATCTGCCCTACATCTGGAGTGCTCAGCAGGTCGTCGAGCATCTCGTGTTGGGCTATCGGATGACCAGCCGCACCCTCGAAAGCCGGTTGAACAAGGGACGCCTTGCTCGCCATCGCAAGCGCACCTGGCTGCAATGGTCGCTGCAATTGATGATCCTAACCTTTGGAGATTTGCCGACAGGTGTGCCGGCGACGGAGGAGACAACGCCGGTTCCGGATAGCTTTGCGGCTCTCGACGGACACCAGCTGTCTGATCTCTTGCGAAAAGAAATCGACGCGATGGACTCCCTTTTGGATCAGTGCCGGCGTGAGTTCGGCATGGAGCGGGTGGCAACCCACCCCCTGCTGGGACCGCTGCGGGTGGATCAGTGGCGCCGTTTTCACGTAGTCCATGGATACCACCATCTCGAGCAACTGCGGTCCATCCTCGCGCAGGTGGCCCCCGCGCCGGTTCCTCTGCAGATCACGAAGCAGAATCTAGTGAAAGAACTGCACGTACCAGTCCAGCGTCCGCTGGCCTAGGAAAATGCAGTACAACCCAGCGACACAGAGCATGGTGCCAAAGGGCACGGCCAATTGGCCGGGCGGCTGGGTATTTTGTTTACTTCTAAATAGGATCATTCCCAACCCGTACAGCGCACCCAAAATGACCGCCAGGAACAAGGTCAGGGCGGTCTGCGCCAGGCCGAGCCAGGCGCCGAGCATCGCCGCCAGCTTTACGTCACCCATCCCCATGCCCATGCGGCGCCGGACGAGCCAATAAATTCCTGCGATCAACAGCAAGGTCGCTGCCGCCACCGCTGCTGAGAAGAGCGACGCAGCGAGCAGGATCAAACCGTCATTCCAACTTCCACCTTCAAGACTTGGGCGCAGGGTGGCGAAAACGATTCCTGCGGCCAGCCCCGTCAAGGTGAAGAGATCCGGTAACAGCAGGGTTTCGGCATCCATCACCGCTAAACCAAATAAGAGGAAGCAAAGCACGGCCCAATCTGCCGCCACGGCCGGCGAAAATTTTAAGCAGCAGATGACAAAGAGGGCGCAAGTCGTTAATTCGATGAGGGGATAGCGCCAGGAAATGCGGCTTCCGCAGCTCCGGCAGGCAGCGCCTAACAGCAGCCAGCTGAGAACGGGAATGTTATCCCGATTTGCGATCGGCTGATGGCAGTGGCGGCAGTGCGACCGTGGCGCCACGATCGATTCGCCCGCCGGCAGGCGAAGGATGCAGACGTTGAGGAAACTCCCCAGCAGCAAACCGCTCACTGCAAAAAAGATACAGAGCATCGAAGACCACAGTAGCACCGCCCAAATCGTGGTCGCGGTAATCGTTTAAAGTGTTGCTATGAGTCTTGATTCGGCCGCGCTTTTCGCCGAAGCAGTGAGCATCATGGCCCGGCTGCGCGGTCCCGATGGTTGTGCCTGGGATCGAGAGCAGAGCTTCGACAGCATCCGGAAATATACGCTTGAGGAGAGCTATGAGGTTCTGGATGCCATCGAGCGGCGCCACTGGTCAGATCTTTCCGAGGAGTTGGGAGATCTTTTGCTGCAGGTCCTGTTCTACGCCCAGATGGCAAGCGAGGCAGGGTACTTCACCATCGCGGATGTGATCGCGGGGCTGAACCGCAAGCTGATTCGCCGCCACCCGCATGTATTTGGAGATCAAGCGTCTGTAGCGGCCGGCAATGCGGTCGAGTCACCCCTGGAGACGGCGGACATTGACTCCTCCCAGGTCCTTCGTAACTGGGACGCCATCAAACGAGCAGAGAAGCCTCGCCAGCCGGGGCTGGACGGTGTTCCCCGAGGACTTCCGGCACTGCTCGAGGCCGGCAAGCTGGGCTCGCGGGCACACAAGAGCGGTTTTGATTGGCCCGAGGTGGAGGGGATCTTCGCCAAGCTCGACGAGGAGACGCATGAGCTACGGCAGGCCATCCGAGATCATCCACCTTCCTCCGAGGCCATCCTCTCTGAGGTCGGGGACATGCTTTTTACCATGGTGAATCTGGCCCGGCATCTCAAAGTGGAGCCGGAGTTTGCCCTGCGCCACACCAATGCCAAATTTCGCCGCCGCTTCGCGGCCATGGAGGCTGCGTCCCCACGGCCGCTGGAAACCCTTTCGCCGGACCAACTGGAACTGCTTTGGAGCCAGGCTAAGCTGGCGGAGAGCTCCACCCCCTTGCCCGCCCCCATGCCCGCCCAATGAGCAGCGGTCAAGTGGTGATCCGGCCCTGCGAGGGCTTCGAGGAGCTCAGCGCCTGCGTGCAACTGCAGGTGGATGTCTGGGGGTATGGAGACCGCGACGTGATTCCGCGGCGGGTGTTTGTCGTCAGCCAGAACATCGGCGGGCAGGTGTTCGGGGCGTTCGATGGCGACAAATTGGTAGGGTTTGCCATGGCGTTGCCCGGCATTTCCCAGGGCCGGCCTTATCTGCACTCTCACATGCTTGCTGTTAACCCTGACTATCGTAACCAGGGGATTGGGCGGCGGCTCAAGCTTGTCCAACGGGACGAGGCATTGGCGCGGGGAATCAACCGCATGGAGTGGACCTTCGACCCGCTGGAAATCAAAAATAGCTTCCTCAACCTGTCCAAATTGGGCGCGATTGTTCGTCGATACGCTGTGAATTTTTATGGTGTATCCTCTTCTCGACTGCACGGACAGGTTCCCACTGACCGTCTCTACGCAGAATGGTGGCTTGATAGCGATTGGGTTTGCTCGGCATTAGAGGGTAAACCGGTGGTTGTCCCCACGGTGGAGCGGGAGATCGTAGTACCGCATCAAATTGCTCATTGGAGGCATTCTCCTGTCGATCAGGAACGCGTTCTTGACGTCCAAACCCGTAATCGCGAGCAATTTCAACAGGCCTTTGCGCGCCAGCTGGCGGTGGTTGGCTTTAGGATCGATGGAGAGGGCAACGGAGTGTTCCAACTCGGGCGATGGCAGGAGCCTTTCGACTCCTCACATTCACTACAACCACTATCTGGCAGGTGTTCATGAAGATTGATGCGATTGTCCTGCGCGAACTCAGCATGTCGTTGATCCACCCTTTTGCCACCAGCTTCGGAGAGACCCGGGAGCGCCGGGTTTTGCTGGTAGAAGTACGCGCCGAGGGACTTTCCGGTTGGGGAGAATGTACCACCGGGGAGCATCCGTATTTCAACGAAGAGTCAACGGATACAGCGTGGGTTACGATTCTGCAGGAATTAGTGCCCCTGTTGACGGCTGCTGATGACGTAACGGGGGGCAAGTGTCCCGGGATCTTTCGCGGAGTGCGCGGCAATCGCATGGCCAAGGCTGCAGTCGAGAATGCCGTCTGGGATGTGGAAGCGCAGATGCGGCGAATTCCGTTGTACGAGATGTTAGGGGGAGTCCGGGAAACGATTGTCTGCGGAGTTTCGATTGGCATTCAGCCGTCGCTCGAAAAGCTGATGGAGAAGGTGGGAACGGCAATCTCCGAGGGGTACCAGCGCATCAAGCTGAAGTGCAAGCCAGGCTGGGACGTGCAGATGTTTGAGGCGGTACGCAATAAATGGCCGGATATCCGTCTCAGTTGCGACGCCAACTCTGCGTATCGACTGCGAGATTCCGACCACCTGACCACCTTCGATGAATTCAACCTGCTCATGATCGAGCAGCCGTTGTGGGCAGACGATTTCTATTTCCACTCCATGTTGCAGCAGCGTCTGGATACCGCGATTTGCCTGGACGAATCGATTCGCAATCGCCGAGACGCGCTGGCGGCGATCGAAATGGAGTCTTGCCGCATCATAAACATCAAGCTGGGCCGGGTAGGGGGTTTCAGCGAAGCGATTGCTATCCATAATGCCACCCTGGAACGGGGCATTCCGGTGTGGTGTGGCGGCATGCTGGAAAGCGGCATTGGACGCTCTCACAACATAGCCCTTTCGACCCTGGAGAACTTTTCTCTGCCTGGAGACGTATCTGCTTCCAGGCGGTACTGGGCCGAGGACATTATCGAGCCCGAGGTCACAGTATCCCCCAAAGGCGAGATCCAGGTCCCGAACACGCCGGGACGTGGGTTTGAAGTCCGCACAGATCTGATCGAACGGCTGACCGTTCGCAAAGAGGAGATCAAAGCCCTGGCGCTGGTCTCCTGATCACTAGGAGATGAAATGACTCCCGAAGAAGAACAGATGTTAAACGATCTTACTGATCGTGTGTCGCAAACCAGACTTACAGAGAAGGATCCGGAAGCGGAGCAACTGCTGAACCAGAAGCTGGGCCGGAATCCTGACGCGCTTTACATCCTTGCGCAAACGGTGTTGGTGCAGAAGTATGCGCTGGAGCAAGCGCAGGCGCAGCTACAGCAGATGCAGCAGACACCGCAGCAGCCGGCGCGTGCTACGAGCTTCCTGGGCAATTTGCTAGGTCACCGTGATCCGGCTCCACCGCCGCCACCGCCGCCACCTCCTCCCCAACCGGGATACGGAAGCGCGCCTTATGCCCAACCCTGGAGCCAAGTTCCGGCGTATGGTCCTCCTCCGCCTGCCGCCGGCGGGGGCTCAAGCTTTCTGCGTACGGCTGCTACGACGGCGGCAGGCGTAGCAGCCGGGGCACTCGCCTTTCAGGGCATTGAATCGCTGATGCATGGGTTTGGCGGTCAGCCATCCGGGCTGGCCGGTGGGGGCTACTTCGGCAGTGAGGGAAGGCCGGAGGAGACGGTCATCAATAACTACTATGACGACGCCGGAAACCAACGTGACCGTCTTGGCGACAGCGGTCTGGGTTCTGGTGGCAACGACGCCGCAGATTTGCAGCAGGCAAGCGACGGCTTACGTGATGACGACTCGAATTTTGACGATTCGAATCTGGATGACTCGTCTTACGACGATTCGTCCTTCGATGACTCATCCGGCGGCGACGACCTGGCCTAGACTCTGCTGAAAATGGTGCGGACCAAATAACCTATCCCGGAACACCCAGGTCTCAAAAGCGAGACCTGGGCCACCCACTCAAAGTCAGGAAGCGGATACTCGCAGACGCTACTTGGACGCTACCTGTCCAGCCTCCGGCGCGCCCTTCTGCAGCAGGCGGATGGCTTCCTGGTAGCCCAGCTCCTGCGGCTGCACCTGAAAGTCGCTGAAATCTTCAGTAGTGGAATAATCCACGCTCTTCATCATCAAAAGCTTGCCCTGCAGCTGCAGCTTCATGTGGACGGTCTCCCAGTGGTGCAGGCCGACATCGGCGTTTTGCACGAGGATGCTCCCGCCCTTGTAAAGTCTCCCCAGCACGCCCCAGCCGAAGTTCACGTCCGAGATCAGGTGAGCATCGATTTTGACCAGCCGCAGCTGGGCCTCATCCACCCATAATTCTCCGACCATGCCGTGGTAAACCTCACCTTCCCGGTCGGGAGGTGTAAAGGCCGGGTTAGGGCGGAATTTCAGGCGGTAACAGGGCCCATTGGGGCCTTCCACCATGCCGTCTAACGTAAATAGAAAAGCGTCAGGCAGCATTCGGACCATTTCATCCCCGCGCGCGCTGTCTTCCTGCTCCTTCTTGTGGCGATGCTCCTGGATCTCGGGGTGGGCCAGCAAGTTGTTGAGACGGTTGATCTCCGCTTGCTCCTCTTCCGGAGGCAGAGGCTTGCCATTCTTCTCGATCAGGCGGGCGACATCTCCGTCCTTGGTTTCTACGATTTCTTTGACCTGGCTGCCTTTGGGATCCACTTTATGCTGGCGGTAGCGGAAGGAACGCCCGGGAGACTTGGAATGGAGCTCGTTCCAGCTGGCGTCGCGAACGATTTTTTGTGGATCGACCGCTGGGTTCCCGATTTGGGCCGCAGCCCTGCCCATCCCGCTGCTCAGAAGCAGGGCTGCGGTCAGGATTGGGGCCGAAAACGACCCAGATTGAAGCAGAAAACCCATAATGTTACCTGTTGAGATGCCAGCCAATAGCTATCAGTTTACATCTGTGAGACCGGGTAGGGCCTAAGCCGCTTTGCCGGTTGCGGTTGCCTTCGCTCCTTGCGTATAGTTCGGGCAGAGAGCCTGCGAATGCAGGGAGGCGCCCAATGAATGCAGGAGATAGCACCGTCGCCGTCATTGGCAAGTCGGTGCAGATCCGCGGCGAAGTGAAGGGAAGCGAAGACCTGATGGTGGATGGCCATGTTGAGGGAACAATTACCCTATTGGAAAGTCGGCTCACTATCGGCCCAAATGCCCATGTGGCTGCGAACATATCGGCAAAAGATGTAATCCTGTTGGGTCAGCTGATAGGCAACGTAACGGCCACAGGGCGAGTAGAATTAAGGGATGGGTGTGATTTGGTCGGGGACATCTCCGCCGCACGCCTGTCGATCGAGGAGAAGGCTGTCTTTCGCGGCAAGGTTGAACCGCTGCAGGGCGAAAAGGCAGGTGGTGTTGCACCGGCGAAGGGCGCCGAAGTCCCGGTCGCAACCTCTCCAGCCAACTACTAACTGAACGCTGGAGGGCCCGAATCATGATGAGCATATTTCCCGCAGGCAGCACTGGCCTACGGTCAAAAACTGATGACGTGATGCGCAATCTTTTTGGCAGGACACAACCCGGACCTCAGACTCAGGGAAGTCCGACGGTGCTGACCGGCCCGCGGATTCCCAGGCACTCCAGTGCGTGGAAGGACCTGCTCAAGTTTCTCAAGTCCGAGCAGGGCTTGCGCATTCTGGATATTGGCCCCACGTCTCCGACGAACATTAACTTCCTCACCACGCTGGGTCATGGGGTCTACATGGCAGACGTGGTGAACGAGGCCCTGCGCGGCAATTGGATGGGCGTGCCCGACGAAAACGGCGTGACCCACTTCGATGTGGAAGGCTTTCTCGATAACAACCTGGACTTTGCGGGCAGGGAATTTGACGTCATCCTGCTCTGGACCACGCTTGATTATGTGCCCCAGGAATTGGTTGGACCGCTGATCAAGCGGTTGCGCTCCTCGATGCGGCCGGGCGGCCGGGTCCTCACGTTTTTCCATACCAAGAACACGGGAAACGATACGGGCTTCTGCCGCTACCATGTGACCGACGGCGACAGCATTGAAACGCAGGAGACCACCGGTTACGCGGTGCAGCACGTTTACACCAATCGCACCATCGAGAAGCTCTTTGAAACTTACGCCAACACCAAGTTCTATTTGGCTAAGGACAATCTGTACGAAGTAATCATCACTCGCTAAGCTTCCACAGCAACCGGCGTAGGATACCGATCCATCGCCGTGCGTCGGATTGATTCAGATGCAAGCGCCGCACCATACGCCGCACTTCGGCAGGATCTGCCGTGGCCGGGCGGTGCCGGTCATATCCAATCGCAGCCATCATCTGCTCCAGCAAACTCGTCACGCGTTCTAGATCTGCTGCGTCTGCCAGGGGTCCTTCCTTCGCCTGTTGCGGGTTGGCCTCCGGGTGCCGCACAAGCTCGTAGAGGCACACGGCTGCGGCCTGACCGAGATTCATCGATGCGTGCCGCAGACCTGGAGTGGGGTGCATGGGGATGGTCATAAGCCAGTTGCAGTGACTCATGGCATCGTTGCTCAGTCCTGTCTTTTCTGATCCAAAGAGCAGGGCAACGCGTTCCGTCTCCAATCTGGAGCGCACCAACGTCCCGCCTTCCGCGAGGGTATACAAGGGGTGGGCCTGTTTGCGTTCCCCCACCGCAGTTGTGCCGACTACCAGGTGGCAGTCCGCGATCGCATCGGCAACGGTAGAGAATTCTTTCGCTGTGGCAAGGATGGAAGATGCATCCACTGCGGAGCGGGCTTTTTCCAGGCCGACGGAGTAGTCGTTCACCAGCCGCAAGTCGGTAAAGCCGAAACCATGCATGGCCCGGGCAACAGCGCCGATGTTGTTTGGGTTTCGCGCACGCACCAGCACCACGGAAACGCGTGCGCACTGTTCGTCGGTGAGCATCGGTCTATCTTAGACACGAAAATGAGCGCCCTAGGGGAAGAACCGCAGATCTCTCCACTGCGCTTCGCTTCGGTCGAGATGACAAAGGGAAGGGCGGTGCTTCCGGGGAGATTCGTTGCTGACAGGAGCCGTTTTTCATCAACTTGGGTGGCCGAAGGCCCATGTTTTCTCCGGTCGAGATGACAAAGGGAAGAGAGGTTCGTTCCAGGAGAGCAGTTGCAGGTTGGAGTCCTGTTCAGCAAACTCTTCTCCCTTGAAACACCGCCCTACCCTTTGTCATCTCGACCGAAGCGCAGCGTAGTGGAGAGA
>CAZSUK010000567.1:0-14585 GCA_964609355.1 uncultured Acidobacteriaceae bacterium | reverse complement strand
CCTCAGAGGAGACCTTAGCCAAGGCAATCGACGACGCCAACCAGGATCTGGCGCCTTTCCAGCAGATTCGCTACTGGCTGCGCTGGCCTCAGCCGGAGTTTCCCCGGACCTCGACCGGGAAAGTGCTGCGGCGCAAGGTGCGGACCTGGGCGCAACAATCGCTAAACACGGGCGGAGCTGCGACCCAAGATCCGATCCAGGACCCCTCTGATCCCCTGCTCGAGGTGTTGCAGCAACTGGGAGCGCGGGAGGCAAAAGCGAACGACCGGCTCATCGAGGACCTGCATCTGGACAGCCTCGCCATGGTGCAACTGCAGTCGATCCTCGAAACCCGGTTTGGCCTGGAGCTCGACGACGCGGTGTGGGCAGAAGTGAGAACGGTGGACGATCTCCGCTGGCTACTGGATCGGCATCCGGCAGAAAGTTTTGATCTGACCGCGGCGGAAACCCAGGTCTCAAAAGCGAGACCTGGGCCACCCACTCAACATTCGTCCGCGCCGCCCCCTGTGGTGCGGCAGCCGGCCGAGAAAATCGTTCTTCCGCGCTGGCCCTGGCGGCCCTCCGTCCGCTGGATACGCATCCTCTTTCTCGAAGCGGTGGCGCGACCGTTAGTGGGGCTGGTGCTCGCCCCCCGCATCGCGCCCCGGGTGGCCCTGACCCGCCCATCGTTGCTTATAGCCAACCATCTCACCGCCTTCGACCTTCCGGTCATCCTCTATGCGCTAAGCAGCAATGACCGTCACCATGTGGCAGTCGCCATGTCGGGGCGGTTGTTGACTGCATGGCGGCAGGGCAAAGCGGAGAAGCATCGCGCGGTCGCGATTCTGACGCCGCTGGCTTATTGGCTGGTGACCGCGTTCTTCAATGTCTTTCCTTTACCCCGCGGGGCTGGTCTGCGTCAAAGCTTCGCCCACGCCGGAGAAGCCATGGACCAGGGCTTTCATGTGCTGGTTTTCCCCGAAGGCGGGCGCTCATCCGATGGACGACTACAGCCATTCGAGCCTGGCATCGGGCTGCTGGCACAGGAATCGGAAGTGCCGGTACAGCCGGTCGTGATCGAGGGTTTGAAGCCGTTGGGGAAAAAATGGCTGGCGCGCGGCGCAGTGTCCGTACGCCTGGGTACGCCGCTGACCATGGAACCCGGGGAAGAACCGCAAAGCTTCGCCAAAAGACTGGAAGCCGCCGTCGCCGCGTTGCAAGCGACAGGAGGTTCCACCGGCTCGCTCTCTCGAGAAACATCTAACCGAAATCGATGGAGATAACAAGGACGGTCCAGTTAGGAGCGGTGATTTATAAGGTTAGATTGCCTCCTGTGGCCCGGCTTGGCCGACTTACCCGATGAATGCAAGCACTAACAAACCTCTCCTAAGCGCTTTTTAGTCCTCATCCCATTGCGGCCTGCTGCCGCAAGCCGCAGCCTTATAAGGAAGCCTGTTTGCTGCCGCTCCAGTTACGAATCAAGGCAGGATGGAATGATTGTAATGTCCATGTAACAGACATCCAGGATTTCGTCTCTGCACCTTTCATCCTTTCAGATTAGTTACCAAAAGGTGGCTGGCAAATGATTGCGGACGCGTTATATTGGACAACTGCAAACCAACAATTGAGTTAACCGCATTTGGGAAAGTAGGGCACTTGCTGAGAGTCTGCGGGTTGTGGCTTTCTTTTGTTCGTTTTCTGGCTTTGGTTTTGGGTCTGGGTGCCGTCGCTTTGGTGAACGGGTGCGGCGGAGGCAGTTCAAGTCCAGCTTCCAGTTCTGGTTCAGGAGGATCGGCGGGAGGTGGCGCCACCACTCCTACGCCGGCCATCTCGTCCATCAGCCCGGCGACGATGACGGCGGGATCGGGTGCGCTAACACTTACCGTGACCGGCTCGGGATTTCTGAGTACCAGTGTGGTCCAGGTGGGCACCACCGCGGAGCCGACCACTTATATCAGCGCCACCCAGCTATCAGCGATTGTGCCGGCAACTCAATTGGCCAGTGGCGCACAATTGGCGGTGGCCGTCGTGAACGGATCTGTGAGCAGCGGATCCAGCACGCCCAACTATCTGAGAGTCGACAATCCTGCGCCCATCATTGCATCCGTTTCTCCTACCAGCGAGGTAACAGGGGCGGCCTTACCGGTGATTACGGTGACCGGGACCGGATTTGTGCCCACGACGGTCATTCATGTCAACGGTACGGAGCGAGCAACTACCTTCATTAGTTCCACCCAGGTCAGCCTGGCGCTCACGGCGGCAGACTTATCCGTGGCCGCGAGTCTTTCCCTGACCGCCGTGAACCCGGCACCGGGTGGTGGAACCTCGGCGACTGCTACGGTGGCCGTAGTTGCTTCGAATCCCACGCCGGCGATTACTTCTGTCACCCCGGCAACAGAAGTGGTGGGGGCGTCTTCGCCGGTGATTGCTGTCACCGGAACGGGCTTCACAGCTGGGACCGTAATCGAGGTCAATGGCAGCGCACGGACCACCACCTTCAGCGGCGCGACCCTAGTGAACGTAACCCTGACGGCTGCGGACGTATCGGCAACCGGAAGCCTCTCTCTTACCGCTCACAATCCGCCGCCCGGCGGGGGAACCTCGGCGGCCGTCCATATTGCGATCAACAATCCCCCGGTAGGAACCATCCATCTCAGCCCGTCGACCCTCGCTGCCGGAGCAACCACACCGGCCGTCGTGACGGTCACAGGCGACAGATTTGTAACCGCCTCGGTAGCCCAGGTGAATGGGACAGCACGGGCCACGACCTATGTGAACGCAAGCACGCTGACATTTCTCGCGACCGTCGCCGATCAGGCTTCGGTGGGGACACTTGCCGTCACGGTAACCAATCCAGCTCCCGGCGGGGGAACGTCACCGGTGGCCAATATCAGCGTTACCCAACCGGGAGCGCCGGCGATCACCTCCGTTTCGCCAAATTCATTCACTGCCGGCTCACCGGATACCGGCATTTTGGTTACGGGAACCGGCTTCACCGCGAACTCTGTGATCGAGTGGAATGGCCTGGCCCTGGCAACGTCGCCGGGCCCCTACAGCACCACGCAAATACTGGCGACTGTCCCGGCAGCGGATCTTGCGACGGCGGGTACAGCAACGGTGACGGTCAACACGCCGAGCTCCAATCCATCGCTTTCCAATTCCATAACCGTCAACATTACCAATCCGCTGGCCCCGGTCCTGACTTCTCTCTATCCAAACGCCGGGCCCATCAACACCGGAGTTGCCGTCACTTTCAGCGGGACCGGCTTTTTGCCCGGTTCCACCGTTGCTCTCAACGGACAACAGATCGCGTCCACCTATGTGAGTTCGACGGAGCTTACAGCGACCATCCCAGCTTCAAGCGTGGCCATCCCCGGCAACTTGAGCTTCACCGTGATCACCCCAGCGCCGGGCGGAGGAACCAGTTCGGCGCTGGCGTATACCGCCTATATCCAGATGCCGAATAACGACATCGCATACAACGCGACGGACGGACTGCTGTATGCCTCCGTACCAACTTCGGCCGGAAGTGTCGCCGGTAATTCGGTAGTCGGCCTGGACCCGGCAACGGGTAACGTGATCCGCCAGATTTGGGTTGGCAGCAATCCCGATGCACTCGCCCTCTCGACCGATGGATCGCAGCTGTTTGTCGGGCTGGATGGCGCGGGAGCGGTGGCCCAGGTAGATCTGACGCAAGGCAAGGTGGTCAACCAATTTTCGCTGGGGGGAGGAGAAGGCGTTTATAACCCGCCGTTCACCGCGATGTATATGGCCGCCGTTCCCGGCTTACCCAATTCGGTAGCGGTCGCGTTGGCAGGCAGGTTCGGCGAAGGTGGCGGAGTGACGATCTTTGACTCTGGAGTCGCGCGCCCAAACCCCTCGTCGAACGTTGGTTACGGCCCTGTCAGCTTTGGGTCTTCCGCCTCCACGCTCTATATGGCGGGTTCTTCTGTCGACCAACTGACGGTGGATTCGACCGGCATATCCGCAGCGCAGAGTCTCTCCACTAGCTCAGGCCAGATCAATTCCATGCAATACGACAACGGGCAGCTTTATCTTTCGACCGGCGGGGTGCTCAACGCCTCTACCGGGGCACTGCTCGGGACCTTCTACAGCACTGCGCCCACGGCGGCGAACGGACCGGTGGTTTCGGATTCGGCGCTGGGAAGGGCCTTCATCGGAGTGGCATCTTTCGATCTCACCGGCCAAATACTGGCCTTCGATGAAAGCAACTTTAACCTGATCGGCAGCATTCCAGTGAACGGTGAAAGCAGTAATGGTTATCCGACAACCTTCCGCAGGCTGGTACGCTGGGGACAGAACGGCGTCGCCATCAATACCATCCCCGGTCCCTATAGCTACACCAATCAGATTTACATCTTCCAGTCGCCGCTGGTGAAGGATCTGTCTCCTTCGCCTGCCGATCTTTCCGTCTCGCTGAGCGTGCCGACCACAGCGGCAACAGGGACTGCCATCTCGTGGGTTGCGACCATCACGAACGCTGGCCCAAACGCTGCCCAAGGTGCACTTCTGGCGATGAATCTGGATTCTTCGCTGATCATCAACAGCGTAACCGCGAGCCAGGGAACCTGCAGCACAGGCATAACCATCACCTGCAATCTGGGGAACCTCGCCAACGGGGCCAGCACCACGGTGACAGTGAGCGCGACTCCATCCAACTCCGGAACTCTGGCCGGAGTAGCCTCGGTATCCTCCGACAGCTACGATCCGGCTCTCGCCAACAATCAATCCACCACCAGCACCACCGTCACCGGAGG
Organism: uncultured Acidobacteriaceae bacterium; assembly: GCA_964609355.1. Lineage (GTDB taxonomy): Bacteria > Acidobacteriota > Terriglobia > Terriglobales > Acidobacteriaceae > PALSA-350. The sequence goes on along the minus strand of CAZSUK010000567.1, from coordinate 9,828 downwards.
CGTGTACGGCGCGGTGCCGTCCGTCTCGGCGATTTCGCCGAACCTGGTCCAGGCGGGCGCGACAGATTTTACCCTCACCGTCACCGGAACTGGTTTCAATGGGGCCTCGACGGTAAACCTGGACACAACCCCGCTGCCGACAACCTATGTGAGCGCAACCCAGCTCACCGCCAGCGTGAGTGCTTCACATGTTGTGAACTACGGATGGGCGGCAATCACCGTCTCCAATCCTTTGCCCGGTGGCGGTATCTCGCAAATGCAGCCGCTCACAATTTATGGCCTGGTCAACGTACCAGCCAGCGGACTCATCTTTGATCCTTATTCACAATTGCTCTATGCCACGATTCCCAGCACGGCGACCAACCTGACGGGCAACTCGGTTGTCAGCATCGATCCCGTCACCGGCAAGCTGGGAACTCCCGTCCCGATCGGCAGCGAACCCACGGTGATGACGGAAACTTCAGATGGAAACTATCTCTGGGTGGGGCTCAGCGGAGCCGACAGCATCGCGCAGTTTGATCTGTTACATCAGAGCCTTAAAAGTACGGTGCCGCTTATTACGGTTCCACCGTACGGATCGCCGGTTCCGGTTGCCGCTACCTGGCTGGCAGCCATGCCGGGCACCGATACGACTCTGGCAGTAGACACCTATGGCATCTTCGATATATCGGGCAATACGGGTAGCTTCCGGCCCAACAATATTGGCGGCATCGGTGGAGTGAAGCCTGTATTTGGGGATGCGTCTCATGTTTACACGTATGACAGTCTGTCGACCGGTGCGGAATTCTACCGATACACCGTGGATGCAAGTGGACTTACCCTGATCGATGGCACGACCCTGAATGGTATGGGCGGCTTCAGCGGAGGGTTTCAACTAGTGGACGGCCTGGTCTACGGATTTGGCGGAGCGATTGCCAATCCAGCAACGACCCCTCCGTCGCAGATTGCGACACTCTCGACCGTTGACTTCTACCAGCCGGGGACTTCAACCTCCGGAGTGGGGGCGATTGGGGATCCCTCGCTGCAGAAGGACTTTTTGATGTCGGTGAACACGGCTGGATCCTGGGAGTATGCCCTGACGCGTTACGATTTGAACACCTATCTGCCGGAAGAAACGCTCGTCATGCCGGCGTCGGCCTCCAACGTGGAGGCACAGTGGACGATGTTCCGTTGGGGCCAGGATGGGCTGGCGTTGCTGTCCTACGCCGACTTCGGTATCAGTCCACCGGTCATCGTGATGATGCTCATACGCGGACCCTTCGTGACCCCGCAACTGCTGCAGACTAGTTCTGCGGCAAGCCTGACATCGAGTTCGACGCTTACGCATGGCGGCGGCAATACGATGCTCACTTTGACAGGTGGTCACTTTCAGCCTGGAGTTGCGGTCACGTGGAACGGAAGCTATCGAACGACGACCGTTGTGGATGCAACGCATGTCAGCGTAGCCATCCCCGCGAGCGATCTGGCAAACGCAGGAACTGCATCGGTGATTGCGACAAATCCCGGCGCCCCGGGATCGAACGTGCTGCAGATTACGGTTAATTAGCAGCTTAAGGAGGGCTGCTTCTTTGCCGCGCTCCAAAGCAGGCAGGGGAAGTGCTGAGAGCATGTCCGAAGACAAGGACAGGGGGCCAGGGTGAAGTGGCAGTCGTTCATACTCCTAACAGGGATAGGATTATCCGTTAGCGGTACCGCACAGACACCAAAGGTGCCGCTCATCACTCAGGGGATCGATGAGACGAAGCTGGTGAGGCTTCAAAATACCGTACATCCCCTGACGCGAGCTGGTCAGGACCTCGGCGCCGTCTCCGATTCCCTCCCGACGGGACGACTAATTCTTCTCCTCAAACGGCCGGCGGAGCAGGAAACCGCTCTTCAGGCATTTCTGAATGACGTCCATCGGCGCGGCTCAGCAAACTATCACCAATGGGTCACGCCGAAGGAGTATGGAGACCGATTCGGCGCTGGTGACTCCGATATGCAGACGGCGTTAACCTGGCTACGGTCGCAGGGATTCAACGTCTCCAGCGTTACAAAGAGCCGCCAATTCATCGAGTTTTCAGGAACAGCCGGCCAGTTACGCCAAGCCTTCCATACAGCAATCCATCAATACAGCGTGCAGGGAGAGACGCACTACGCGAATGCCAACGACCTGAGCATCCCGGCGGCCCTCGCGCCCCTGGTTCGCGGCATTTCGCCACCTAACGATTTTCGTGCTCAGCCGCTGATCAAGTTAGCTGGACGGGCTCGCTATTCACCGGCCACCAACAAGACCACTCCGGAGTGGACCGTTCCGAATCCGTTTGGCAGTGCGAACGCAAATGCCTATTCGGTTGCTCCGGAGGACTTCGCCACACAGTATGATTTGGCGCCGCTTTACCAGGCAGGTGTCGATGGTACGGGGCAGACCATCGGCATCATCAACGAATCAAACGTCGATGTCAGCCTGGTCAACGCCTATCGGCAACTGTTCAGCCTTGCTGCCAATCCCATCCAGGTAGTTATTGATGGCGCCGACCCGGGCACGCTGGCTAACGTGGACACCGAAGCGTATCTCGACGTGGAGCTGAGCGGCGCGGTAGCACCCAAGGCCACGGTTAACCTTTACATCGCCGACGGCAGCGAATTACAAGATCCGCTGCAATTAGCTGCGATTCGCGCAGTGGAAGATAACCAGGCATCGGTGTTGAGCGTTAGCTTTGGCCAGTGCGAATCCGCGCTCGAAGACGCAGGCAACCAATTGTGGGCCGGATTGTGGGAGCAGGCAGCCGCCCAGGGACAAACCGTGCTGGTTTCTGTTGGAGACAGCGGACCGGAATGTAACTATGAGCAGGGCGTCAGCGGCCTGGCTTCGACACCGTGGAACATGGCAGTGGGAGGCACTGACTTCTACTACTCCGACTACGCGAGCGGAGCCCCCAGCGCCACCACCCTGTGGAACCAGACCAACGATTCACAACTGGGATCGTTGAAGGCTCCGCTCCCGGAACAGGTGTGGAACGATCCTTTTGGTCTGGACGCAATCTCCGACGGACTGCAACAGAACGAGCTCGCTGCCGGCGGCGGGGGCGCCAGCAGTTGCAGCATTCAATCGTCCACCGGCGCGTGCTCAGGCGGCTATAGCAAGCCAAGTTGGCAGACCGGCCCCGGTGTGCCGGCTGACAAAGTGCGGGACTTGCCCGACGTATCGCTTTTTGCCTCCAGTGGCGCCAATTTGAGCGCGTATCCCATCTGCGCCGCGGAAGGCGAATGCACCGCGCCCAGCGGTGGGGAGACAGAGATCTCACTGGTTGGAGGCACGTCCGCTTCGACGCCGGCCATGGCTGGAATCATGGCCCTGGTGGACCAGAAATACGGGCGGCAGGGCCAGGCCGATTTCACACTCTACCCGTTGGCGCAGCAAAAACCGGCAGCCTTTCATGACGTCACGCTGGGCGACAATAGTGTGCTGTGCAATTCCGGAAGCGTGGACTGTTCGGTGAATGCGAGTGGATATTCCGTTTCGACGGTATACCCGGCCGGCCCTAACTACGATCTGGCCAGCGGGCTGGGATCGGTGGATGGCAATGTGCTGGTGAGCAGTTGGAACTCGATCGTCTTTCAACCTACAGCCACGACTCTTCATCTTTCCAGCTCGAGCAGCACCCATGGCACACCGATCAACATAACCACGTCGGTGGCTCCGGCGTCCGCCTCGGGAACGCCCACAGGCGATGTTGCCATCCTGACAAACTCGTCGTTGCCGTCAAGCCAATCGCAAACCTTCCTTACATTGAGCGGCGGCATGGCCAGCTCGACCATTGATTCGCTTCCTGGAGGCGACTACCAGGTTTCCGCCACCTACGGTGGCGATGGGGCTTTTGCGAGCAGCACCTCATCCCCGGTGAATCTCTCGGTATCTCCAGAGAACTCGAGCATCAGCATTTCGGTTACCAGCGGCCAAACTCCAGTAAATCTCAACCTCACGACTCTTTCGTACAACCAGCCTTTCGCGCTGAATGTGCAGCCGATCGGCGCCAGCGCGGCTGCCGGAACCGCGAATGGCAGGGCCACGGGCACGGCCACGTTTACGCTGGATTCGATCAGCGAAACCGTTCCCCTTAATGGCGCCGGCGTCGCCAATTGGGCGCCGCCACAACCAACGGTTGGGCCCCACAAAGCAAGTGCCACCTACTCGGGCGATGCCAGCTTCCATGCGTCTTCGGCTCTCCCAATCACCTTCAACGTTAACAAGGGATACCCCTCCATCAACCTTAACGTGGATGCACCCGCATCGACCTTCCTTCCTGGATGGCAGGTCACCCCGGGGAGCAGTGTAACGGTCACGGTAACAGTCGCTCCGGGCTACAGCGGCTTTAACCCTGGCGCTGCCGCTCCGACGGGCCAGGTTACCGTGTGTCTTGGCCTCCCAGTCACAACCCCGTGCATCTCTCCGTACTATTCTCAGACCGCTATCCTGTCCGCCCCCAGCGGAAGCAATAGCGCGAACTCTGTGGCTACGGTGACCTTCCAAAATCTGGCGGCAGGCTATTACGTCCCCTCGGTTGCTTACGCGGGAGATGCAACCTGGCAGGCTAGCGGTCTTGCGGATACAGGCGGTCTCAATGTTGGCCCGATCTCATCGCTAGCACCTACCAAGACCACTCTCAGCGTTGTCCCGGCAACAATTTCCGGTAACCAACCGGCAACAGTAACTACCACGGTTTCTAGTTTCCGCTCGTCGGGCCTTGCGCCTACGGGCGAGATCGACTTTTATGACAACGGTATTTTTCTTACCTACGTCGTGCTCAATCCCGGGGAAACGGGCGCCATAGCTTCAGTTTCATTCCAGCTTAATCCGGCGAACTTCTGGACCAACGGAGTCAACCAGATCACGGCAATTTACGACGGGGATAACTACTACGCGCCATCCAGCAGCGTGGCCAACGTGAGCGTTACCCAACCGGCGGGAGACTTCACACTTACCCCGCAGCTCTCGCAAGTCACGGTGCAGTCTGGAAAGTCGGGGAGCATTGGCCTCAACCTGGTTTCTTTGGGTAATTTCAACGGGGTGGTCACGTTGACATGCACGCCTTCCTCCAGCAATATCGGCTGCGGCGTGACCCCGTCCGCACCGGCCCTGAATGGAACGGCGACAGCAACGCTGAACGTCAACACTGCCATGCAGACTGCCGGTCTGCCTGTGCATTCCGGCAACCAGTATGGTGGGCTGAAGATCCCGGGCGCGTTGGTTCTGGCTTCTCTGCTTCTCGGCGGATTGACCCCGCGTACACGCCGGCTTACTTTGGTACGCAATCTCGGCCTCTTCGCCGCTCTGCTTGCAGTGGTTGGCTGTGGAGGCGGGGTAACCAAAGGGGGACAGCCGCCATCAGACCCGGACGCGGGCACCTATAGCATTGTCGTCAATGCGACGGCGGGCGGAATCGCCCATGACGTTAAAGTGACGGTAGTTGTTCCTTGAGCTTCACATCACAACAGCGGAGCGGTGTGATTACGTCCGGCTTGCCGACAACGACTCGTTGACTTCAAAGCCCCGGCAGAATTAGCTTGAATGAAGCGCCAAGGGCGCTTCCAGTCCGCGGGAAAGGGCCGAGCCCACCGAGCATTAGCCGTGATATAAGTTTCGATCTTCTTTCAGCCTGACGTGCGGACGCGGGCCGCTTGAAAGGAGATCTTTATGTCTGATTCCCCGTCCTGCCTCCCTGCGCGTCCGTCACTCGAACAACTTCAGAAACAGGCCAAAGAACTGCTTAAGCAACATCGGGCTGGGGAAAGAGCCGCGCTCGATAGATTCCTTGCCGTCAACATGCGCTCCGCCGATTCACAGCCAACTCTCGCCGATGCTCAATTCATTCTCGCCCGTGAATACGGGTTTGAAACTTGGGCAGACTCCGGGATCAAGTCAGCATCATGCGGTCGACGCGGTCCCTGTTTCTGAGTTCAACGGTGCCTTTCTACACAGTCGACTGGCTGAACAATGAAGTCTGCGTCCAAGGACCCCAGTCTGAAAAGAATTGGGATGCGGTCCTCGGCGTCATGACCGAGCGCAGAATCAATAGGCTACGCGCCAACAGCATGAGCGACAGCGTTCTGGAACGGCTCGCTGATTTGAACCATGTCACCCACCTGCGTATCGCGGGCTCCTCCGGCGTGACGGACCAAGGGGTCAAACACTTAGCCCGCATGCCTCAGCTACAGGATCTCGAATTGGGCGGGCAGAATAGCACGATCAGCGATCAAGGGTTGGACTCGCTGCATCAGCTGACTAATCTGCGGCGATTTCAGGCATGTTGGACTCCTGGCATTTCGGACGCAGGCCTTGTTGGACTGTCCCACTGCGATCAACTGGAGGACGTAAACGTGCTCGGTACACAGACGGGGGATAGCACCATCCGTGCACTCATGGGGAAACGCCATCTCCGCTACTTTCGGAGCGGCCAACGTGTCACCAACGCTGGCCTGGCTTTGTTCCAGAACTTTCCGGAGTTCAGGACATGGCAGGGTGGTGATATCGGCTATGGACTAATGAGTGCCGACACCAAACCCAATCACCTTCTGATCGACGGCCCATTCACCGATGCAGGGCTCGCCAGTCTTCGCGGTCTTGAGGGGTTGTTCGCACTGAGCTTTTTCTGGCATTGCCCAGCGTTCACGTCTGAAGGTTTGCGGCCTCTCCAGCAACTCTTGAATCTGGGTTTCCTCGGATGTCAAAGCAACCACTGCGACGATAACGCTATGCGCCACATCGCTGACTTTCCCCGGCTGCGGATGTTGATGGGGCAGAATGCTGTTGCAAGCGACGCAGGGTTCGAAGCCCTCAGTCGCTCGCAGACCATCGAATACATTTGGGGGCGTGAGTGTCCCAACCTTACAGGTCGCGGCTTTGCCGCGTTAGCATCGATGCCTGCACTGCGCGGCATTGCCGTTAGCTGCAAGAACGTAGGTGATGCTTCACTAGCCAGACTGGTAGAGTTTCCGGCACTTCGCGAGATCATGCCGATGGACGTGCCCGACGCAGGGTTCCGCCACATTGGCCGTTGTCAAGACCTCGAAGCACTATGGTGTATGTATTGCCGGGACACGGGCGATGTTGCTACAGAGCACATAGCTGGTCTGTCGCAACTGAAGACGTATTACGCCGGTAAGACCGACATCACGGATCGGAGCCTTGAAACTCTAGGGCACATGGTCTCACTGGAACACATCGAACTTTGGCAATGTGCCGGTCTCACGGACACAGGCTTGGCGTATCTGGCGGGCCTGCCGAAACTTCGTGAGATAGGCCTGCATGGTTTATCGAATGTCACACGGAAAGCTACTGCGATGTTTCCTCTACATGTGCAAATCAAGTATTCGGAATGAGAACAACGCTGGATGCCATCTACTCACTTCCGGCCAAGCCGTTGTAAGAGTATCCAATCGATAATCTGCACCATCCTCATTAGGGCCAGGAGACGGGCGAGACGACCTAAGCGCGCACTCCTCGTAGGCAGGAAGTGAGCCTGGTTAACGGAGTATCTTTTCGAAATAGCAGACGGTCTTCATGCCGTTGTGGATCGTAGCCTGTCCGACCGCCTCGAAGCCCATTGCCAGATGGAAGGCTTCTGATATGGGATTTGGCGGTTCGACATTAACCTCACAGACGACTCGATCGTGGCCGCCTTGTTTCGCAGCAGCGAAAAGATCTTCGTAGAGAACTCGGGCAATCCCCTGGCCGCGGGCGGAAATCGAGACAATGATGCGATCAATGTAGACAAACGAATGGCGAGACGCCTTGAACCACATGAAGTTCGGATTCACGTAGGCTGCGCTGTCTTCGAGCGCGATCAAAAACGCCGTTGCGCCACGATCAATACCTCGCGCATAGAAAGCCATTTCGAGCAGCGCTTTTAGGCTGGAGTCATCCAGCGCGGATGTTTCTTCGGCATTTTTGTTGTTCAATAACAAGACGGAGGTTGCATCCGGCGAACTGAGGTCGTAAATCGCATTCCTGTTCTCGCCGAGTGCCACTAAAGTGTTCCCTCTCTGCGCGAAACTATTCGTTGCGGAGTGCTTGAGTAGCGTCCACCCGGGTCGCGCGCCGCGCTGGGCCCAAAGTCGCGCAAAAGACAACCATGAGCATCGCCGCAAGGACGATCGGATAAATTACGGGCTCACCGAAGGGAATCAGGCCCTGGAAGATCGAGTTGAAGAGTTTCGGCAACGGCAGCGCCATCGTGAAACCGATCGCCAAACCGACGGCTGCAACTTTGAAGCCTTGTCTCAAAATCATGCGCGAAATGTCTGACTGCTTCGCGCCCAGAGCCAAGCGGATACCGATCTCATGGGTTCGCTGACCCACGGAATACGCGATCAGCCCATAGATTCCGATGGCAGAGAGGATAAGGGCGAGGACCGCAAACGTGGCGAGCAGCCGCGAGAACAACGGATTGCCGTTCCTCTGGATCTCGATCACGCCGTCCATGCTCATCACCCGAAGGAGTGGGAGTTCGGAGTCGAGGCCGCCAACCACATGGCGCAGAGCAGCCGTGAGACTGGTCGGGTCCGTGGTCGATCGAAGCATTACAGAAAATGAAGCCACCGGCCGCTGAACGTAAAGCTCGTAGACCTGCGGATCCATGCGTGGATCCTCGGAGTAGCTTTTGATGTTACTGACGACGCCCACGATTTCGCTCCATGAGGACGGCGCGTCGGCAATGTCGAGTTCGATCTGCTTACCAACAGGATCGTGGTCCTGAAAATACTTATGGGCGAACTCCTGGTTGACGAGCACAACTCGGGGCGTAGTCGCATCATCGTGATCACCGAAGGCGCGACCGCTTAGCACGGAAACGCCGACGACCGGGAAATATTCCGGCGTGACCACCACATCTCGGGCTGTGTGCTGTTCGTTCGAGCGCGATGGTTGTTGACCCTTGATGTGAATGGAAACACTTCCGGGGCCAGAGGCCGGAAGGTCAGAAGCAATAGCCGCACCCTCGACACCAGGTAATTGTTGCATCTGCATGACCAGGCTGCGAACGAGTTGGTTCTGTTTGGCAGCATCGGCATACCGGGCCTTATCGAGCACCACCCCCGCAGTCAGGAGGTGATCGTGATTGAATCCGAGCTCCTGGTGATCGATAAGATAGACTCCGCGTATCAACAGGCAGCTCCCGATGAGGAGAAACAACGCAATGGCGATTTCCGCGCCGACCAGCACGACCCGCAGCCGATTGTGCGCCCGACCCGAGGTGCCGCCACGAGACTCGCTCTTCAAATCCGTATTGATCTCTGTGCGAGACGCCTTGAGCGCAGGCGCCACGCTCGACATAATGGCGGAAAGAAGTGAGATCAGCGCGGCAAAGAGCAGCACGTTGGTATCGAGACGGACCGGAACAGCGCTGATCGCCTCGTTAAAGTTCAAACCGGCGCGAACGACATGAATTCCAAGGTAAGTGAGAAACAGGCCAACGCCGCCGCCCAGCAGCGCGATCACCAGTCCTTCCGTCAGCAGTTGGCGCACCACCCTGAAACGGCTAGCTCCCAATGACATGCGAACCGCAAGTTCCTGTTGGCGGCTAACCGCGCGCGTCAGCAGCAGCCCTGCAACATTCGCGCAAGCAATCAGCAGCACAAAGCCCACCACGGTCATGATCACCGCGAGGGCGGTGCAAATGTCAAAGTTGTGAATGAGAAAATCCGGCAGCATCCGCACAGAAGCACCCCAGCGGCTCTCGGTGGACGGATAATCCTGCTGAGCGTGTTGCGCAAGAATGTTGATCTGCGCACGCGCCTGCTCGAGCGTGATGCCGGGCGCGAGCCGGGCAAACATGTACAGATAGCGAT
>CAZSUK010000566.1:0-3695 GCA_964609355.1 uncultured Acidobacteriaceae bacterium | reverse complement strand
TCAGCCCAGCTAATCAGGCCGGTCAGTCCCAATCCCCCGATCGTCGCTGCATACCATTCAGCATTCTCCGTGGGGCTGCACAGCACATGCGTGCCGTCGGAGCGCACTAGCTCGAAACATAGCGTGTGCAGGCCGAAGGTGGCAGCGACATGGTGGTTTTTTCCATGGATGTCGTTGGCAATCGCTCCTCCGACAGTTACGTATTTCGTCCCCGGGCTCACGGGCAGAAACCATCCTCGGGGTACCGCGAAATCGAGAATCTGCGCCAGGGTCACCCCGGCTTCGCAGCGCAGCCGGCCGGTTTGGGCATCGAACGAGATGAGGCGATCCAGGTTCGGCGTTTGCAGCAGGGTTCCATGCTGCAGCAGGCAAACGTCGCCGTAGCTGCGTCCCATGCCCACGGCCAGCATTTTCGATTCAGGAGCAACGGGTGCCGGAAAATCTTCTTTCCAGAAAAGGGGGTGAAGTTCCGCCGAGTGCTTTGGGTAGCGGCCCCAGGATTCAAACTGTGGCTGGTCCTGCCGAGGGGACATAGGTCGATTTCTTTCCAAGATTCCTTAAAGCGCGGAGTAGGCGACGGCGGCTACTCCCAAACAAAGAAGCAGGCTCATGCGGTCTTTTAAAGCAAAGACCACCGGGTCCTCATCCAGCAAGCCCCGTGAAGCCAGCAGCCAAACACGGCTGATCCACAGGATTAACAGCGGAGTGATCAGCCACATGCGGGTGGGATGATGATAAAGGGCCGCCACGTCGCGGCCGTTGATATAGAGCGCGAAGATCACGATGGAAGCATAGGCGCTCGAAGTGCCGAAGCTGCGCAACTGCTCAATATCGCTCAGGAGATAACCCCTGGCGTTGGTAGGCGTCGCGCCGCGGGCATGCAGATTCTGCAATTCGCTGAAGCGCTTGACCATGGCCAGGCTCAGGAAAAGGAAAATCGAAAAAGCTGCGAGCCAGGGCGAGACAGGATCGTGGGTGGCCTCGGAGCCGGCCAACATGCGGATGGTGTACAAGCTCGAGAGGACAACGACATCCACCAGCACGATTTTCTTGAGCGAAAGGGAATACGCCAGGGTGGTGACAAAGTAGAGCAACAGGTAAATGAGGAACTTTCGCGGCAGATAAGCGGCAGTGATCAACGCCACGGCGGCCAAGGTAAAAGAGATGCCCAGCCCGCTGGCCACGGAGAGATTACCGGCGGCAAACGCGCGCTTGCGCTTGTTCAGGTGCACCCGGTCCGACTCCAAATCGAGCAGGTCGTTAAAAATGTAGGTGGCCGAGGCGGTAAGGCTAAAGCAGAAAAAAGCAGCGACTGCCGCCAGCACCGAGGCTGCGTTACGGAAGGAGTGGGCCAGCAACAGAGGTAGAAACACCAGCAGATTCTTTGCCCACTGATGGACCCGGAGAGCTTTTGCTAACGCGGCCAGCAGGTGTGAACGGTCCTGGAACTTTCTGCTTACGGCGACGTTTCGGCTCTTCAGAGCCAGCTTCAACCTGAGATCAGGGTTAGCGACCATGGCCTCCTGGGCGCCTTGCAACAGCGGCAAATCAGGCAGTGCGTTGCCGATGTAATCGAAGCCGTCGGCGGCAAAGCGCTGCTCCAGATGCTGCAGCTTGTTGCGGCCGGTCAGATTGACTGCGCCATCGCTGGCCAGTACTTCTTCAAAAATACCGAGGTGGGCTGCCACCTTGCGCGCCAGGACGCGATCAGCGCCAGTGGCCAAGTAAAGCTTGCGGCCAGCCGCGTGCTCCTCTCTCAAATAGTCGAGGAGAGGACGGTTATACGGCAGATGGGCAACATCGAGAGTGACCATGGAGGCCACTTGAGATTTCACATGGGCTTTTCCCTTGAGCGTCCACAAGGGGGTGCGCACAAATGCGCCGGGATGCCGGCGAGCGAGCACCATCAGCGAGTCGACAAATGTGTCAGACTTAACCAGGGTCCCGTCAAGGTCAACACAAAGGGGTCGCTCTGCCTGGACCGCGACTGGAGGCTGCATAACCCTAAATTCTGTCATTCAGAGCAGTTCTCCTGTTGCTGTTGATTGCAGGACGAGACCGCACCTGAACTGCTCGTTCGGATCTGGATGAGGATCCCTGATCCAGCCCTATCAACGAGATACGTGAGCAGCAGGGGAGAACCCGAGGAACCACTACAGTTCATGTTGAGGATAGCAGAGCAGAGAAGTATTCTCCGACCCGGTCGAACCTTTCACACCCGGGTCTCGTCATATAAGTGCACGCTCGACCGGTCTGCTTCTGGGACGAGCGATTAGGAAGCTCATGAAAATCAGTAAGATCGTGTTCTTGGCTGGGGTTTGCTTTGCCTTTTCTAGCGGTGCCCTCTCGTTAATCGGACAGGAAACCTCCACCGCTCACGCCGTGGTTACGGCGACTACAAAATCAGCAGAAGACATAACCAGCGTGCCCCAGCAGAGCATCACGCTTCAGGAAAACCGCAAGTCTCAGCAAGTAACAGGTTGGGTTCCGCTGCGCGGGCCGCGCGCGGGCCTGCAACTGGTAATTCTGCTGGACGATGCGTCTCGTGCCAACCTGGGCTTGCAACTGAACGACCTTCGGAACTTCCTAACAGCGCTGCCTCCGACCGCGCAGGTGGCCGTCGGCTATATGAGGAACGGGGCGCCTAACCTGGTGCAGAACTTCACGGCTGACCACGCCAAGGCAGCCGACGCATTGCGCCTGCCTATTGGCTCTGGCGGCATTAACGGAAGTCCTTATTTTTGCCTCTCGGCCCTGGCCAAGCAATGGCTCGGGAGCAGCGACGTTCGCCGGGAAGTGATCATGGTTACCGATGGCGTCGATCGCTATTCCGGGGAGCGAGGCTTCGATCCCGAAGATCCTTATGTGCAGTCGGCGGTCCGCGACGCTCAGAACGCCCAAATAATCGTCTATTCCATTTATTACCGGGGTGCGGGCCGCTCTGACCGCGGATTTGCAGCGACCAATACAGGGCAGAACTACCTGACCCAGGTCTCCGGCGCGACCGGCGGCAAAGTCTACACGGAGGGTTTTGGCAACCCGGTCTCGTTCGCGCCCTTTCTTTCTGACATTCAGCACAAACTTCAGAATCAATACGAGTTGAGCTTCACCTCTTCCTCAAAGCCCGGGTTGCAGCAGATCAAGGTGAAGACCAGCCAGCCCAATACGAGTCTGCTCTATCCCGCCAGCGTGCCGGTCGGCGGCGTAAAACCATCCCAGTAAGAGGCAAGCATGCTAGCAGCGAGCATACAGCGCGGGTTCTCGCGAATTCTTCTTTGCGCGGCAGTATTGGCCGTATCGTTCCTACTCGCGGCACAGGAAGCGGCTAAGCCGACTACCTTCCTGGGGACCGTTCAGTCGCTCAGCGGCAACAACATAACCGTGAAGAACGATGCCGGGGCGACCATGCAGGTTACGGTGCAGGACAACGCCCGCCTGCTGCGCGTTGAGCCAGGACAGAAGACGCTGGCCGGCGCCAGCCCATTCAGCCTGAGCGATCTGGCGACTGGGGATCGGGTGATGGCCCGCGGCTCTGCCAACGCCGATGGCACCTCCCTGGCTGCCACTATGCTGGTGGCCATTAAGGGCGCCGACATCGCCCAGAAGCAGGAGAAGGAGCGGGAAGACTGGCAAAAACGGGGCACCGGCGGCCTGGTGAAGTCAGTCGATGCCGCAGCGCAAACAGTGACCGTTTC
>CAZSUK010000565.1:0-3740 GCA_964609355.1 uncultured Acidobacteriaceae bacterium | reverse complement strand
GGCGCCGTTCCCGCAAGCGGATGTCCGGTGAACGCGGCATTGATGAAAACTCGATCGCCTGGCGGTAAGTCGCAAGAGAGCAGACTATATGCTTCCAATTCAACCATGGGCGGAGGGTACGGTTCGATTGTCTAAAACGTCAATCGATGATGGAGCTATAATCCAGGACTGGTCCGCGATCGGCGAAGTGACAGGCCACGCTGCGTAGCTGATGGGAGGGAGAGTGAACGAAAAGAGCTTGAGGCCTGAGATTACGAAGAAAATGCTTTGCAAACGCCTCTGGGAGCTAGCGCAGATTGAGCCAGAACAGACCCACGGAAGCTTGAAGGGTCAAGTGGATTGCTGCGAACAAATGTATCGCTTTTTCAGATTCGAACCTGCGCTGCAACGGCTGAACGAACTGGCAAGCATCGACCCATCCAGGACAAGAGGGCGCAGAACCAGTCAGGACAAAGCCGCGAAGTTGCTGAAGCGAATCTTCTCGTCGCTAAAAACAGATAAAAGTAGAGTGCAGTAGAAGCGCCCATGCCGAAGGGACCAGTTGAAACGCCTATCACTCATGAAAAGTTTCGGAACTGACGGACGTGGCATTTTCACGAAAGCGACGTCACCTTTAAAATTTAGTGTGAGCCTTTTTTCCAAAGTGTCAGGTCCGTCCACGAAACTTCCTGTCAGTCCCTCCTCAGTCCAGACGAGTTCCTCGGTGGAGTGTGAATGTTGTTGGGCGGTTACATAAGTCACTCCGATCAGACCGCCTGTTCGATCAGGTCGGCCGCGTGGGCCAGCTCGCCGTAGCGCGACACGCCAGAGGCAAAAGATCGGCTCGCCCCGCACAAGGCCTTGTCGCCAAGCATTTGCATGCGTGATGGCCAGATGGGCTTCAACCGAGATCCATTTTTCTGGTAGCGCATTGGCGTCGCCGAATACGAGTAAGGGCTTCCCACGGTTGCCTCGAGGCCTTGAAAGGATCAGTCCGAGCCGCGTTACGCGATTGTGCGTGCATGGGGTACTTTTCGTCTGCCCCCCTCGGGCCAGATTTGAAGATCAAGTCCCGCTGGAATAACACTGGTGAAGGAGTTTTGAACGCCAACACTCAACGAAGGTGGCTCGGTGTTAAGATGTTCGCCATCGAGGATGCCAAAGCAGAAATTCGGCTGAGACCGAAAGCTGTCACGGCTGTTTCAAACTTATGGCCGCACATGATCATGACCATCATCACGACCACCAGGTTGTTCCGTCCGATCCGGCGCTGCGAACCAAGGCACTGGAGTCGTTGCTGGTGGAAAAAGGCCTGGTAGATCGGGCCGCATTGGATGCGCTGGTAGATGCTTACGAAAACAAGATTGGACCGCGCAACGGTGCTCGCGTGGTGGCGCGCGCCTGGGTGGATCCGGCATATAAGGAACGGCTGCTCAACGATGCCTCAGCGGCAATTGCGGAGCTGGGTTATGGAGCGGCACAGGGCGAACACATGGTCGTGCTCGAAAACAGCCCAGGCGTGCATAACCTGGTGGTGTGCACACTCTGCTCCTGTTATCCCTGGCCAATCCTCGGTTTGCCACCGGTCTGGTACAAATCGGCGCCGTATCGATCGCGCTCGGTGATCGATCCACGCGGCGTTTTGCGCGAATTTGGCCTGGAGCTGCCCCAAGACGTAGAGGTTCGGGTCTCCGACAGCACGTCGGAGATCCGCTACCTCGTTTTGCCGGAAAGACCGGCTGGCACAGAAAAGATGACCGAACAGGAGCTTGCGGCTCTGGTTACACGGGATGCCATGATTGGGGTGGCCAAGGTTGCATCGCCGCCAGGAGGCGGGGCATGAACGGAATTCACGACATGGGCGGCATGCAAGATATGGGTCCGATCCAGCGCGAAGAGAACGAACCCGTATTTCACCAGCATTGGGAAGGCCGTGTGTTTGCTATGAACCGCGCGATTGGTGCGTGGGGCAAGTGGAATATCGACGCAGGCCGTTACGTTATCGAGCTTCTTCCCCCCGCTGATTATCTGCAGATGAGCTATTACGAGAAATGGCTAACCCGCAATCTGGAGTTGCTGGTGAAGTCTGGCTTGGTAGCGCGGGAGGAGATGGAAACCAGCAAGCCGGCGCCGGGATCGCAGAAGGCAACTCCGCCTCTTACTGCCGCCGCCGTATCCGCCGTGGCCGGGCTCCGCGGCAATTTTATGCGACCGGAAGCTGACGCCAAGGCTCGCTTCGAAGTGGGACAGCAGGTCCGCGCCCGGAATCTGAATCCAGTGGGCCACACTCGCCTGCCGCGATACGCGAGAGGCAAGAAGGGCACTGTCGTCCGCCGCCACGGCATCTTCGTATTCCCGGATGCAAACGCCCATTTTCTAGGCGAGCAGCCGCAGCACTTGTATTCGGTTCGTTTTACCGCGCTGGAGTTGTGGGGAGAGGGTGCCTCGCCGCGCGATTCTGTTTCCATTGATATGTGGGATAGTTATCTCGATCATGTCTGAATTGCCATCCGATCGTGACCGGCTCGCTTCTTTGCCCTCGCTGCCTCGCGACGAAGGCGGTCCCGTTTTCGCTGAGCCCTGGCAAGCGCAGGCCTTTGCGTTGGCCGTGCGGCTTTCCGCTCAAGGCTACTTCACGTGGAAAGAGTGGGCGGCCGTGCTGGCCGATGAACTCAAGTCCGCGGCGGATCGTGGCCACCCGGACGACGGTTCCCGCTACTACGAATACTGGCTGGCTGCGCTCGAACGTCTGGTGACTGCGAAAGGGCTGTCCACTCCAAACGAGATGCTTGCTCGCAAAGACGCCTGGGCCGACGCCTATCGACATACACCGCATGGAAAACCCGTAGATCTGCCGAACGAATCCAGCTAGCTGCCGCTTCGGCCCGGCCTCCATTTTCGAAGCTGCTGCGTGGTTCTCGAGAGCGCGTTGGGGTCAGTTCCGTCTGGTCACTCATTCCACTCAAACGTGCGGGACATGTAGTTTTGCCAGTAGCTGAGGCGCCTCGATCGCAATAGTCTTCTCCCGTAGAACCAGAGGACACAACGATGGAAACCACACTCGCGCGAGACACAGCCGCCGAAGCGCCTGCGTGCAGAAGCGATGGTCGCGTATCAGTTCGGCAACTTCGGAACGGCGGCGAAACAACTCCACTCCTTCAATCTGCCGCAGTGAACAACTGTCTTCGAAGTTCCCGTAAAACGGGGTTTTAGGTGTTAACGACGGAGTAGATCATGAGAGCGTTCATCGTAACCTCAGCTGGGCAGCTGTCCGCTCTTCTGCTCAGTGCTGTTGTCGTTTCGACGGCGGCCATAGCGCAGGATGTGCTACAAGAATTTCATCGATCACTTCATTGCAGCGGGTGGCGACCCGTCGATACCACAAGATATGCTGGGCGTGAAAGCGGAGTACCTGCGAGCGTCGTTCGATCAAGTCCAGACTCAGTACGGAAGCGTCGAAAACTATTTCGATAAGTGACTCGGCATCGACCGAGCGGGTCAGCAGAAACTTCGTGACCGATTCCTTCAAGCAAATAAGTGAAAGGAGGGACACAGACGCAGCTGGCACCTTCACTCACCAAACTTAGTATGGCTCTGTTTTCCAAAGTGCCAGCCCCGTCGGGTCACGAAACTCCTCTCATTTGGGTTCATTTCTAGTTTGTCGAGGGGATAGCAATTGTCCAGAACCCTGCTTTACTTGGCGTCATGACCGCTCCGGATCCGATCACACGGATACAACTGATGAGCGGCGGCTATTATGT
>CAZSUK010000564.1:0-17833 GCA_964609355.1 uncultured Acidobacteriaceae bacterium | reverse complement strand
ACTCGGCGCCGCTATATCGAAAACGCATTTCCAAGAGAGAGCATCCACACAGAGATCTCTCCACTGCGCTGCGCTCCGGTCGAGATGACAAAGGGGAGGACGGCGCTTCCGGGAAGAGTAGTTGCCGAATGGGAACTGTTTGTCCCGCTCGAGGTGATCAAAGAACGGTTTCTGTTCAGAAACCGCTCGCCTAGGAATGATGGGTCATTGGCCCACCCAAGGTGATGAAAAGCGGCTTCCATTCAGCAACTACTCTTCCTCGAAGCACCGCCCTCCCCTTTGTCATCTCGACCGGAGGAGTCGTGGGCGTTGGGCCCACCCAAGGTGATGAAAAACCGCTTTTCTTCAGCAACTACTCTCTCTGGAAGCGCCCCTCCCCTTTGTCATCTCGACCGAAGCGAAGCGCAGTGGAGAGATCTCTGTGTGGATGTTCCTTCTTGGAAATGTTTTTACTCGTTGGCAGCAGCTCGGGCCCTTTCGACGGCCCGCACCACGGCCTTCGCCTTGTTGACAGACTCCTCGTATTCGTCTTCTGGGACCGAATCGGCCACGATGCCTGCACCTGCTTGAATGTAGCCCTGCTCCCCTTTGAGCAGCATGCTGCGGATGGCAATGCAGGAATCGAAATTGCCGGAAAAATCGGCGTAGAAAACACTGCCGCCATAAATGCCCCGGCGCGTCGGTTCCAACTCCTCGATGATCTCCATCGCCCGTATCTTGGGCGCGCCGCTCAGCGTGCCAGCGGGGAAACAGGCGCTAAATGCGTCCACTGCCGATAATCCCTCTCTCAGCTGGCCCTCGAGCGAGCTGACCATGTGCATCACGTGAGAGTAGCGCTCGACATACATCAGGTTCTTCACCCGGACGGTGCCAAAGTCGCAAACCCTGCCGATGTCGTTTCGTCCCAGGTCGACCAACATCACGTGCTCGGCTCGCTCCTTCTCATTGCTAAGCATTTCCTGCTCGATACGCAGATCTTCTTCCTCGTTAGCCGAGCGAGGACGCGTCCCCGCAATAGGCTTGTACTCGACATGCCGCTTCTGCACCCGCACCAGCAATTCGGGAGAAGAGCCGACCAGGCAGGTAGAGACCTTCTCCAGATCGAAGCGAAGAAAATACAAGTAGGGAGACGGATTGACGATGCGCAGCGCGCGGTAAACCGAAAACGGGTCGACTCCCGGCTTCACTTCAAAGCGTTGCGACAGCACCGCCTGGAAAATATCACCGGCGGCGATGTACTCCTTGATGCGGGCAACCGAGGCTAGAAAATCCTTCTTCAAGGTGCGGCTGGTCACCGCCAGCTTTCCTCGGGGCGGAGCATGGCGGGGTTTGGGGATAGGCCTCGCCAGGCGCTTCTCCAGCCGCTCCAGGCGCTGCCTGGCATCCTTGTAGGCGGCCGCGGGTTTCTGGCGCCCGAGATCGGCCGTGACCACCAGCAGAATCTGCTTGCGCACGTGGTCAAAGGCCAGTACCTCGTCGAAAAACATCAGGCAAGCGTCGGGGACACCCAGATCATCCTTGGCCAGCGCCGGCAAACGCTCCAGTTGGCGCACTGCGTCGTAGGCAAAGAAACCCACGGCTCCGCTGGTAAAGGGCGGCAAACCCGAAATATGCGCCGGATTCTGCCCCGCCAGAAGCTCTTTTAGCAGGGCAAAAACATCCCCCTGCATCGACCGGCTCTTGCCTCGCTCGTTGATAACAATGGAGCTTCCCCGGGCCAGGATAGTGCGATACGGGCGGACGCCGATAAAGGTATAGCGACCTATCTTTTCCCCACCCTCCACCGATTCCAGCAAAAAGGACTGTGGTTCGTCGGCCGCCAGGCGCAAAAAGGCGGATACCGGGGTTTCCAGGTCCGCGGTGAGGGCGCGGTAGACCGGAACCAGGGTGTGGCTGGCCGCCAGCTGGAGGAATTCCGCACGCGAGGGAGAGATAGTAGTGTCAACCGGCATTCCTGCTCATACTAAATGGCCATAGCAGCCGGCAGGTAAAGAGGAGACGATTCCCCGGGGTGAGCATCTCATGCAGGTGGAGAGCTATACTCTGGAGGTTTGGGGTTAGCCCCGTCTGAACGCCTGCGCCGTCCCGCCCGGGCGCGCATGGCTCAACCGCGGCGGGACCTTGGTGGACTGCCAAGTCGCAGCCCATGTTCCTGGAGAAATTGTTATGCCAACCGTAACCCTCGAGCAGGAGATTAATCCCTGGGAAGCTCAGGCTGCTCGCTTCGACTTCGCAGCACAAAAACTGAATTTGGACGAAGGGCTCTGGAAAGTATTGCGCTACCCCGCACGCGAAATCATCGTTCACATCCCGGTGATGATGGATAACGGCACCATTGACGTCTTTACCGGCTTCCGGGTGCAACATTCGATTGCCCGCGGGCCAGGCAAGGGAGGCATTCGCTATTCCCCCGATGTGACCCTGGATGAGGTCCGCGCGCTGGCCAGCTGGATGACCTGGAAGTGCGCCGTGGTCAACATCCCCTTCGGGGGTGCGAAGGGGGGCGTCATCTGCGACCCCAAGAAGATGTCCATCGGCGAACTGGAACGGATGACGCGACGCTACACCTCGGAGCTGATCGAGTTTCTCGGACCCGAGAAGGATGTACCGGCCCCCGACATCAATACCAATGAGCAGACCATGGCATGGATCATGGATACCTACTCCATGCACATGCGCCAGACGGTGACTGCGGTGGTCACAGGAAAGCCGCTCAACATCGGCGGCTCGCGAGGACGGCGCGAGGCCACCGGGCGCGGCATTGGCGTGATGTGTGATGAGGCATTGCGTTACCTGAATATGCAGCGCGAAGGCTGCAGGGTAATCGTCCAGGGCTTTGGCAACGTGGGCTCAAACGCCGCGAAGCTGATGATGGAAAAAGGCTACAAGATCATCGGCGTAGCCGAATACGACGGCGGACTGTATAACCCCAATGGCATCGACGTCCATCTGCTACTCGAGTATCGGCAGCGCAATGGCACCGTATTGGGCTTCAAGGGCGCCGAAGCGGTGAATTCTTCCGAGCTGCTGGTGACCGACTGCGAGATCCTCATTCCCGCAGCCACAGAAAACGTCATCACCAGCCGCAACGCGGACCGCATCAAGGCGCGCATCGTTTGTGAAGGCGCCAACGGTCCTACGACGGCTGTTGCAGACGAGATTCTGGCCGATAAGAAGATTTTCATCGTGCCTGACATTCTCGCTAACGCCGGCGGGGTTACGGCCTCCTACTTCGAATGGGTACAGGATCGCCAGGGGTATTTCTGGAAGGAAGCGGTGGTAAACGAGCAACTGGAAAGCATCCTGGCGGAAAGCTTCGGCGACGTGGTCCGCTACGCCGAAGCGCACAACGTGAACAATCGCATTGCTGCCTACATGTTGGCTATCGATCGGGTGGCGTTCACCATCAAGCAACGCGGTATTTACGCCTGAGGTTGGACCAAACTAACGTGCACCAGACGCCGAGCCAACGGTAGGCGCCTGGTGCATAATGAGAGAAGGCGGACGCGCGCCTTCCTCAACAGCCGAGTCGATCGTGAACCTGCCAAACTCCATCACGATGAGCCGCATCTGTTGCATTCCCCTGCTCATCTGGATGCTTTCCAGCTATTTCCCGTACCGCGGCCACGGAGAGCAGGAAATCGCCGCTTCCCTGCTGTTTATCTTGGCTTCAATCACAGATGGGGTCGATGGTTACCTGGCGCGGAAACGCGGTCAGATCACGACCATGGGCATGTTGCTCGATCCCCTGGCCGATAAGCTGATGATTACAGCGGCCTATGTCTGCCTGGTGCAGTTCAACCCCCACCTCATGAAGGCCTGGATCGCGGTGTTGGTGATTGGCCGCGAGTTTCTTGTCAATGGCCTGCGCTCGATCGCCAGCACCGAGGGGTTCACCATCGAAGCAAGCGATCTGGGCAAGCTGAAGACGGTGATTCAGATCGTCTCTGTGGTGGCTGTCATCCTGGCTCACGGCTGGTACGCCTGGCATTTTGGCTGGTTTATTTTGCCGGTGGAGTGGATCGCGATCGCCGCCATCTACTTTATGGTGCTGGTGTCGATTATCTCTGCGGTGGACTATTTTGTGGCCTTCTGGCGCAAGATCGACCACGCTTCCGCTGATCGGCGTTCCCATGCCAGCTTTGTGCTCAGCCGTAGGAAAGATTTGCCCGCTGCCAATAAAGTGGGGTAAGGGCGCACATCCTGTCATCTCTCCACTGTTCTTCACTTCGTTCGCGCCACCTTGCGCTAAAAAAAATAACAAAATGTGAGAGAAAAGAGAGAAAAGGGTCCGCCCAATACTGACAGCGATGAGTTACCGTCGGGGTAAAGTACAAGCCCTAAACGACTTAAGTCAGGGGAAAAAGCAAAACCCCGGCGAAATGCCGGGGTTTTGCCTACTTTCCAATGTTCTTACGCAGGTACGGCATGCACGTGCACCGGCCGGGTCAGCCGCTGCACGAAGTGATAGGGTGGCCAGGGTCCGGAAAGTTGCATATGGCAATCTTTCAATTGCTGGCTGGCGCTTGAATACTTGTTCTGATAGCGCTCGATACCCTTGTGATCAATGAGGTGAGCGATGTCGAGCAGCATTTTGCCGGAATCCATCCGGCGGCAGCTGATCTCTTCATCGAGGGGACTGAACATACGGTGCATCTGCACCGAAACCGCCCGCGCCTTGGTTTGCCGTTCACGCTGCCGGGTAGCACTCTCCCGTAAGCTGGACAGGTATTCTTTGCCTACCCGGTCCATTGCCACGGGGGTGACCTGGTCGCGGCAGCAATCATCCAGGAGGACTTTGAGGTGCATCTCCGCCTTACCGCGCAAGCGCTCCACATTGGCAAGAAACTGCCGCTGATTGGAGCGAATCGATTTTCTCAATGCTTCATCATCCGCAAATACCGTGCCAAAGCGGAAAGGTAATACTGTGGAAAGTTTGAAACAGTCGCTGATCACACGTGCGTGTTCGACGGCTGCTTTTTGGTCCAGATTTTCTGAGGGATGATGTTCACTTACGATTACTGCGAGATCACTGGCTGGATAGAGGAAGATCTGATTTCCTGAGATACCCATTACCGACTCCATTGGAATTGGTTTTCGGTGCCGGCTTAGTTCAGGAAACGCCTGTTTTTCACTAATGCAATAGGCATACCATGCCATAGAGAGTCACTCCACACACGCTGACGAGGAAGTCGCCAGCTATTCTTTACTATCCATGAGGCCTGGAACGACTTCGTAGGGGAGATCTGGCACGTCCGAAAAAAGAGGACTGCACCGAACCGTCTCGTATCCTAGTCCCGGATTTATACGACTGGCAACACAAACGGCATACCGATGCGGTACAAATTACGCGGTTGCGAAGATTGGATTTGTGGGGTGAACATTCATTGCTGCTATATAAACATTTGACACGAAACGAGCAAATCAGGACCGCGTTAGCAGCAAAGTCACCATCACGATCGTCGCGAGCAGGAGCACAAACATGACGATCGCGATACCGAGCATCCAACTGCGGAGCGAACGCACTTCCTCCAGGAGCCTCCGGCTCTCCTCGATGCTGTTCTCATGAACCACCCGTAAGCGGCTCATTTGCTGTTCGATGCGCTCCAGTTGGAGGGCCTGATTCCTGGCTTGCACTTCCAAATCGCGGCTTCCGTTCTGCAACCCCGCGATGCCTTGCGTAAGCTCGCCGAGGTCGGGAGTAGATCTGAGGCCTGGATCGAGCAGCGGCAGCAGCCGCGTCAGGTAGGGCAGCAGGACGCGCAGCTGCAGCAGGAGTTCCCACATAGAGCGGGGGGCGCCTTTCTGAGTCTTTTCAAGTGCACGGGTGGGCTGAGCGGGTTCTGAAGCGGGATCAGGGGTTCGACTCTTGGTCATCTAAGTCACGGCAGGACGGGATCTTTGCGCTCGCTCATGGTACGCAGCTGGGACTTGCGTAGCCAAGCCTTTACCAGCGAGAATAAAAGGTTCCGTTGTCCTTTTCGATATATTCCATTTTTGGGAACCATTCGAGTAATTTCTATGAAAAAAAGAGTTGACCCTCTCTTTCGATCGCGTTAAGTTCTATTTGGCTTGATGAGAGCGCGCCTCTTGGGCATGTAATCTTGGCTTTCCCGCCCTTTCTGTGTGAGCGTCCCGGAACCCGGAACTTCATGAGCCGCAGAGGTCACAGCAGCAGCGCGACATGCATTAGTTAGCATGCGCAACCCGGAGACAGAGGCCACGCCTGTAGAGAGCGCCTTTGCAAAAGGGTTCCGCGCGAGGAAATTCCACCGGAAGCGTCTATTAGGCGCAGGGAATCTTTCCAGTACCGGTTGGACAACAAGAAACCCAGACGAAAAAATTGTTCCCGCAAGAGAGCTTTCGCGTCTAACAAATAGAAAACGACCGACGCCGCGCCGGGCAGACCCTTTGCCATCACCAAAAGCGCATATGGACGGTCAAAGGATGAAGGAGAATAAAGATGCGCTCTGATCTTATCTTTGGGGCACTTGCCCACGTTGAGAATCGTTACACACTGTGTCAGCTGGCCTCGAAGGCGACGCGCAAGCTGCACAAGCCCAATACCCGTCTTCAGGACACCACCAATGAAGTTTTAGTCCGCTTCCACCACGAAAGCCCGGCGGCTGCACCCGCCGCAACACCGGAAGCTTCTCGGATCCAGCAGCGCCGCGCAGCTTAAGCGCGGCCTGTTCTGGGCCTTTTCAACCCCTTCCTACATCGCTCGAGCCTGCTAAACCAGCAAGATTCCTTCCCGATAAACCCCTCCCATAGTTACCCCCGTAGGTGAAAATGACCATTTCCGAGTTGAAAGAAAAGAACATAACAGAGCTAAGCCGCATCGCGCGCACGCTCGAAATCCCCGGGGCCAGCGGGCTCCGCAAGCAGGATCTTATTTTCAAGATCCTTCAGGCCCAGAGCGAAAAAGAAGGCCACATTTTTGCCGAAGGGGTGCTTGAAATACTTCCCGACGGGTACGGCTTTCTTCGTTCGCCTGACTACAACTACCTCCCAGGCCCCGATGACATCTACGTCTCGCCCTCGCAGATCCGTAAATTCGACCTGAAGACCGGCGACACCATCAGCGGCAATGTGCGCCCTCCCCATGAAGGGGAGAAGTATTTTGCCCTGGTCAAAATCGAGGCGATCAATTTTGAGTCTCCGGAGGAGACGCGGAACAAGATCCTGTTCGATAACCTGACCCCGCTCTACCCGCAGGAACGCATCAAGATGGAGACGGTCCACGAGAATACCAGTGGACGGGTCACCGATCTGCTGACCCCGGTGGGCAAAGGCCAACGCGGCTTGATTGTCGCTCCGCCGCGAACCGGTAAGACGATGTTGCTGCAGTCGATTGCGAACTCCGTGACCACGAATCACCCGGAGGTCGCGCTGATCGTGCTGCTGATCGACGAGCGCCCGGAAGAAGTTACGGATATGCAGCGGTCGGTCAAAGGAGAAGTGATCAGCTCCACCTTCGACGAGCCGGCAGCACGCCATGTGCAGGTCGCCGAGATGGTCATTGAAAAGGCGAAGCGCCTGGTCGAACACAAGCGCGATGTGGTTATCCTGCTGGATTCCATTACGCGCCTGGCGCGCGCTTACAACACGATCGTTCCGCCGTCGGGCAAGGTGCTGTCGGGCGGTGTTGATTCTAATGCCCTGCAGCGTCCGAAACGGTTCTTTGGTGCGGCACGCAATATCGAAGAGGGCGGTTCGCTCACCATCATCGCCACAGCCCTGGTGGATACGGGCTCGCGCATGGATGAAGTGATCTTTGAAGAGTTCAAGGGCACCGGCAACATGGAAGTTATCCTGGACCGCAAGCTGGTCGATAAGCGCGTGTTTCCCGCTATCGACATCCAGCGCTCCGGCACCCGTAAGGAAGAGCTGCTGATCCCGAAAGAAGATCTGCAGCGCATCTGGGTTCTGCGTAAAGTGCTTAATCCGTTGTCGCCCGTCGAAGCTATGGAATTGCTGGTTGACCGGTTGGGCAAGACCCGAAACAACGCCGAGTTCCTGCTCAAGATGAATTCTCTGTAGTTGATAAGGGCGGTAAGGCCAGATTTGCGTATCCCACCCTTCGCAAAGAACGCGAAGGACGGGAGCGGATACCGCAGGAAGAACAGATGCTTTACCTGCGGTAGCCGCATGCGGCACCCGTCTCTTTGGCGGCGGGGATAGAGCCCAAAACATGCCCCCAACATAGCGCTTGCTCCAAAACACCTGATTTGGCATTTGTTAGCGGTCTAAATGTGGCCATAGTTGTAAGCTGTTAGACGAATGGCCACAGAGTCCCAGCAGCGCAGGAGTGCCGTCGTAGCGCTCGGCGGAGGTATGTTCCTGCTGCTGCTTGTGCTGGCTGCGCTGAATGCCTTCAATCTGCCATTTCTGCGCCCCCACGGCACCGGCCAGATCTTCCTGTTCACTGCCCTGTCCGTCATTGCCTTCCTGCTTCTGATCACCCTGCTGGTCCTGCTGTTCCGCAACATCGTGAAGCTACTTGCCGACCAGCGTAGCCGGGTGCTCGGTTCAAGAATTCGCAGCCGGATGCTGGTGGGAGCGCTTCTGCTCTCCTTTGCGCCCGCGGTGTTCATGTTTCTGTTCAGCTTCGGACTGCTCAATCGGTCCATGGAGCGCTGGTTTTCGCAGCCCGCTTCGCAGCTGCGCGAAGACTCCACCCGGGTCTCGCTCGAACTTTCTCAATACGCAGCCGCTAATGCCCGGGCCGAGGCCGAATCTCTGGCCAGCTCTCCTAGCCTGAGTCACGCTTTGCAGACTGGCAATACGGAAGCTTTACTGCGGGAGATAGGCACCCATCGCATCACCCTGGAGGGCGGGTTTGTCGCCGTCTTCCGCAATGGCGCGGCTGTAGGCCAATATCAATTACCCCAGGATGATGGCAAGGCGATTATTCGTTCCTGGATGGACCAGGCGGTAACCGATGTCCTGCAGGGCCACGAAGCCTTAGCCGCGATCGTTCTGCGCGCCGCTCAGCGTAGTGACGTACCGATGCTGGTGACGGGGAAAGATGAATACGTACTAGGCCAAGCCAGCACCGGGGACGGAGGCATCGTGGTTGCTGCCCTGCCCCTTCCCTCCGGGCTAAGCGCTACGGTCGAGGACATCCGCTCCGGGGCGCGGGATTACGAGATCCTCTATCGCGATCGCCGGCGCATCCGCACCACCTACCTGCTGCTGCTGTTTCTGTTGACCACGCTGGTGTTTTTTGCCAGCAGCTGGCTGGCGCTCTTCCTTTCCAAACAGGTGACCAGGCCGGTGGAGGCTCTGGCAGACGCCATGGACGCGGTAGCGGCCGGCCATTACGCTCACCGGGTTAGGGTGGAGTCGACGGAAGAGCTGGGAGAACTGGTGCGTTCCTTCAACCGCATGGCAGAGGATCTGGAAGAGAGCCGCGCCCTGGCGGAAACCTCCACTACCCAGCTCTCAGCCGCCAACCGGGCTTTGGAAGAACGCCGCAGCGAACTGGAAACGGTGCTGGAAACGATTCCCAGCGCAGTGGTCACGCTGGATCCGGAGATGTGCGTTCTGCAGGCGAACCGAGCCTCGCGTAACCTGCTGAGCCCGCGCGATCACCGCGACCTCTCCGGTATGCCGCTGGAGTCGATTTTGCCGCGTGATATCGCCGACGAGCTGATCGTGCTCTTACGCCGGAGCAAGCGCATGGGTCTGGCGGCGACGGAAATTGAGTTGCCTGGTCCCCGCGGCCCCCTTAACGTAACCGCGACGATTGCTCGTCTGGAACTGAGCAAGGATCGCGAAGGATGCATTCTGGTCCTGGAAGATGTCACGGATTTTCTCCATGCGCAGCGCCAGGTGGCATGGAAAGAAGTCGCCCAGCGAGTGGCCCATGAAATAAAAAATCCGCTCACCCCGATTGCTCTTTCCGCGGAGCGGATCCGCAAGCATGTCGATCGTCCCATCGTGGATTCAGACAGCGTGATTCGGAAGTGTAGCGATGTGATTCTGGGTTCGGTGCAAACCATGCGCAGGTTGGTCGACCAGTTCGCATCGCTGGCGCAGTTCCCTACTTCGCGGCCCCAGGTCTGTGACCTGAACTCCATTGTGGAGAGCGCGCTGGCATTATTCGCAGGGAGAATTCAGCACATTCGTGTGGTGAAGCTTTTGGGGAGCGGTATTCCGCCGGTCTTTGCCGATCCGGAATCGTTAAAACGGGCCCTGGCCAACCTGATCGACAATGCTGCCGAAGCAATGCAAAGCAGCCTGCTGCGTGAACTAACCATTGAGACCGGGCTGATTGAAGGGCACACCATGGCGGAAATTGCTGTTTCTGACACCGGTCACGGTCTGAACGACGAGATGCGGGAACGCCTGTTCCTGCCCTACTTCTCGACCAAGCAACGCGGTACTGGGCTGGGACTGGCAATCGCTTCGAAAATCATCCAGGAACACAGCGGGGCGATTCGCGCCGAACAAAACACTCCTACAGGCGCGCGATTCATCATTGAACTGCCGCTGGCCGAGGCCAAGAGCTCGCAGGAAGCAGCTTTGGCCGGGGCTAATGGCAGGCCGGCGTCATGAACCACATCCTGATTGTCGATGACGAGGCGGAGATCCGGGAATCGCTGGGGGAAATCCTCAAGGAAGATGGGTATGCCGTCACCAGCACAGCCTCTGCCTCTGAGGCCATGGTGTTGCTGCGCGATGCTTCCTACGACGTGATGCTGCTTGATATATGGCTTCCTGACCGGGACGGACTGGATGTGCTGACTGAGATCCGTTCGCTGGCTAACGAGAGCACCCCGGAGGTGATCATCATTTCCGGCCACGGCACCATCGAGACAGCGGTCCGGGCCACCAAGCTGGGCGCTTTCGATTTTCTGGAGAAGCCGCTATCGATCGATCGCACGCTGATCCTTTTGAAGAATGCCGTAGAGGCGCGGCGGCTGCGTAGCGAGAACCAGGAGTTCAAGCGCCAATTGCTGATGCACGTGCCCATCACGGGCGAGAGTGTATCGATCAAGGCGTTGCGGCAGCAAATCAAGCTGATGGCCCCTACCAACGGACGGGTGCTCATCTATGGGGAATCCGGTTCGGGCAAGGAGCTCATTGCCCGTGCAATCCACAGCGAGAGTTTGCGCAGCGACCGGGTGTTTGTGGAGTTGAATTGTGCCGCGATTCCCGAGGACTACATTGAAAGCGAGATTTTCGGTTACCGTCACAGTGCTATTCCGAATGGACCAGTCGAAAAGCGCGGGACCTTTGAGCGAGCGGATAACGGCACGCTGTTTCTCGATGAAGTTGGAGATATGAGCCTGAAGATGCAGGCCAAGGTGCTGCGTGCGCTGGATGAACAGCGTTTTACTCCGGTGGGTGGGACGCAGACGATCCAGGTCGACGTCCGCGTCATTGCGGCTACGAACAAAGACCTGGAAGAAGAAATCGCCAAGGGGAATTTCCGCGAGGATTTTTTCTATCGTCTGAATGTCATTCCGTTTTATGTCCCGCCATTGCGGGACCGGAAGGAAGATATCCCGCTGCTGGTGCGGGAATTTTTGCTGGAGTTCGGCCGGCAGTATGGCCGTCCGCGTATCGAGATGAGTGACGAGGCCGTTGCCGTGCTCAAGCAATACCATTGGCCGGGGAATGTGCGCGAGTTGAGGAACGTGATCGAGCGGGTGATGATTCTGAATCCGCAAACGATTCGGATTGAGCGCAAGCACCTGCCAATGCTGGTGTTTCGCGGCAACAGCCGCAAGGGTGAGGAATTCAGCACCCTGCATCAGGCGCGGGAGGCTTACGAGCGCGATTACATTCTGAAAAAGATCGATGAATGCCATGGGAATGTAAGCCGCGCCGCGGAGGCTTTGGGACTGGAACGTAGTCACCTGTACCGCAAGATGAAGAGCCTCGGCATTAGTGTGCGCGAGTAGAACGCGTTTGCAATTGTGGGAGGCGCCGATGGCGAAGGTATCTCGTTTTATCTATGTATTTGTGGTTTTGCTTGTTGCCGTCACTGCCGGTGGGCAGGAGATTGCGGGGAATCAACCGCCGCTGTGGAGCACCAAGCCCGATGTTGCCGCCTTTGAGAAGATGGAAGATGGCCGCCTGACGGCAGCTCAGGCTGCAGTCGATCAAGTAGTTTCCGTTAAGGGGCCACGGACGATCGACAACACCCTCGCACCATACGACGAAGCGATTCGACAGCTGAACGCGGCAATTTATTTTTCCAGTTTGATGCAGCAGGTGCATCCGGACGCGGCCTTTCGCGACCACGCAACGGCAATGACCACCAAGGTGAGCAGTGCGCAGACGGCGCTTTCGCTGAACCGTGAGGTCTACCAGGCGCTAGCCAGTCTGCACCTCGGGAATGCCGACGCGGCAACTCGTTATTATGTGCAGCGGCAATTACTGGAGTTCCGGCTGGCAGGGGTGGACAAAGACGATGCGACGCGGACGCGGCTCAAGAAGCTGAGCCAGCAACTAGTCGAAGATCAGTCGATGTTCGACCGCAATATCTCCGATGATGGAAGGACCGTCGAGATCGCGGATGCTTCCGCGTTGGATGGCCTGCCACAGGATTACATCGATAAGCACAAAGCGGACCCTGATGGAAAAATTCACATCCCCGCCAACGAACCTAACGCGTATCCGATTCTGACATTCGCCAAAAGCGAAGACCTCCGGCGCCGTATGTGGGAAGCCTTCTGGACCCGAGCCTATCCCAAGAACCGTGACGTGCTCATGGATATGATGCAGACGCGGTATGAAATCGCGACGCTGCTCGGCTACTCCTCCTGGGCGGATTACAACGCAGCGGACAAGATGATCGAAAATGGGCACAACATTGCAAAGTTCCTGGAACAGCTGGATGCAGCAACACGTCCCTTGGCGGAACGCGAGCTCGCCCTGTCGTTGGCAGAGGAGCGCAAAATAAGCCCCGCAGCATTGGAGATGCCCACCTACAACCGCTTCTGGATTTCGGAACTGGTGCGACGGTCGCAGTACAACTTCGACTCGCAAAGTGTTCGCCCTTACCTGCCATACCAGCAGGTGAAGCAGGGGATCCTGGATACGGCGGCAACGCTTTTCCATGTCAGCTTTCGCCAGGAACCGAATGCACCGGCGTGGGACCCCGCGGTTGAAACCTGGGATGTGATCGATCACGGCAAGACGATTGGCCGGCTGTATCTCGATATGCACGCCCGGCCGGGCAAGTATAGCCATGCGGAGATGGCGCCGGTACTGGATGGAGTTCGCGGTAAGCAGCTGCCGGAAGCGGCCCTGGTTTGCAATTTTCCTCAACCTACGGCCACTGATCCGGCGCTGATGCAATATACGGACGTGGTGACCTTCTTTCACGAGTTCGGCCACCTGATGCACCACATCCTCGGCGGCCAACAGCAATGGGCGGGAATCAGTGGCATCAGCATGGAATCGGATTTCGTAGAGGCCCCTTCGCAAATGCTCGAGGAATGGATGCACAGCCCCCAGGTGCTGGCCACCTTCGCGCACCATTACAAGACTGGCGAGCCGATTCCCGCGGAACTGGTTACGCGCATGAATCGAGCGTCGGCTTTTGGACGCGCAAACTCTGTTGCGCTGCAGACCGCATTCTCTGCGATTTCCTACGATATCTATAAGGACAAACCAGAGAAGGTTGATCTTGATGCGGTTTTTCCCGTGGACTTGCGGCATTACACTCTCTGGGTTCCTACTGCCGAGGACGCCCACGCGTATACGTCCTTCGACCACCTCGCGGGGTACTCTTCCGCCTATTACACCTACATGTGGGACAAGGTGATTGCGGAGGATTTCTTTCAGCAATTCAAGCAGCAAAATTTGCTCGCTGGTGAGGCTCCCATGCGCTACAGGCGAACGGTCCTGGAGCCTGGTGGATCGATGTCTGCCAATGACCTGGTGAAGAACTTCCTCGGCCGCCCGCAGAACATGGCCGCTTTCCAACGTTGGCTTGGCGAGGAGTTTGAGAGCACACCCGGTAGCAAGTAGGACAAAAAGTTTCCGAGGAGTGCGATGATTCCCGCACTTTAGGGTGCACCGGCCGCCCCGAGGTAATCCCTGCCGGTGACGTTTCGCAAGCTCGCGGTGGGAGATACGCTGACACCACGATGCTGACAAGGGCCAGCGGTGATGTGAAGGTGATCAGCGTTCTACTTGTTTCGATCGCTTTGGTCGCGCTGGTCGCTTTGGGAGTCTTCATCGGCGTGCATGCATTTCTGGCTGGTGTTGGCCACTATGCCCCGTGGGAGCAAATTTGGGCCGGCTGATGGGCTCCGCCGTGCCGTTGCATAAATAGCACTGTGTCGATAACCGAAGGTCTCGCTTTCCCCATGAGAACCTCCAACTGTGGATTGAGTGTGTGGAGTCTCGGGGTGAGAGCAGTGGAATCCCACATCTCGCGAAAAACTAGCGAGATGCCCCGAATTTCCTGTACGCAGCTCTGGAAAGGACTGCGTGTGCGCCCTTTTTCAAGGAAAGGAGCATGAAGTTCAAGGAGCCCACGAAACTCCACAGGAAATCAGGGATGTGGGGCACCGGCGTCCGTTGACGGGTGGAGAATCTTCGACCGATTGGCAGGTGGCTTAGTTTGCTTTTTGCGGCTTCTGTCTGGGCTGACTGGTTTCTGGCTTGGCTTCGGCAATGTCTTCGAGTTGCTTGCGCCAATCAAGGGAGTCGACAAAGTACCTCGACTCACGCCAGTTCTCTTCCACTACTACATGCAACTCAAGATAGACCCTGGTGCCCAGTAACGACTCGATGTCCTTGCGGGCAGCCGAACCAATGCTCTTGAGTTTTGTTCCGCCTTTACCTATCAGGATCGCTTTTTGCCCGGAACGCTCACAGTAGATCACTGCAGAAATGCGCGTCAGAGGAGATTTTTGACCAGGCTCCGGCTCCTCAAAGCGCTCCACCACCACCGCCGAAGCATAGGGAACCTCTTCCCCGGTCTCGAGCAAAATACGCTCGCGAATTAGCTCCGCAACCAGAAAACGCTCCGGTTGATCCGTGAACTGGTCCTTGGGAAAGTACCGCTCACCCTTGGGGAGATACTCAACTAACTTGCTGAGCAAAGTGTCCAAACCATCCTTCTTGGTGGCAGAGATGGGGATCACTTCGGCAAAGGGATACATCGCGGTGAATCGTTCGATGAGAGGCAGCAGCTTGGAGCGCAGTACCAGGTCGATTTTGTTGATTACCAGAAATACCGGGCAATCCAGCTTCTGGATCAACTGCATGACAAACGCGTCTTCACCGCTCTCCCGTTCTGCCCGCGCGGACAGCTTCTTTCCGGGCAAAGGAGGCTCGCTGTAGCGCCCAGCATCCACCATCAGGATGACGATGTCGCGGCTCTCCAGAGCCTCATACACTTCCTGCATCATGCGCCGGTCTAGTTGAGAACCCGGCCGATGCACCCCAGGGGTGTCGACAAAAACGATCTGTGCCGCGCTCTTGCCCTTACGCGCTGGTACTTCGATGATGCCTTGAATGCGGTTGCGTGTGGTTTGCGGCTTGTTGGAGACAATGGCGATCTTCTCGCCGATCAGCGCGTTCAACAACGTTGACTTACCCGCGTTGGGACGGCCGAGAATGGAAACAAAACCGGATCGCACACTTAAGTGTAGCCCCGATTAACGATCTGGACTTTCGATGGCCGAGACGCGGACGCGTTCGATCCGACGGTCTGTCGATGCCACCACTTCAAAGCGCAAGGAGTCAGCAACAATCACCTCGCCGGGCAAAGGGATGCGCCCGGCAATCTCGCTCACCAGCCCACCAACCGTGGCGGCATGATATTCCTGGGCCACCTGGTAGGCTCCGTTCAAGAGGTCTTCCAGGCGCGCCAACTCAAGATTTCCTGAAACCAGCCAGGTGCCGCCGGCCTCATGCATTGGAGCATCCTGCTCACTGTCGTACTCGTGCTCGTCACTGATGCGGCCAACGATTTCTTCCAACAGATCTTCAATGCTCACCAGGCCGGCCACGCCGCCGTACTCGTCAATCACAATGCGCATGTGCTGCTTTTCGCGTTGCATCTCGCGCAGCAGTTCGTTGACCCGCTTGGTTTCCGGTACCAGCGCGGCCGGTCTCTGAATGCTGGCTACCGTCTGCGTGCTGGCGGCATCGTCGGCGATGTGCAGCAGATCATGGGCGAAGGCAATGCCCGTCACGTGATCCAACGACCCTTTGAACACTGGCACACGGGAGTACGGATACTTCTTCAGCCCGGAGATAAACGCTTCCAGAGTCATGTCCCCCGGGACTGCGAACACATGCGGCCGCGGCGTCATCACGTCACGCACCACCTTGTCGCCAAACTCGACCGCCGACCGCACCAGATCCCGGTCACCCTCTTCGATGATTCCCTCTTCCTGTCCGGCTTCGATCAGAGCCTCGACCGCGGCCTCGCTTGGATCTTCTTCGACATCACCGGGCCGGGGTTCCGCCAGGGCGGCGATCGAAAGCAGGAAGGACAGCAACAGGGTCACGGGCAGAACAAAGTAAAAGAGTAGCCGGACGAGCGGGGTCAGACGCACCACCCAAAGCCCCGCCGTGCGCGTGAAAAAGACGAAGGGAAGAAACTGATTGAAAATGACAATGACCAGCACCGCACCCAGTAGCGCCTGTGCCCCCTCGGCGAAGGTGGGTGGGGCGCCGGCGTTAGCGGCGAAGAGCAGAACCCCGAAGTACAGCGCCAGCGATGCCAGCGAGCACTGACTCAGCACAGCGGCAGACAACGCAATCCGTTCCCGGCTAAACCCCAGCCGCGGTTCGACCCGCGATTCCCAGACGTCGATGTTTTCCTGGAATTCCCCGGAAAGAAACTTCCCCATCTCCGCATAGAGGCGGACGATGTAAGACGAGAGAGTCAGGACTACCAGCAGAATGGCGATAATGAGGCCGGACACAAGGGTCATGATGAGGAACCCCGCCGCTGGCGCTCTTTGCGGCTCCGCCGCCGGGGCGCTCGCTCAACCAGCCCGGCAGGCAAATCGAACTGCTTGCGCAACAGGGTTTCCCGGCGACGCATCTGCCCCTTATCGCATTCGTGATCGTAACCTGCCAGGTGCAGCAGGCCATGCAGGATCAATAGCTTAACTTCCATCTGTAAGGTGTGTCCGTGGTCCGCCGCCTGGACGGAAGCTGTTTCGAGCGAGATGGCGAGATCTCCGCCACCGTGCGCCGTCTCGGTTAAGGCCGGAAACGAGAGCACGTCGGTAGGCTTGTCCTTGCCCCGAAACTGAAGATTCAATGCGCGTAATTGTTCATCTCCCGTCAGAAGGACGGAGAACTCGCCGGTCAGGCCAAGAACCTCGATCGCACTGGCCAGGAACCGGTTCAGATCACGCTTACCGAGAGCAGAGGCGGCCGGTAAGGTCTTTGCTCGGGCAGCTTCGATGACGATCATCTTGCCATGCCCTCGGCGACCCGCAAAACGACGAGGCACAGAGTGCAAAGTTATTGTATGTCACGCCTCTTACTGCGGCTTGGCTGCCGATTTCGCCGGCGCCCCTTCGCGCAGGTTGAGCGGTAGTTCCCTCTGCGCCCGCCCAAAGCTGTCGTAGGCCCGGATGACGCGCTGTACCAGGTGATGGCGGACGACATCGCCGTCTTCGAAGTGGCAGAAGCGAATGCCATCCACACCCCGCAGGATCTCAATTGCCTCCACCAATCCACTCTTCTTAGGGTTAGGCAAATCGATCTGGGTAACGTCGCCGGTGATGACCGCCTTGGAATTGCTGCCCAGGCGGGTAAGAAACATCTTCATCTGCTCGCTGGTGGTGTTCTGAGCCTCGTCCATGATGATGAAGGCGTCATTGAGCGTACGCCC
>CAZSUK010000563.1:0-26083 GCA_964609355.1 uncultured Acidobacteriaceae bacterium | reverse complement strand
TTGGGTATTCCGGTCATGTTTCACATTGCGGATCCCGACGCATTCTTCTTGCCGATCGACGCGCGCAACGAGCGCTTTGAGGAACTGGCAGCGCACCCTGACTGGGGCTTTCACGGCTCTCAATTCTCCAAGACAGAATTGCTTGATCAGCGTGATCGGGTCATTGCGCGTCATCCAAAAACAACCTTTGTTGCAGCGCACGTAGCCGAGTGCGGAGAGAACCTGGGTCGCGCCACGAAACTGCTAGAGAACTATCCCAACGTGTTGCTGGACATCAGTGCACGTGCGTCGGAACTCGGACGGCAGCCTTATTCCTCGCGAGCTCTTTTTCTCCGCTTTCCCGATCGCATTCTCTTCGGCGCCGACCTGGTACCCGAAGAATCCATGTATCGACTCTACTTCCGGTTTCTGGAAACGGCTGACGAATACTTTGACTACCCTTCGCATGCATCCCGTCAAGGCCGCTGGCAGATCCAGGGAATCTATCTGCCGGAAGATGTCTTGCGCAAGGTATACCGGGACAATGCGCTACGGCTGTGGAAGTAGACAACGGGCTATCGGGGCGTTGTGTTTAGCAGCCGTGGAAAACTCTGATTTGTATCAGGTGCCGGGAAAAAGGAACCGCAGGTCCCTCCACTGCGCTTCCTTTTCCTCGCATCCTGCTAGTCAGCTCTAAGCGCCTGCATCGGATCGATGGACGCCGCACGACGCGCGGGAAGAAAACTTGCCAGCAGAGCTGCTGTCGACAAGACAAAGACCGCCACGAACAGGCTCAGCGGATCATACGACTTCACCTCGTAGAGCTGACTTTGAATCCAGTGCGCGCCCAGCAACGAGATGGGCACGCCCGCAGCCAAACCCACCACCACCTGGATCAGTGCTCCGCGCATCACCAGGACGGCCATGCGATTCCGCTGTCCCCCCAGCGCCATCCGCAGTCCGATCTCGCGCGTTCTTTGCGCAACCTGGTACGACGTAATCCCGTAGAGCCCGACCGATGCGAGCACCAGCGTGAGCAGTCCGAACAGCGCCGTCAGGCGAGCAACCAGCCGTTCCTGGTTGAAATTGCCGGCAAGCTGTTGGTCGAGAGAACGCAGATCAAGGATGGTCAGGTTGGGGTCGACACGCGCCAGCGCCTCGCGCAAGGTCGCCTCCAGATTCTGCGGAACCCCGCGGAAGCTCATGACGACCGAGGTGATGTAGTGCGTCTGCGTCTCGAGGTTGATCGCCGTCGGATTTTTCAAATTGTGCTGCCACTGCGAAAGCGGGCCGAAGAACATAGCCTGTGCTTCGTTGCGGGGTTGCTTATATTTCGCATCAGCCACCACACCTACGATCTCGTACGCTCCGAAATCTTCACGGTTGTAAACCCCGAAGTGGCGTCCGACCGGGTCTTCGTTGGGAAAA
Organism: uncultured Acidobacteriaceae bacterium; assembly: GCA_964609355.1. Taxonomy (GTDB): domain Bacteria; phylum Acidobacteriota; class Terriglobia; order Terriglobales; family Acidobacteriaceae; genus PALSA-350. The sequence continues at coordinate 24,676 of CAZSUK010000563.1, read as the reverse complement.
TATTTTTTCGCAAACGCCTGGTTTATGACCGCCACAAATGGCGAGCCGGCCGTATCACCCTCGCTAAGACCGCGTCCACGGATCACCGGCTGACCAACGGCCGCAAAGAAGTTTGAACTCACCCGGTTGATCAGCACACTATTATCATCTTGCGGTCCTGGTTTAGGCCTCCCTGGGATGTATGCATCGAAGTTCCAGTCATTCCCATCGAAAGGGCTATAAATAGCCAGCCCCGCGCTCTGCATTCCCGGGATTGCCGCGAACTGCTGTTCTAACCTCCGATTCAGCACATCGAGCTTCTCCGGTTGATAACCGGGCCCCAAAGGATCCAGATGCAGCACATACCGGTTCGCCGTCTGGAAACCAAAATCCTGATGTTCCAGGTTACGCAGACTCCGGGTCAGAAGGCCCGCACCCACCAGCAGGACCAACGAAAGGGCGGCCTGAAAAACAATCAAAGACCTTTGCGGCAGCCCACCCCGATCGCCTGCTGCCCGGTTCACGCCCTTCAATGCTTCTGCAGGATCCCCATGGGAAGTGATCCACGCCGGAACAATGCCGAACACCACGCCGGTGATCAGCGACAACACAAATGCAAATCCGAACACAGCCAGAGATGGAGTTACATTGATTGCGCTGTGCAGGGAGCCAGGAAACGCCAGGGCCACGATCGATCGTGTCCCGGCATACGCAAAGGCCAATCCAGCCAGACCACCCAGGCATGAGAGAAGAGTGCTTTCCGTAAGCATCTGCCGGATCAGTCTTGGCCGTGCTGCTCCTAAAGCCATGCGCATGGAAATTTCGGCTTTTCGTTGTGCGCCCCGCGACAGCAGTAAGTTGGCCACGTTTGCGCACGCGACCAGCAGAACAAACCCGGAGATCGTCAGCAGCAGATAGAGCTCGTTCCCTGCTTTGTCCTGCAGGTCCTGGATGCCTGATCCCCCGGGCGTCAGGATCACATGCAATCTTGGTAGGAGTCTGACAGCCTTTTCTCTCTTGTACTCATCCTGAACCGCGATCCATTGCCGCAGGTGACTCGAAATTTTCTCTTGCAATGGGCCTAGGGCCACGTCCGGCCGGACGCGGCCCAGCGCATACAGCCAGCACTCGTCGGGGTGGTGCAGGATCGAATTTGCCTGCGCCAGCAGCGGCTCAGCGGAAAGCGGTATCCAGAATGCCGGAGGATTCGGGCTGATGCGGTCGCCGAAAAACCCGGGCGGCGCAATCCCCACCACCGTGACCGGGTGACTCTGCAAGTAGAACGTCGTCCCTACCACAGACAAGTCGCTCCCATAGTCCGATTGCCAGGCTTGGTAGCTCATCACCACAGCGGGCGCTGCACCAGGCTGATCGTCAGCGTCGGTAAGGGTACGACCAGCAAACACTCCCACGCCGAGTGTGCTGAAGTAGTTGCCGGTGACAAACTCGCTCGGCTGCGCCAGCGCCGTGTTGTTCCCTCTTCGAACGCTGATGGGGTTGTGGGCCGCCTGCATCGCCGCGAGTTGGGCAAACTCCGGCGTGGACTCGCGCAGCGAACGAAAGAGAGGATAGGAAAAAATATCGAAGTCGCCGCTGTCGCGCTGCATTCCATCGCTAAGACAACAGTCAGCCTTATCGCCAATGCGAATCAGCGATTTGGGATCGCCAACCGGAAGCGACTTCAACAGGATTGCGTGCATCAGCGTGAAGATTGCCGTGTTGGCACCGATTCCAAGTGCAATGGTCAGGATTACCGTCATCGCGAAGCCCGGTGCCATGCATAGCTGCCGAATTGCATACCGGATATCCTGCCCGAGTTGTTCCAGCCACAGAATCGAGCGCTCGTCGCGGTGCATTTGTCTAGCCAGCTCGACGCCGCCGTACGCACGTCTGGCAGCCAGACGCGCCTCTTCCCCGCTCATCCCCTTACGCAGAAAGTCGTCTTCCATCAATGCCAAATGAGAAGTGATTTCGCGTTCCAGCTCCTCTTCCATCTGGCGATTGCGAAAGAGGGTCTTGCACTTCGAAATTAGGCGCGTGAGCGAAATCATGACTGGAAGTCCTCCAGCAGCAGCCGTTCCACCAGGCCTGCCATCCTGCGCCAGCGCAGGGTTTCCTGGTTCAGCGCTTTTTCTCCTGCCTTGGTGATGGCATAGTATTTGGCTTCGCGGTTGCTCTCGGTCCTGCCCCAGGTGCCCTTGATCCATCCGTACTGTTCCAGGCGAACGAGAGCGGGATAGAGCGTTCCCTGGTTCAGATTCAGGAGCCGGTCCGACACTTGCTGAAGCCTGGTCGCAATCTGATAGGCGTGCTGCGCTCCCATGCTGGTCAGAGTCCTCAGAACGATCAGGTCAAGGGTTCCCTGGAGGAGCTGGATCTGCTCATTTTCTTCACTAGGCATACAAGTAGTCTCCCATGCAAACAGGATCACCCCATTTCACTAGACTGTCAAGTGAAGCCTATTTCGGCGGACAAAGCCTTGAGGTATGACTTCTCTCAATATCTAATGTTTCGTACCCTGTTTAGGAGCACACTGAGCGCGCGGGCTTCAGCTGGAATACAATCCTTCTGCCGCCCAATTTGCACATCTCGATCCTTCTAACTTCACCTGCGGCTGCGACGCCGGGTCGGTATGATGCGGCAGTGAGCTGAGAAGTTCGTGATGAATCAGCCGGTACTTCAAAAACGGCAGTACCGCGAAACGCGCCAACCCTGGGTGCGCTCATGGGCACAATACGTCGCATTGATCGCTCTCTTCCTTATCGCCGTCGCCTATCAGTTTCGCACTCTCGAGCTACGTTTCCCGCAGTGGTTCGGAGCCCATTTTATTCAGTGGCCCTTTATGCTCGATGCAGAGGATCAGCCTAACTTCAAGCTCATGTTCCTTGAGCGAAATGCGCGTGACGCGGGTCTGCGGCAAGGCGACGAATTGATCGCGCTCAATGGTGTTTCGGTCCCTTCGCGGTCTGTTTATTCCGATATGCTCTCCGCCTCACAGCCGGGCGACATCATAGACGTAACGTTTCAGAGACAGGGAAAGCAGCCCGAAGAGCATGCCCCTGTGCGGCTAGCGGAGCGAAAGGGTAAAACGAATGCGCTAGCGGTGCTATATTTCGCCGGTATGCCGGCGCTCTGCCTGGGCCTCGGATTTTGGGTGGTTATCATGCGGCCGCGCGACGTGCGCGGCTGGCTGTTGTTAGCCCTGTTGCTAAGCCTTTCTGCGTTCTTCAACTCCTTCACAGACTTCTGGAGTCCTCCGTTTAGAACGCTGGCCACTATTTACTCTCAATTCGCGGCCAACAGCTGGCTCGGCTGGCTATTCCTGCTTGGAATCTTTTTCCCTGAACCCTTTCCCAGCTCGATCCGATGGAAATGGTGGAACTGGATGCTATGGACCATTGTGCCACTATGGGCGCTTTTCGCTTTGGCTAACATGGTCAGCTTCGTCATCGAACTTCATAGCATTCGATCCGCTATACCAATCAATCGATTCTTAGGCCAGACAAGCACCGTGCGACACCTCGTCGGCCTGCTGATGGTGCTTGGTTTTCTTGCTTGTGTCGCGACGAAGTATCGAACGGCTCTCTCCCTCGATGCCAAACGCCGGCTGCGTGTACTGTCTGCCGGAGCTTTAGTTAGCCTCATGCCGCTCATTGTCTTGTTCACCATTTCAAGCCTGAAGGGGTTTGCTATGGAGCAGTATTTCCCGGAGTGGTTGACGGCTTCCGCGTACTTGGCATTCCTCCTATTGCCTTTGACGCTCGCTTATGTAGTCGTGGTCCAGCGCGCGATGGATGTGCGCCTGGTAATCAGACAGGGGTTGCAGTACACGCTGGCGCGGCGTGGTGTGCTCATTTTGCGGGTTCTACTGAGCGCAGCCTTGTTTATCGCGATGGCTTCCCTGCTGACATCGCACGCCATAAAGCCGGTGGGCACGGTGCTGATCATGGCGGCCGGGCTCTGGGGTATTTTTTTGCTGCATGGTGCGACCCAGCGGTTGGCCGTCTGGGTTGACCGGCGTTTCTTTCGCGACGTCTACAACGCGGAACAAATCCTGAGCGAGCTGGCGGAGAGAGTTCGCATGATTGTGGAGACCCAACCGCTGCTCGAAATGGTTACTGAGCGTATCGCGGACTCCCTGCACGTCAAGCGGGTAGCGGTACTGCTGAATGGGAGCGGGCCGTATCGTCCGGCGCATAGCCTCGGCTATAGCCCCCTACCGGATATGGCTTTCGCTGGCAACGCAGCGACAGTGCAAGTACTGAAGAGCGAGAAGCAACCGGTTCGGGTTTATTTTGACGATGAAGATTCGTGGATTTATCGGCAATCCGAGATGAGTGATGAGGAGCGCGGCCATCTGGCAACGCTTCAGTCCGAACTGCTGCTGCCGATTTCGGTTAGAGACGGCCTGATCGGGTTCATGAGCCTAGGCCAAAAGCTTTCCCAGGCACCCTATTCCGGCACCGATCTCCGGCTCTTGAGCTCGGTCGTAGCGCAGACGGGTTTGGCGCTGGAAGTTGCCCGGCTGACAACCGCTATTGGCAGCGAAATTGCGCAGCGGGAGCGCGTGAACCGCGAGTTGGAAATCGCGCGTGAAGTGCAAGAGCATTTGTTCCCTCAGCACTTGCCCTCGGTCTATGGCTTAGACTACTGCGGACATTGCCAACCAGCGCGAACGGTGGGCGGCGACTACTACGATTTTCTCGAGTTACCGAAAGAAAGATTCGGAATCGCGATTGGGGATGTGTCTGGTAAGGGCATCGGCGCCGCCCTCATGATGGCCAGCCTCGGCGCTTCGCTGCGGGGTCAGGCATCCGTGGTCCAAGACATGGCAGAGCTGATCAAGCGAGTAAGCAATCTGGTCTACGGGGCTTCGTCGATGAGCCGTTATGCCACTTTTTTTTACGCTGAATACGAACCACAAAGCCGCCGGCTCTTGTATGTGAATGCGGGTCATAACCCGCCCTTCATTGTGCGCGAATCCAGCAACGGCCGCCAGGTTTATCGTTTAGAGCCTGGCGGTCCGCCGGTTGGCCTCTTACCGGGCTCCTCTTATGAGCAGGGCTCTGTCCCGCTGGAACCGGGAGACCTCGTCGTGCTGTTTACCGACGGTGTTTCCGAATCGATGAACAGCAGTAATGAGGAGTGGGGTGAGGAGCGATTAATCGACCTCGCGAAGACGTGTGCGGACCTGTCGGCGCTGGAAGCGATGAATCGCATCATGGCGGCTGCGCAGACCTTCGCCGCCGGTGCGCCCCAGTACGACGATATGACGGTAGTCATACTTCGTGTTCTTGTCCCCACAAATAATGCGTTGCGGAAAAGCACGACAATTTCAACCGGCCAAGGCTGAGGAAAAAGTCGGCCTTGACTCTAGTCAGGCCGCACCATGCGGTCGAAATATTCAGTCCCTCGACGACCTAGATTTGACAATACTGTGACTCACCCGTGACATCGTTACGGCGGCGGGACGGTATGGTGAGAATGAGAGCGGTAAAGGCTAGAGCTCGCAACAAGCAATCTGCTGATGAACGCCACCGCTTTCTCCGGTCTATCTGATTGCAAACCGGGGCTCGTGGTTCGATTGCCTGGAGCGTCTGACGAAGATCTCTGCCCGTCAGATTAGGATCCGCCACCAACCTCCTCGTCCATGGGGACAAGGTAGAAAGGGCCGTCATGGCAACAATGACATCTTTACCGGCACCGTTAGAACTATCACCGCAGTTCGAATGGTGTTCTCTCTTTCTGACTCATCTAAATGATTTCGCAGCACTCGCATGGTATTTGGTATCGGACGGCAAGCTTGTCGAATGTATCGTAATGAACACGCTCAAAAGCCTGGAGAGTATTCCATTCGATGCCTCCCAACCCCTGCTCACTTATAACCAGGCCCGTGGAATGCTGATCACTGAAGGAATCGCCGCGCTGAACCTGGAGCATCCCGGGGCGAGGTTTGATGACAAGTTGCCTGCTCGTGACCTTCTCGATCTGCCGCGCCTGGCATCTCGCGTGGGTCAGCGTCTGCTCTTTTCCGCGGACACGGGATCTTATGACGCTTAGAAGGTGACTGACGCCGGGTTCAGTCACTCAGGCCGAGTAATCGGTAGACACACTCAACTGCTTCCACTGTTGATCGGACGCGAGCTTCTCCAGTGCGCTCTTTTCCGCCGCCGAATAACTGTCGCTCCCGAGCAACAGGCGAAGGGGCGGCTCCGTCAGTGAAACGACGTGCAAAAGAACAGCGGCCGCCTTCGCCGGATCCCCTGGCTGTCTTCCGTTGTAGTTCTGTTGAAAGCGGGCAGTGGCTCCCACAGTGGATTCATACTCAGGCCGGCCTTCACGAAGCTCTGTGGACGAGCCCGCGAAATCCGTGCGGAAACCACCAGGCTCGATGATGGTGACCTTAATACCAAGGGGGCCAACCTCTTTCGCGAGCGACTCTGAAAAGCCTTCGACTCCAAACTTTGCCGCGGCATAGGGCGCGCGTCCGATGGGGCCGATCCGGCCGCCGATCGACGACACCTGGATAATATGGCCGCGTCTTTGCTCACGAAAGTGAGCAAGCACAGCCTTCGTCATAATGATGACACCGAAAAGATTTGTCTCGATCTGCGCGCGAAACTCCTCGATAGGCGTATCCTCGACCGGACTGACATTTCCGTATCCTGCATTGTTGACAAGCACGTCCAAGCCACCGAAGGCATCCATCGCCGCCTCGACCGCCCGTTTTGCCTGTGCTTCGTTGGTAACGTCGAGCGAAATTGTGCGGATATTCTTACCGAACCGGTTCTCCAGGTCAGCCAATAATTCCGGCTTCCGCGCACCGGCCACGACTCTATCTCCCGCTTCCAGTGCTGCCACTGTGAACGCGCGACCCAGTCCCCGGGAACTCCCTGTAATCAACCATGCCTTTGACATCCGACCTCCGCGTCGATAGAGAAGAGATGCAGCAAGACCTTGATTTGATTTCAATATGGACGGTTTAAGTGAAAAGGGCCGGGTTTTATTGTCTGTAAATAGTCCGACCGGTCGGTTTTAGTGAATCCCAACCTAAAACCATTCATCCAATCCACTCAGGAGGGCAATCATGCCTGGCGATAAGAAAGTAGCATTCATTTCCGGCGCGAACCGTGGAATTGGCTTTGAGACGGCTCGTCAACTTGGGCAAAAAGGAATCACCGTGATCGTTGCTGCCAGAACACACCGGGCGGCGAAGGATGCCGCGGACGAGCTGCTTGCGGAGAACTTGGAAGCTTACCCCGTGACTCTGGATGTAACCCGGGATGAGGACCGCAAAGCCGCAGCCAGATTCGTGGCGGAGAAGTTCGGCAAACTGGACATTCTGGTGAATAATGCCGCCATCGGGGGCGAGGGCGGACTTCTGAACCCGCGCACCATCGAGACAACAGAATCAGAACTTCAGTCGGTCTTCAATACCAATCTCTTTTCAGTGGTTGCGGTCACACGAGAGTTCTTACCACTGCTTAAGAAGAGTCCGGCGGGCCGCATCGTGAATCTTTCAAGCATTCTCGGCTCACTCACGCTGCAGGCGATGCCTGGAAGCCCGATTGCTTCCATGAAGGCATTTGCATACAACGCATCGAAAACAGCGCTGAACCAGTTCACGGTGCATCTTGCCGCTGAACTGAAGGGTACCAACATCAAGGTAAATTCGGCTCATCCGGGATGGGTGAAGACCGAGTTAGGCACGCAACACGCCCAGTTGGAAATCCCCGAGGGCGCTAAGACCAGTGTTGAGCTTGCTCTGATCGGACCGGACGGCCCCAACGGAAAGTTCATTCATAGTGGCCAGGAACTGCCCTGGTAAGTTCTCTTATTCCTTAGGTCCGCGATGGGGGCGGGGATTGCCCTCCCCTATCTAGATTTGATGTCGCAGGTCTACCGGATCGAATTGCTCGAGCAGGCCGCTTGTCATGTAAAACCGTGGTAGACAGGCAAGTCAGGATCGGTATGAGTAAAGGAACGGAAACCCGCAAACGGATTATCGAAAGGGCGGCCCCCCTCTTCAATCGTAAGGGCTTCGAGGGTTGCTCCATGCAGGACATTGTCAAGGCAGTCGGCCTGGAGAAAGGCAGCCTTTATGGCCATTTCCCAACCAAAGAGGCGCTTGCCGTTGCAGCCTTTGAATACGCGTGGAACGAAACCAGCGCCGCCCGTATGGCCAAGGTGGATACGGGTAAGAATGCAATCGAAAAGATGAAGATCCACGTCAACAATGTCGTGTCATTGCCTTCCTTTCCGGGTGGATGCCCCCTGCTCAACAACATCGCCGACAATGATGACGGCAATCCAGCGCTCAAAAAGATGGCCCGCGACGCCCTCAAGCAATGGCGGTCGTATCTTCAAAACATCCTCAAGGAAGGTCAGGACCGGAAGGAAGTCCGCCCAGGAATCGAGCCGGAAGAGGTGGCCGCGTTAATCATCTCTCTGCTTGAGGGAGCAATGGCTCTAGACCGAGTGGACAGGAAATCGGGTTTCCTCGAAGCAGCCGGAAGGCATCTCAGCTTCTATCTCGATACGATCGTTCATCAACCGGTTTAGTCTATCCTGGCAGAAAAACGCGGTGTAAAGAAGAGCAAGTATACCGGGGTGCGGACCGCTACGGGAAATTGGCGCGCCGTCTGAGTTCATAAGCCGATCCTTTTTGCTGCTGAGCTACGCAGCCAGAGCTCCATCACAAGCGTGTTGAGGGAGAAGCCGATCCAGAAGGCGATGCCGAAGAACTGTCGCGGTGTCAAATGCGTGAGAAGCGCAGTGGCAAAGAAGACCCCCATGATGGGCCGGGTGGTGGCGATGCCGAGCAGAATGGCGACCGCGCGAAGTGTCCATCTTCGCTTTGAATATGCATCGCCGCGCCGAAAGCAGAAAAAAGCCTGGGTCAGCGAGCCGACAAAGAGCGTATTGAAAAACAGCACGGCTGAACGCTCCAGCCACCCACCCACCGCGTAGACGCTCATGGCATAGGCTGTTGCGGCTACTGTGAAGCCGAGCAGGAAGAAGCCCTGCTCGAGAGCACGCGAGCGGCTGGTGCGGCTCCAAAAGAGAAATGGGAGCAAGACAACAAAGGCCAACGCGCAGAGAATGTGCGTCCAGGTAAGCCCGGCCTGGGAGGCGAACCATGCGTCAAGACTGGCTAGTTGCGCGGGTGCGCCCGGCGATGGGGGAAGCAACAAAGCCGCGGCACGACGCAACACCGCAGCCACGGCGATGACGATGCAAACCCAGAACGCGATCCTGAGCCATAAAGGAAAGCCCGGAGCAGCCCAGGCCGTGGGCCTGGGGAGTGCACTCACCGTTGAGGAAGGCTGCGCGCGTCCAGTATCAGAAGCCCTCTCCATACCAAATTCCTCATTCAGTGAACTCTAAATATTCACTTTACACGTTGTCAAATCATAATTGCCGGGTAGACTCTTAACCGTGGCCACTAAGAACACCGAGGAACCCCGGCGCCCCTATGAGCTTGGCAAGCGGCTGGAGCAAATGGAAGAAAGCCGCGCTGCCATTCTTCGCGCCGCCAGATCTCAACTGGAGGCGAATGGGTATCGGCACCTGACGATGGGATGGCTCGCGGCCGAGAGCGGGGTGACGCGGCAGACCATCCACAATCTCTTCGGAACCAAGGCCGGCGTGCTGGATGCGCTCTTTGACCTCATTGCGTTGGACGGCGGGATGGAGAGCATGCGAAACGTCATGACTCTGCCCTCCACTGAGGCAATGCTGGAAGGGTTTGTTGAAGTATTTTGCCGCTTCTGGTCCAGCAATCGGATGCTTCTGCGGCGCATCCATGGAATCGGCGCGATCGATCCGGAGTTTGGAACGGTGATCGAAGCGCGCAATGCCCGCAGATACGGCGCAGCGAGGCGCATCGTGAGCCGCATGGGCGGCGGGGATCTCATGGAACGAGCTTCCGCGTTGACCGCGCTGACCTCATTCGAGTTTTTCGATGCACTGGCGGGCAATCTTCGAGACGAGAAGCGCGCCGCAGCCGTCGCACTGGATCTGGCTCGAAAGATGCTCGGAGGGTAGCGAAAAGACTGAGCGGCCTAACAGCGACCTGACGGCTAATTGATCGGACCTGTCCGGCTGCTCAGCGGCTTCACCGTACCGGCCGCGATTGCGAGAATGCGTTCGCGCACCACCTCGTAGCTGGGCTGCCCGGTAAAAAAGCCATAGGTGTAGTGAGTCTGGATGGTTCGGCCGTCGGCGCTCTTCTGGTCTGGGGCGTAGCCATCAAGGCTGTAACCGCGCTGCCCGGCTGCAGCTTCCGCTGGGTGTTCCTTTGCAAACTGCGGCTGATCGAAGTCATTGCTTTCCAGGGTAATACGAAGGCCGGGCTGGCCCGCTGCATCGAATGTGCGGGCGATGAGGTGAACATGGTACGGACCCCACGGCGTGAACGCCGGATAGAACTGGATGGTCTTGTCACCCTGGTGAACGGTTTCAAGAAGGAAGTCCCGTAACTTACCAAGCTGTGAGTTCGGATCCTGGTTGTGTTGCTTGGTAACCAGCGCAATCTCTTCGTCCCGCTTTTCCGCATGGTGTGGATCCTTAACCATCTGCGCGTAGGCGCGAGCAAGAAGAAGATGAGTCTGCCAGTCGTCCGGCTGGGCTGCTTCGATCGGTTGCAGTGTTTGAACAACAAAATCGGCGTCGCCCTGATTGAGAGCAGCCTCGGAAGCGAACTTCTTGTAAACCGGATTCTCTGGCTCTTCACCCATGAGTTTTTTAAAATCCGCCAGGGCGATGTCATAGTGTTTCGCCCGGAAAGAACTGACCGCCTCGTCGAACTCGGCTTGGTGAGGATTAGGAACAGAAGGGGAACTTTGCGCCGCCCGCCCCGGCACGGTCAAGAAGAGAACCATCCCGCACACGGTGACTCCGAACACACTGAACCTCGACCCGAGACTGAAAAATGTGGTAAACACGCGTTCGCGGCGCTCCTTGTGTGCGGCCTTCGGACCACAGTATAGAAGCACGCCGTCTCTCACGGTTGTTTACAGAGAAGGTGCACCGGCTTTCGACTACAGTCACGGGAGGTATTCAAATTTTTCCAGGACAACCTCGTTTTGATTCTGCAGAGGGTATTTATGCGATTCAATCACGTAGAGCATTAGCTGAACTTTTTCCTGGCCGGGAGTAGGCACACCCGCTGTAAAGACATGTTCATAAACAACAGGGGCTCCAGGACGGTCGGACGATCCGCGAAAGGTCTTGAAGCTTGCCCGGCCCGATTCCCAATGCATTACGTGTGTCACGGTACCGGAGGGCACGGTAAACGGCGCCAGGTTTCCAGGAATATAGAAAGGCTGAACCCCATACTGCGCATTGTTCTTATTTGCAGGGTCCCCCCATCGGCTCATCTCCACATCCAGCTCGCGGAAATGTTCATCTCCACCCCAGTCATCAAAGGTGTTGAGACTCATGACGGCGGCAGGCTCGAGATGGGTAACATCCCGCGCCACGTAAATGTAGGTTCCGTAGCCTAAACTTCGGGTTAGCTCTAACTCGGCGCACGACCAACGCCCTGATCGTTTCTTCATGAGCAGATGAAGAGCTCCGCTCGAGTCAACCCAGGCATTGTCAGGGTTATACAGATTGTTGAGACCCCCGCGATCGCCCGCAATGGTGCGGACAGTCCAGTCGTATCCGCTGAACTTGAGAGGCTTTGTGGGAGCTATCTGCGCCTCGCCCACGCCCTTCACACTGGTTACGGCAACGATGGACCCGCCGCGGGCTGGAGCGGTATCCATCGTAGACGGTGGGTGAAATCCGGGATCGACCAACAAGGCTGCGTACTCGAATCCAAGGTGGGTGGGGGTGCCCCAGGTAGAGTCTGCTTTGATGGGAATAAAGGGCTTGTCCGGCCAGGGCTGCACCCACCATGGCCCACTCCTGGCATAGACGACAATCTGTTGACCAGGACGCGCGCCGGAAACACGCCCTGCAATGTAAGCCACTCGTTCGCGGCCACCTTGCGCCGCAGGTGGAATGGTGGTGAATTCGACCACCGGGTCAGGCGGGACGATGGGCGCGCGGCAACCACTGAACCATGCGGCAAACAGGAACAGCACGCATAAGCCGTCTGACTTTGGACGCTTAGCTCTCACGCAAAACCTCAACATTGACTATACGGCTGCTCGGAACCGGAGAGGGAATGAACCCCGCCGCGCCCGGATGCCCATGACACAGATCCATCAGTTCCAAAATCCAAGGAACCAGAAGACGAGAGGAAGCGTAACAACACGAGGGAAAGCTGCGCTTTGGAGTGCTTAGGAGAGGTAGGAATGACAACCAACTGGCTAAATCTCTGGATTGGGACGGGTTTGGGCACACTCCTGGGAATTCTCGGTAACTGGCAGGTCGGCGCCAGATGGCGGAAATGGTCGGAACGCCGGGCACTCGACAGGGAATATCACTCATTGGCCGGCCACTATTTAAACTACCTCGTCAAGGACGACGGAAACCACGAACCAACGGGGGAAACTATAGAACTCACCTGGCAGCCACACAATGCGGTGTTCGAAGCGACCAGCTTCCTCACTAACGGACATCCCGAATGGCATAGCTATATAAGGATGAGCATGGAATACAAAGGAACCGGCACCGGGCACTACAACTACGTGGACTCGATTCACGGGGGGATTCAGCAGCTCATCTACTCGAAACAAGCGCGCGCCTTTCAGGTGATGGGGACCAGTCGCACGAAGAAGGACTTTGCCCACTATTGGAAGCTAAAGGAATGAACGTGGGAAGAAACATGCCTGCCCTATACAAAGGCCCACATTTCCTTTTTGGAGTCGACGCCATGGCGGTATAGTGGGCGTCGTGATCCAACCTGTCACCAGGGAGAAATGATGGACCGATCGGCGTGGCTGAACCGATGGAGAGCGAGCAGCGCCGGGGGAACACCCATCCTGGGCGCCGGCGCGGGGACTGGAATCTCCGCCAAGTGCGCCGAAGCAGCGGGCGCCGATCTCATCATCATTTACAATTCGGGCCGCTACCGTATGGCGGGGCGAGGATCTCTGGCGGGCCTCATGCCCTACGGCGACGCCAACGCGATCGTCCTGGAGATGGCGCGCGAAGTGCTGCCCATCGTTCGCCAGGTTCCGGTGCTGGCCGGCGTTTGTGGAACAGATCCTTTTCGCATCATGGACCTGTTTCTTCGCGACCTGAAACGACTCGGCTTTGCCGGCGTGCAGAACTTCCCAACCGTTGGGCTGATCGACGGCCTTTTCCGCGAGAATCTTGAGGAAACCGGAATGGGATACGCCCTGGAAGTTGAGATGATTGCAAGCGCCCATGAGCTCGACCTGCTCACGTGCCCGTATGTCTTCGATGAAAAGCAGGCGAGGGACATGGCGAAAGCCGGCGCGGACCTCTTGATCGCGCACATGGGACTCACCACCAAAGGAACCATCGGGGCCCGGACAGCCATCACTCTCGATCAGTCGATTACCCGCATTCAAGCCATCCAGGAGGCAGCCGTCTCCGTCCGTCCCGAGGTTCTGGTCCTGTGTCATGGCGGCCCCATCGCTGAGCCGGACGACGTCAAGTACGTCCTGAGCAGGACTCACGGTGTCTGCGGATTCTTTGGCGCCTCGAGCATTGAACGTCTGCCCACCGAGCGCGCGATCACCGAGCAAGTACGAAGTTTCAAGAATCTGAGACCGCACACCCTCAGCCCTCAAAGGAGCAACCATGGCTAAGCCCACCGGCCGCCGTTTCGTCACTCCCGCTGCTGTCGAAACCCAGGTCTTTGATTGGGGAACGATCAAGTGGCTCAGCGAACCGCGCGTCACGGGCACGAGGCGCTTCACCATGGGCGTGGTGCTCCTGCAGCCTGGCAAAGGCCACGTGCGGCACAATCACCCGGGAACCGAGGAAATTTTGTACGTGGTCTCCGGTCAGGGCAAGCAGATGATCGATATCGACGGCGAGCAGTGGGAACCTATCGCCGCTGGAGAAATGATTCACATACCCGCCGACATCTTCCACTCCACCGTCAACACCGGCTGGGAGCCTTTGAAGTTAATTGCCGTCTACTCGCCACCAGGCCCCGAAGCGCTTCTGCGCGCCATGCCAGAGTGCCGCGTGCTTGCCCCGGGCGAACTGCCGGGAACCTAGTGCCGGAAAACCTCGTCTGATGACTCCCAAGATCATTGCCTTGCTCGGAACGTTCGACACCAAGGGAGAAGAGTTCTGCTTTCTGCGTGAGCGGATCGAGAGCGCTGGCCTGCGAACGTTGATGATCGATGTCGGTGTGCTCGGCGACCCAGCCTTTGCGGTGGACATTTCCGCGGCAGACGTGGCCGCGGCAGCGAAGGAGAATCTCGCCGCACTCAGAGCGGAGAGAGACCGTGGTCGAAGTGTAACCGCCATGGCGACTGGGGCGCAGGCTATGCTTGGTTGGCTGGTGGAACAGGGGGCCCTTCACGGAGTGGTTTCCCTGGGCGGTTCCGCCGGCACGGCCATTGCGACTGCGGCTATGCGTGCCCTGCCATACGGCTTCCCCAAGTTGATGGTTTCCACGTTAGCTGCAGGCGATACCAGGCCCTACGTGGGAACCAGAGATATTTGCATGATGCCTTCGGTGCTCGACATCGCTGGGTTGAATCGCGTGTCTCGTCGAATCCTGAGCAATGCCGCTGGGGCGATTTGTGGAATGGTTGCCGCGGAACAAGCCACTGCTCCCGACCAGAAGCCATCGATCGCCGCGACCATGTTTGGCGTCACCACGCCTTGCGTCACGGCTGCCCGGCGCGCCCTTGAGGCGAGAGGTTATGAAGTTCTGGTCTTTCACGCTACCGGCACCGGCGGCCGGGCGATGGAGCAATTGATCGAAGACGGTGCATTTGTAGCCGTTCTCGACCTGACCACCACGGAGCTCGCAGACGAGCTGGTGGGTGGGGTGATGAGCGCAGGGCCGCATCGGCTGCAAGGGGCGGGCCGCAAGGGCATTCCGCAAGTGGTGTGCCCGGGCGCAATCGACATGGTGAATTTCGGACCGCTGGAAACCGTGCCGGCCCAATTCCACTTCCGCAACCTGCACATCCACAACTCCAGCGTGACCCTCATGCGGACGACCCCGGAAGAATGTGCGGAGATCGGGCGTATCACAGCTATGAGGCTCAATGGCGCGAGCGGGCCGGTGACGGTGTTGATTCCGTTGCGAGGCGTTTCCGCTCTCGATAGGGACGGAGGCCCTTTCTTTTCCCACGAGGCACTCAACGCCTATCGTTTGGCATTGAAAGCAGAGCTGAGCCGCAACATCCGGCTGGTTGAACTTGACGCGCACATCAACGACGAAAGCTTTGCGCGGGCTGCCGCAGACCTGCTGATCGAATTGCTACCACGCCACGCTTAAGGAACGGCCGCATCCGCGTTGGATGCAATTGCCTCGCCTTGCTTCGCCCGCACGGGAAAGAAAAACTGCAGCGGTGAAGAAATCAGTTGCTTGAGCACATAGCGTAGGAGCGCCGTGCGCTCCTGGCGGCTTACGTCATAGGCCCGCAGCGCGACGTACGAGGCTATGGCAAAGCTGACACCCAGGTTCAGCACAAACATGACCCCGACGCCGACGATAGCAGAGTACAGCCATACCTGGGCAAGAGCTGAGGGCCCGACGCGAGCAGCCGCGAAGGCAAACATGCCCGTGTTGAGCGTCACGTGGCGGACGTCGAGCGGCAAGCCGAAGAACTCCGCAGCCACTGGCATAAATGCCAGCAGGTACCCCAGCGAAATGCTGGTGCTCCAGGGCCCGATGTTCCGGTCTACCCAATCGGCAATTCTCTGCATACTTCCATCGCCAATGGTTTGCCGCAGTTTGTGCTGCGCAATCGAAGCAGGAATGCGGTGGTAGACGGCAAAGTTTTCGAACCACCCACCAATGAGGCCGGCAAGCCAAAGCAGAACGCCCGTGAGGGCGGCATCGATGGCGGTTGGCGAGGCCAGAGGACGCAGCGATTGGTAGACCTTTTGCGCCTGCTCGGCCGGTAGATAAGGGTGGTGAAAAGCCCTTAACCAAATAAGGTTGAAGACCACGGCCCCGAGAGACACCGCCAGCACATTACCGATCGCGGCGGCCAGCTGGGTACGACTGATCGATGCGGCAAAGTCGGTGACCTGGCTGCGACGGGAATCGCCACGGTTACGATTGATGATATTGGCCAGCGAGGCTCCGGTCATCGCAGGCTGCTTGGTGGCCAGCGCCAGGCCGAAGATCTGCAGCAACAGAAAGCTGATGGCGTAGTTCGTTCCCACCAGCAGGAACTCCATGAATGGCGCCCGGTGAGTACTGATGACGTGCAGCTTGATGGCGGCGGTGAAGACGGTGAGAAATCCGCCGCCAATCGCCGCAGCCCACATGTGCCAGTATTCCTTGCGGTTATGAGCGATATAGTGTTCGCCACCGTGACCGGTACGTTCTACTGTTTTGCGCGCCAGCAGGTTGAAGTTTCGCCGAACCAACGAAGAGACCCGCGAATCCTCAAGCTGTCCCTGCACCAGGGTGTTCAGCAGCCGGCGAACGGCAGCCGGGGTCTTGATGGCGTCCTCCTCGAGGGTGCCGGCCAGCAATTCCATGCGGTCGAGGGCCGCATCCATCGACCCGAGATCAAAGACCAGGGGAGAATTTGCCCCGGCATCTTCCATGTGGATGCGCACCAGAGCTACTTCTCCACGGCAAGCGAAGACGGAGTTGAGCCAGGTCTCCAGGCAGTCTGGCGCGGGATCGGAGTGTTCACACGTAATCAGTCGTTCGGTGGCAAAGACGAGGGCATACGAAGGAGATTCTTCCACGGCTTGTGTGCCAGTGCGCTGGCGAACAGCGCGGCTGGTGCCCCGGGCAGAAACCCGCGCCGCCAACAAGCGGAGTGCTTCGTGCACGTCCCGGTGCACCTGCGGGTAGTCGTCCAAGCCCTCCTCACTCCAGAAGATCGCTGCCAGGCGATCGAAGACCGTCGCGTCCATGTTGAGGAAGCGTTCAACGGATCGTTGCGAATCAAACACTGCGTTGAATAGCCGTGCGGTATCGTTCTCGGCCTTCGGCGGAGGCAGCCAGTGCTGGAACAGCCGGCTGGTGACCTCGCGGAATAATGCGTGCTGGGCGGGGATGCCCGCTTCCGCGAATAGGAAAACGGAATCAAGCGAGGCGAGCATCGACTTGCAGGATTGCTCAAACCGGGACCGCAGCGCAGGGTCTTGCTCCAGCTGCGTCATCCAGTTAATGAGACGGTTGTGAAAGTGCCGCTCGGAACCCTGCTGCCAGATGCTGCAAAAGAGATCGATCAGGGAGCTGGTTTGCGTGGCCACCGTGTTAGCCGCGCAGAAAGCCTCGGTCTGCCTTCGCTGCTCGGCGTCAACTTTCGGAGACACAAGCATGCCGTAAGTCTCGGGGTCCCAGAGAGCTCGCAGTTCAGAAATAAATCCCATGGTCTTCGGTCGCCGTGACAGGGCGTCGAGATTAATGATGCCTGAGAAATACTGCCGATTCGCAAGTTCGCCCGGACATTTTTAGCTAAGAGCGGAGATTCACAGGAAGGGAACGTGCCAGTTCGTAATCCCGGCGAACTGGTTCGCTGCCGTATTTGCGCTCCAGACGACGGATCACGAAATGACCCTCAGCAATATTTTGAAAATGCTGGGTAAACAGTAGGTTGAGCGTGAGACCACCGACGGCGCCGGCGATGGGCACAAGCTCTGCAGCCACTTTCTCACTCACCTCAAGACCAAACCTGGACGCAATTCTCCCTATGAACGACAGCAGCGCCGGCGCGCTCTCCTTTGCCATCCCTTTTTGAGTGACATAAGCGACCGCTTCACGGGTAACCTGCGCCAAAGCCGTCCGGGTCGCGTAATAGGCGCTCTCATTCGCTTCTCGATGCGTGTTGTGCGGACCGAGCGCGAAGACCTCGAGACAAGCCAGGGAGGCTTCCGGGCTGGAGAAATCCTCGCCTTGACTGCGAGCAATCTCCACGATGGAGTGCAGCATGACCGTGGTGGTAATGGGAAGTTCGACCAGCAGCCCCGGGAGTCCAAAGAAACCGCCGACGGCGCCGGTGATCGCAGTCGCGGCGCCATGGGAGCGTTTGTAGTTCCCCGCCGGCAATCTGGAGCTATCCACCTTGACAGCGATACGCAAGCACTGGGCAAGAGCTTTATCAACGCTCCGGTGTATGGCGGATTGCGCGGGCCCGGGGAGTCGACGGAGCAGGGCCTCGACGGGCAGGCCCACTTTGGACGCAATCTTCATGGCGAGACTCTCGGTCTCGAGTTTGGCGACTGCGCCCTGCAGATCAGCGTAATCAGATGGGGAGAGACTTGAGATCAGAGTCACCTACGCCGCGGCGGACCGAAGCCATTGCACCATCTGGTCATGGCCCACCAATCCTGCCTGTTGGAAAACTGTGCGTCCCCCCGAAAGCACGACGAAGTTTGGAATCCCCTGCACGCCAAAACGCGCAGCTAGTTGAGGATGAGCTTCGGTGTCGACTTTGACGACCACCGCTTTGCCGGCCATGTCCTGGGCAGTGCGTGCAACCTCCGGTGCAGCTGCACGGCAGGGCCCGCACCACCCTGCCCAGAAGTCGACCAGGACAGGAACTTTAGCGTTTTGGACGATTTCGTCGAAAAGCACCGGATCGGCCGCGAGCGGTTCCGCGATCGGGGCGAGTTCCGCCTTACAGGCGCCACAGCGGCCGGTGTCGGCTAGGTGACCGGCGGTGACACGGTTCTTTTGACTGCATTGAGGACAAGTTCGAATGACTGGCAAGTTAAGCCTCTTTCGCTGGTTTAGATGCAGGATAGACCCGAATCTGTGCAGGAAGACGTGGGAGGCCAAGGTCGCCGCGGTAATTCCTTGAGAACGCGAGCCAAAATTCACACAACTTGCACTCCTTCGGATTGTTTAATGAGCGTGAATACCCTGCTAACGGAGGTCTTAGCTTGGCGATAACCATCCTCTCGTGGCTGCTCGGTCTCGGGGTAGTGCTACTGATTGGGCGCTCGCTGGCCCTGCGCCTGCAGTTGTCCCGGGCCAAGCATCGCTCGCTCGCCGGCCACGTGCGGTGGGGGCGCCGGTTGGCCCGGCTTATTCCTTATTACGAGTATGACGAAACGCAGTTTTTCCGGGCAGATGACGCTCCGGAAGAGATCGCTCAGCAGCGCCGGGCAGCCTTCAGCCGCCTGGCCGCGCTTTACGCGCAACGCTTCGTGAAGACAGTGCGGCAGACCAACGAGGTCCAGGACGAGATCTCGGATCTGCAATTCACGGCCCGCTACCGGGTTCCCTTCCAGTTCAGCCGGTTGGTTCGGCGGCATCTGACCAGCGGGGCTTTCGTTGTCTCTTCGAGTGGGCCCGTCACTACCGATCTGGACGGAAACCAGCGGTACGACCTCACCGGCTCCTACGGGGTCAATGTCTTTGGCTACGACTTTTACAAGGAATGCATTGAACGGGGCAGTGCTCGGGTCCGCGATCTGGGCCCCGTTCTCGGCGCCTACCACCCGGTAACCGCCGGCAACGTGCACCGGCTGCGCGCCGTCTCCGGACTGGACGAGGTTTCCTTTCACATGTCGGGCACCGAAGCAGTGATGCAAGCGGTGCGCCTGGCTCGCTACCACACCAGGCACCGCTACCTGGTGCGTTTTGCCGGCGCGTACCACGGTTGGTGGGGCGAGGTGCAGCCGGGGGTGGGTAACCCTGTGACCGAACGCGACACACTCACGCTCAAGGATATGAGTGAGCAAACCCTGCGGGTACTGCGAAGCCGGGACGACATCGCCTGCGTGTTGGTCAACCCGCTGCAGGCGCTCCACCCCAACGCCGGGGCACCGGCGGACTCAACTCTGGTGGACAGCGGGCCGCGTACCAGCTTTGACCGCGTGGCCTATACCGCGTGGCTTGAGCGGCTGCGAAAAGTTTGTTCCGAACGGAGCATCGTGCTGATTTTCGATGAGGTGTTCCTGGGCTTTCGGCTGGCCCGGAGCGGCGCCCAGGAGTATTTCGGCGTGCGCGCCGACATGGTCACCTATGGCAAAACGGTGGCCGGCGGCCTGCCTATTGGCGTGTTGTGCGGGCGCGCTGAGCTGATGAAGCGCTTTCGTGAAGATCGCCCGGCGGACGTCTGTTTCGCTCGCGGCACCTTCAATTCGCACCCCTATGTCATGGGGGCGATGGCCGAATTCCTGGAGCGGCTGGATACGCCCGAGATCCTGGCCTGCTATCGCGACCTGGACGAGGTCTGGAACGGCCGGGCGGCGGCCCTCAATGAGCGATTGCGCGAAGCCGGGGTGCAGGTTCGGGTGGCCAACCTGTCGTCAGTGTGGACGGTGTGCTATCTGCAACCGTCGCGGTATCACTGGATGTTCCAGTACTATCTGCGCGCGGAAGACCTGGCGTTGAGCTGGGTGGGAACAGGCCGGCTGATCTTCAGCCTGGATTACACCGACGCCGCATTTGCCGCGGTAGCCGATCGGTTCGTGTCAGCGGCGCGGCAAATGCAGCAGGACGGCTGGTGGTGGCGGAACGAAACGCTTACCAGTAAAGCGATTAAGCGTCGCGTACTGTTAGAAATGTTTCTTGCTCGCGTACATCGTCCATCGGATCAATCAGCTGACCGCGCAGAAGGTAAAGCGGTGCTCGATAGTAAAGCATGAAGTCGTGGAAGGGATCGGTCAGTATTTTTGTCATCCATACCAGGCCGGTGCGGACATCGCGAATGAAAAACAGTTGCACGGTGCGGAACAGCAGGCCGCCAAAGCCAACGCACAGCCAGATCTGACCGATGTGCTGCACGACGGTGGCGCGATCGGCGTGTGGCGGGAAAATCCCGAACAGCGTGGGACTCAACCACAACAACGCCGGTGACAACGCCCAGATCAACAACAAGATGACCTTGCGCCGCAGGTTGTAGCCGACTTTGATGTCTTCCTTGTGTTCCTGGGTCGCCTGATTCACCTCGTCGTAACCTTTGGGCTCGAAGAAGAAGTGGCCGGCCTGGCGGCTGACCATGGATACCAGCCAGCCAATGAGTGCAGAGGCAGCCGGGTTCTTGAAGATGAGGGCATATGCGGACAAAAAGCTGACCGCACTCAGCAGGTGGAGGGACTGGTTAATACGGCTGTGGTGGTAGTAGCGGTGATCGTCCCACCGCTGGATTCGTAGAGCTTCAAGAAAACCTTGCATGCTGTTTCCTTCTGCGGATTGCCGGCGCCAGATGATCATGAAGAATGAGATATAACAATCCTGTTACAGCGTTATGACAGCGCGGGCCGCTTAGCCATTCAGGTGTTGGCGAGTAAGACACAGGTGTGGAGAAACGGGATTTTTTCAAAATGACACTGTGCGGGCTAGTGTTCCCCCAGCCACTCACGACTCCAACCTGGACCACCCCTCCCCTGTCATCCCGACCGAAGCTTAGTGGAGCGGGGTTTCCCTTCCCTGAGTGGAGGCCGCTTACTTTTCGGTACGGTTAGCGGCTTGGATGGACAGAATTAAGAGGGTCTGCTTTGCGAAGTCCGGTGGTACGGTGCGCGTCGAGAGGGCTAGAGCGTCTTTTTGGTAACCACCATAGATCGATTACCTCTCTCAGGTGGATTTGATGTATTTCGTGTAGCCGGTCGCGAGTAAGTCCTTTGTTTCATGAAGGTGCTCAAATTTTTTAATTAATTATTTGAGCATCTTGCTTCTTCATGGGTTGTTGCGGCGCCGACTTG
Organism: uncultured Acidobacteriaceae bacterium; assembly: GCA_964609355.1. Classification (GTDB taxonomy): domain Bacteria; phylum Acidobacteriota; class Terriglobia; order Terriglobales; family Acidobacteriaceae; genus PALSA-350. Next base: position 2,959 of record CAZSUK010000563.1, on the reverse strand, counting down.
CGATGCGATTTTAAAAAAACATACGGTTACTATTAGCAGCCGCACTGTTACCTCCCATGCCATTTTCTACCATTCCTGCGAACATACTAACTCTCGCCCAGCGTCGCGTCCAGAGGGGGGTTGAAATAAACATGAGCAAAAAACGGGGTGGAACCATCGGCCTTTAATGCCCAGCTAAACTTTACAGTTTAACTGTAGATCTGCGATATTGATCTTGTGAGCAGTCGAAAGCCTTCTACTCAGACCAGGCTCTCTCGGACGCTTGCTGCCGAGACCCGTGCGGTATACCGCAAGCTCAAGCTGCGTGTACGCGAGCATGGGGGCGGGAACGATCTGACGCCGTCACAGGCTTCCGTTCTTCTTCGACTCGAAGAGGATGGTTCGGCCACGGTTTCAAGTCTGGCGCGAGCGGAAGGCATGCGCCCTCAGTCCATGAGTGCTATCGTTACGCCGTTGCAGGAATCCGGCATGGTCATTGGCTCACCTGACCCGAGCGACGGTCGGCAAACTCTGATGTCGGTCACGCCCAAGTGCCTGAAGTGGCTTCAGGAGGGCAGAGCCGCGAGACAGGACTGGCTCAGCACGACCATCTCCCAGAAGCTTTCGGTTCACGAGCAGGAGAAGCTTCAGGCGGCGCTCGAACTACTTAAGCGGCTGGTTGAGGATTAAATTCCTCGCGTTGGTGAGACAGGGTCGACAAAGGAAATCACCTCGCTACTCGAAAGATTGTTAGAAGAGAGGAACGCTGCATCTTGAATTGGCTTTGGCATCTGTCGTACTTGTTTGGGGGCGTTTTTGCGGCAAACGCCATTCCTCATTTTGTCGCCGGCACGATGGGACGTTCCTTCCAGAGTCCCTTCGCCAAACCGCCGGGCAAAGGGCTCTCCTCTGCAACGGTGAATGTTGTCTGGGGATTCTTCAACGCGGTGGTTGGGTATCTGCTAGTGGCGCACGTCGGTGCTTTCGATCCGCGGGCGACAACCCACATCCTCGCGTTCGGCCTGGGCGCGCTGATCATCAGCATCTTTTTGGCACGTCACTTCGGCCAGTTCCATGGGGGCAACGCGCCGTCGCGGCCATGAAGAATCCACTGACCGGGACGTTTCGCTCCCTGAGAAGCTTCAACTTCCGTTTGTGGACGGCGGGCTCCCTGGTTTCCAACATCGGTACGTGGATGCAGCGCGTTGCTCAGGATTGGCTCGTGCTGACGCAACTGACCCATCACGATGCGTCAGCGCTGGGTATCGTGATGGGCCTCCAGTTTGCTCCGCAACTTCTGTTCCTGCCCTGGACGGGATCGGCTGCGGACCGCCTCAATCAGCGCAAGCTCCTGATGCTCACCCAGGCAACGATGGGCGTGCTTGCGCTGGTGCTGGGAGTTCTCACGATCGCAGGAGCCGTCCGCCTGTGGCACGTGTATGTGTTCGCCTTCCTGTCCGGTTCCGCCGCTGCGCTGGATGCTCCGGTGAGACAGACCTTCGTGGCAGAGATGGTGGGCGATGCGGATCTACCTAATGCCGTGGCATTGAACTCAACCTCGTTCAATGCGGCGCAGATGATCGGTCCTGCCGTCGCCGGTTTGCTCATCGCAAGGGTTGGCATCGGCTGGGCCTTTCTTCTCAATGGGCTCTCATTTGCGGCGGTTCTGATCTCGATGTCTTTCTTCCGTCTCCCGGAATTGCGTACAAGTGCGAGGGCGCATCGCACTACATCTGGATTTCTAGAAGGGCTTCGCTACGTGTGGAGAAAACCAGACCTCAGGGCGATCCTGATCATGTTGTTTCTGATCGGCACCTTTGGCTTGAACTTTCCAATCTTCATCTCCACCATGGCCGTGAACGTTTTCCACTCCGATGCACGCGGTTTCGGCCTGCTCTCATCCATCATGGCCGTGGGCACTCTCTCAGGGTCGTTGTTTGCTGCCGGCCGGCAGAAACCAAGCCTGGCGTCTCTTTTGGCGGGAGCTGGTATCTTCGGGCTCGGCTGCACCCTGGCCGCACTGGCGCCTGGATACTGGTGGTTTGGAGCCGCTCTGATGGTCATCGGCGCGGCTGGCCTGATTTTCACCAACGGCACGAACAGCATCATGCAACTCTCGACCGAACCAGCGATGCGGGGCCGAGTTATGGCTCTCCGGGTTGGCATTGCACTCGGGGGAACACCCATCGGCGCACCCATCGTCGGTTGGGTTGCCAACCACTTCGGCCCCCGCTGGGCGCTCGGCGTCGGCGCCGGGGCGGGCTTCACCGCTGCCCTGGTCGCAGCCTACGTTCTGGCCCGCCGAAAAGAGCCCTTGCTCGCTCAGTAATCGAGAGTTTCGTGGATACACGTACCTGACACCTTGGGAAAACAGAGTCACTCTAAGTTTCAAAGGCGAGAGCTCCCGGACCTCCTCCTATCGGCTGTAAATGATGCCTCCTGGCATAGAAGAGAGAAACCGGCCGTAGGGTAAGGAATACGCCGCTAGGTCTACAATGGACGGAGAATTCCCGCTGTTTACTCCAGATCGGAAGCGGGCCCATGCTCGTCTAATTGCCCTCCGGCATGACCGCCTTCTGGAAGGGATCATTGAGATGGCTGAGCCCCAACACATTGCATTTGACGCTCCCGCATTTCTGGCCGAAGCTGGCCTAGGACGAAAAATCATCCAACTGAAGCCAAAGCAGGCCTTCTTCTCGCAAGGAGGTCGCGCTGACTGTATCTTCTATCTTCAGAGCGGTCGCGCAAAACTGACTGTTTTTTCAGAAAGGGGTAAAGAAGCCACAGTCACTCTTTTCGCCGTCGGCGACTTCATTGGAGAGGAGTCTCTGGCGACTGTGGGTGGGCTGCGCCTGGCGACTGCCACCGCCGTTACCGCCTGTACGGCACTGAAGATAGAGAGGGAGGAGATGGTCCGCGTGATGCACGAGGAGCATTCCTTCTCCGACCTATTTGTGAAATTTCTGCTGGCCCGCAGCAT
>CAZSUK010000562.1:0-2861 GCA_964609355.1 uncultured Acidobacteriaceae bacterium | reverse complement strand
GCACGCCGGCGGCGTCAAAGGCTGCGCGCAGTTTTGTGATTGCGGCAGGTTCGGTGGAGGGGAAATGCGCGTCCAACGGCTCAATTCCCTGCACTCCAACTGCGCCGGGATCGACCGTGCAAATTGGGTCAGATCCATACCAGGCTTTTTGGGATCACGATCGCGATTGCCGGGAGCGATGATCGACTCGCGGAAAGGGTAGGTTGCCACGGCAATGCGCTTTCGCGGCTCGGTGGGAAAAACAGCGTGGGGAGCGCTCGTTCCTTGCGCAAGGGCAGCACCGGCAGAGCAAAGCAGTGCCGATTGCACGAAACGGCGGCGTGTGAGGTTCTTCATCCGCGCCGCGGCTCCGCGGCTTTGTCCAAGTGTCCCAATTCCAATAAGACGGCGAGTCTCTTAGGCATTCCCAAACAATCCTTTCGCGTATAACGCAGCACAAGAAAGATTTGCAATCATACTACTGGACCTCACCAAGCGGAGGCGCATCCGTGCCGCAAACAAAAGCCGGAGGAAACAATCGGTGGCGGTATGGGCTGGCACTGTCCCTGGCCCTGATCGCAGCAGCGGTCGTTTGGCTGTGGATCACCTCGACGATCCATCCAAAAACTCCAAAAACAAAGCCGGGCAAGCCGTTCACTGATTTGGGAGTGACGATGCCGCTGGACCAACCGGGTGGCGGCCCGGCGCCCAGTGAAGCATACCCGGTCTACTCTTCGCTTTACCAGACTCCGATGCCCGAACCGCTGGCGTTTGCGGAGGATTCAAACACCGACATTCCCCAGGTGAATGGAAGCTGCCTCAGGCCGGCGACGCCTCAGGAGCAGGAAATGGCCGACGCCTTCGTCGCAGCCAATCAGCAGAGCCATCGCTGGGAGCGAAAATTCTCAATAGCCCAGGGATACGAATTGCTTCCCAACGACGAGGTTGACCAGGCACAGACCTGCCTGGCAAACCACCAGCACGACGGCGCACAATGTGAAAAATATAGGCAGTTCCGGTATGTGCGGCTGCTGGCAGTGCCAGGATTCGACCACGCACACACTCACGCACTGGTATCGGTCATCAAGAGCTGCGGCCGCTTTTGCGGAAGCGGAGGAATCTTCGCGGTTGAGAAAACAACCGGCGCGTGGCAGCGTTCCGCGGCCACTGACTTTACTCGCGACTGTAGTTGGATGTATTAAATGCTGTTGGCGATTCTGATCATTGCCGCGGCGCTGCGCTCAACATCGTCATCCGTGGTCGCCCAACTGGACACGCTGATACGCATCGCCGCCTGCCCGTGCCACTCTGTGCCTCCGCACCAGCAGGTGCCGTCCTCTTGCACACCTGCAATGACCTGCCGCGTGTGCTCGTCACTGCCAAAGGAGACCAGCACCTGGTTCAGCACCACATCGTTGAGGATGTGGAAGCCCGCCTGGCGCAGCAGATGCTCAAACAACCTTGCCTGGCGGCAGTTTCGCTCGATGAGTTCGCTGAGCCCGCTGCGTCCCAGGGACCGCATGGCCGCCCACAACTCGACCCCGCGTGCACGCCGGGAAGCTTCCGGTGCGAACAGCCAGGGCTCTCGGCCCGCTCCTGGTGTAAGATAGGCGGCGCTCACCGCCATGGCGGTTTTGAGGTGCTCCGGCGTCCGCACAATGGCCACTGCGGAATCATAGGGTACGTTCAACCACTTATGGCAATCGATAGCCCACGAGTCGGCAGCGCCGAAGCCTGACAGCAACGGGGCATACTCCGGCGAAGCGGCGGCCCAGTAGCCAAAGGCTCCATCTACGTGTACCCACGAATCTTTCTCCTTCGCCCGGGCACAGATTTCTCCTGCAGGATCAAAGGCGCCGCTGTTCACATTACCTGCCTGAATGCAGATCACGGTGCGCTCATCGAGCGCAGGCAACGCCTCCGGCCTTATGCGTCCCTGGTTGTCGGCGGGGACCCGCGTAACCCGCGAACGGCCCAACCCCAGCATCGATAACGCCTTCAACAGCGAAACGTGCACCTCTTCGCCAACCACTACGCGGAGAGGCGGCGCCGAAAATAATCCGTCCTCCTCGACATTCCATCCCGCACGATGCAATAGCGCGGTCCGTGCAGCAGCCAGGGCGGTGAAGTTTGCCATGGTGGTGCCGGTGACGAATCCCGCCCCAGATCCGGAGGGCAGACCCAGCAGGTCCACCATCCACTCCAGAACAACTTCTTCCAGCTTGGCCGCAACCGGAGACATGACTTGCAGGGCCGCATTCTGATCCCATGCTCCAGCCAGCCAGTTGGCTGCCAGTGCCGCAGGCAGCGTGCCGCCGATCACGAATCCAAAATAACGGCCGCCGGCGGTTGTCACCGTAGCCGGTGACCCAACGTCATCGAGCAGAGCCAAAACCTCTGCGGGATCAGCGGGACCCTGGGGCAAAGGTCCTGCGAGGGCTTTTAATCCGGCCACGTACTCCGGCAAGGGTGCGACGTTTCGATCGGCCAGCCCTGCGAGGTAACGCGCCGCTCGATCCGCAGTGTCTGTCAATAACTTTCTCATCCACATCTCCACTGGAATGAACACATCTTACGGGACCGGCGGGCACAAGTTGTGAAACCTCTTCCTGAAACCGAACATCTGGTAATGGGGAGATCAGGAATTTATGGCACCAGAGAGAAAGGTTGCACTCGTTACCGGCGCAAATCGTGGAATTGGTTTTGAGACTGCTCGCCAATTAGGCCAGAAACACGTGACGGTCATAGTCGCCGCTCGAACTTTGAAGTCCGCAGAGGAAACTGCTGTCAAGCTCAAGGCAGAAGGTATAGACGCTTTCCCGATCAAGCTTGACGTCACGAACGCACACGATCGCGAAGTAGCGGCCAAAACCGTCGGCGAC
>CAZSUK010000561.1:0-14017 GCA_964609355.1 uncultured Acidobacteriaceae bacterium | reverse complement strand
CTTCCAGGCACAGAGCGTCTTTGTCTTGCCAGTGTTTGTAGATGGTGGCCTTGCTTACGCCCGAGAGCTCGGCGATGGCGTCCATACTCGTGGCATCGATGCCGCGTTCTGAGAAAAGCTGCACCGCCGCGTCCAGCACTTGCTTATGGGCTTTTACGCTTTTGGGTCTCGCCATCCCGCTAGGCTTCGATTCTGGTGAAGAGATAGGCGCCGGCGCTCAGAAACAGCACGGCGATTCCCGCCAGCACTGCTACATCGAAGGCCAGGTTGAAATGCCAGGTGTTGATCAGGACGCCGCGCAGGCCGTCGACTCCATAGGCCAGCGGATCAAGTTTGGTGATGATGCTCATCACCAACGGCAGATTCGCCAGGGGGAAAAGCGCTCCGGAGAGAAAGAAAATGGGCATGACGAGGAAGTTCATCACTAATTGAAATCCCTGCATATCTTTGATGACCGAGCCGATGGCGGTGCCCAGGGCAGCGAAGACAATGGCGATCATGGCCACGAAGAGAAAGGCCAGAGGGATGGCAAACCAATTGTGGGGGCGAAAGCCGGCGATGAGGCAGATGACCAGGATCAGCGTGCCTTGAATGATGGCAACGGTGGCGCCTCCCAGCGTGCGTCCGACCATGATTTGCATGCGCGACACAGGAGCCACCAGGGTTTCTTTGAGGAAGCCGAATTGCCGATCCCAAAGCATGGCGATACCGGAGAAGACAGAGCTGAACAGGACGGTCATGCCGACGACGCCTGGCGCCATGAATTGCAGATAGCTTCCGTGGCCGGCCTGTTGGAAGACCGGGCCGAGCCCGAATCCCAGCGCGAGCAGGTACAAGCAGGGTTGACCGAGAGACACGACAATCTGTACCCGCGAGCGCACGTAGCGCTTTAGTTCACGCAACCACAAGATGTAAATTGCACCCATTTTCGTTTCCTCTTATCGCTAGCGGCGGAACATCTGCGCCATCTGGCGCAGGCCAGCCTTTGAATCGGCACCTTCATCGCGCAGCGAGGAGCCGGTGAGCGCTAGAAACGCGGCTTCAAGCGATTCGGTTTTGGTCTGCTCTTTCAACTCTGCTGAGGTGCCCTGGGCCACGATCTTTCCGTGATCCATGATGGCGATGCGATGGGCCACCCGGTCGGCTTCATCCATGTAGTGGGTGGTGAGAAAGACGGTTGTATTTTCGGTTTCATTCAGGCGCTTGACGTGGGTCCAGAGTTGGTTGCGGCTCTGCGGATCAAGACCGAGCGTGGGCTCGTCAAGAAACAGAATTTTGGGAGTGTGTAGAAAGCCGCGGGCAATTTCCAGCCGCCGCTTCATGCCGCCGGAGAAAGTCTTTACGTAGGCGTCTTTGCGTTCCCAAAGTTCGAAGAGCTTCAGCAGCTCTTCGGTGCGCTGCGCCCGCACTTTGCGCGGTACGTGATAGAGGACGCCATGGAGATCCATGTTCTCCCAGGCAGTCTGTTCGTTGTCAAGGCTGGGATCCTGAAAGACGATGCCGAAGCGCTGGCGGGCCTGCTTCTGCTTGACCGTGGGATCGAGTCCATCCAACTCGATTTGACCGCTCGTCGGCCGCAGCAAGGTGGTAAGCATCTTGATGGTGGTGGTCTTGCCGGCTCCGTTGGGTCCGAGGAATGCAAATATCTCTCCCTGGGCAACGTCGAAACTGATGTCGCTGACGGCGGTGAAATCTCCGAAGGTTTTGACCAGATGGCTGACGGAAATCATGCTCTGCTCCGCTCCCCGAGATAAAACTATACTGAACGGTTTAGTTATCGATGTCAAGTGGCGGAGTTTGATACATTGGCCCCAACCGACCTACATGGGCCTCAGGGACGCCATCTCGCGCTTGCCTATCCTCCTGGCCCTGTTGCTGCTTCCTGCCATCAGCGTGGGCCAGAATGTGGATGATTCCCAGGTAAAGCACACCTTCAGTGGTCAGGTGGTCAACAGTGTTACTGGTCAGCCGATTGCCGGGGCGCTGGTACAGTTCGGCGGTGAGCAAGCGATGCTGAGCGACCGTGAAGGGCAATTTGAGTTTCATGACGTTGCCGCCGCCATCAGCGGAGACCTGGTGACCAAGCCGGGATATTTTTCTGAACATTATGGATTGATCGACTTAACCGGAAAGGGTGAGCGAAACGAGCCCATCACCCTGAAGCTTGTTCCTGAAGCGATCATTTTCGGCAAGGTGCTCGATCAGAACAACCAGCCTTTGCAGGGTCTGCGCGTTCAACTCAAGATGTTGCAGGTACATGACGGACTTAGGCATTGGCAACAACGAGAGTCCACTACGACGAATGTGGAGGGCGAATTCCGGTTCTTTGAACTTCAGGCGGGTAAGTATTCCCTTTCCACGGCCTTTCAGATAGACGGTTCGCCGGATGCACCATCCACAGTGGCGTTTGCGCCGGTCGTGTATCCACCGTTGAGCGGAAATGAGGAATCTGCGCTCAACCTTGCGCCGGGCGACCACGTGGAAGCAAACCTGAATCCACCTAGCCAGAGACTCTATCCGGTGACCGGCCACATTGAAGGTCCGGCAGCGCAGGGAGCCAGGTTTGAAGTAGAGCGGAGTACGGGCGGAATGATTAGCCCGGTGGTTCGCTTCAATCGACTTACTGGCGACTTCCGGCTTATGCTCCCCAGCGGTTCCTATCGCCTCAAATTGCATGCGTTTGTCCAGCGCGAACAATTTTTTGCCACGCGAGAGATTTCAATCGGCGAGGCTCCGCTGAAGAATCTTTCGATCGCGCTCGCGCCGCTGGCAAACGTGCCGGTCGAAATCGAGTATCAGGGCAGCAATCCTTCCTCGCAAGAGGCTCAAGCTCCTCAGCCCTTTTTTGCCAACGTTGGGCTTGAAGAAGCGGACCCCTCTGCTTTGGGCAGGGCGTTCAATGCGCAACCACCGCAACCCCCAGATGCGGCGAGCGATTCACTGGCCATCCGGGATTTAGAACCGGGCGAATATCGACTGGTAAGCAGACCCGCGCCGCCGTGGTACCTGGCTTCGGCGGTTTGCGGGAGCCTCGACCTGAAGAAAGATCCGATGAGTATTGCAGGCAGCGCTGCCGGATGCAGTATTCATGCCGTGCTGCGAAATGATTCCGCCACGCTGAATTGGTCAATCAATTCGAACAGCCAGGGTAGCCAGGGAAAACAGATATTCGTCTACGCCATGCCACTGGATAATTTCGTCCAGTCCATATCGATGGTCAGCGCGCAGCAACAAGGAACAGGCAATGTTGCGGGGGGATCCCTCGAGGGTCTGGCTCCCGGCCGCTACCTGGTGATGGCGCTCGACCACACAGAGGAGCTGCCCTACCGGGAGCCTGATCTCATTCAGCGGTATTTGTCCGAGGGTAAGGAAGTCACCCTCACGGCGAATGGTAAGTCGGAAATCCAACTGGACGTGGTTGCTGGGGAGCCATAGTTGCTGCGATATAGGGACAAGCATCGGAAGTTGGCCGGCCGCGTGGTCTTGCACACAGTCTTATTCCTACTTGCGCTGGTTCCGGGGGCGACGGGGCAGCAGCAGGCCGATCAGTCCGTGCCCGCTACCTGGCGCATCAGCGGCAAGGTAGTCGATGAGCTGAGCGGGGCGCCCCTTACGCGATGCTCAGTGGAGATCGGACCAACGGAGAACGGTGGTGCGTCTGTCTCAATGGAGACAGGGAGTGATGGACTATTCGCGTTTGACGGCCTGGCTCAAGGAAAATACCGGCTCTCGGCGAGCAAACGCGGATACCTCACGCAGGCTTATGAGCAGCACGATGATTTTTCCACCGCAATTGTCGTAGGACCAGGGCTCCAATCGGAAGGGCTCATCTTTAAGGTAGTTCCCCAGGCGGTTATCGCCGGAGTGGTCACGGATGAGCGCGGTGAGCCAGTGCGGCGGGCGCAGGTGCGACTGTTCAAGGACCAGGACCGGATGGGGATACGCTCCACTGTGCCTCAGCAGACTGCAATGACGGATGACCGGGGAGCTTACGAACTGGCTCGCATCGATCCAGGCAACTACTACCTCGCCGTCTCCGGCCGTCCATGGTACGCGCAAACCGTGAGTCGTAGGCAGCCCAATGAGAAGCAGGAGGAGGAACCCGCTTCCCCGCTTGACGTGGCCTATCCCACGACCTTCTATCCCCAGGCAACAGATTCGGAGGATGCCACGCCGATTCCTATTCGAGGTGGGGAGCGCATCCAGGCGGACGTAACGTTGAATGCCCAGCAGGCGCTTCGCATTCGCATCCGCCTGCCGGTTCAGGATCAGGAAGGCGCTTTCAGCCTCATGCTGTCACAGTCTGTCTTCGGCCAGGTCGAACCGGTGGGCTCCCCTTCGCAAACGATACAGAATGGGGTGCTGGAAATCTCAGGGATTCTCCCTGGGCACTACGACTTCACCCTCTCGCACCATAGCCCGGACGGTCCGGTTACGGAGTCGACGCACTTTTTAGGGGATGTCACCGGTAGCACCACTGAATTGACTCCAACCAACGAGGACAGCGAGGTCACCGTGGCCGGAAAGGTAACTTCAGTTGACGGCAAAGTACCTTCTGGCGGAATAGCGTTGCTGCCGGCGCGTCATGGCCGCTCTTACCCGGCCATGCTCGACAAGGCGGGCGAGTTCAACCTGAAAGTTCCCCCGGGTGACTACGAGATCCTGGGTCAGATTCCGCAAATGTACCTTGCGCGGTTGACCACACAGGATGGAGAACTGAAAAACCGCGTGTTGACGGTAAAAGCCGGCAGCACGCCGAAACTGGACTTGCTGGCAAGCAGAGGCTTCGGCCAAATCGCGGGCGTCGCCAGGCGTGGCGACCAACCGGCCAGCGGGGTTATGGTGCTCCTCGCGCCGGATGATAACCCGTTCCTCTTCCGCCGCGATCAGAGTGACTCCGACGGAACCTTCGCCCTGGGAAACGTTGTACCCGGACATTACCGGTTGTTGGCAGTGGAACGGGGATGGGAACTGGAGTGGGCGAATCGCGATGTTTTGAATGCCTTCCTTAAGAAGAGCGTACCGGTCGAGGTGCGCGCCAATGACAAATTGACCCGGACGGTCGAGGTCCAATCGCGGTAGTTGGCTTAGCGATCGCAAGCTAGCTATCCCCGGCACCCATCGACAGGTGCCCCATGCCGTTACCGCGGGTAAAAGCATCTGTTCTTCCCGCAGTATCCGCTCCTATCCTTCGCGTTCTTTGCGAAGGGTGCGATACGCAAATCTCACCCTTGAACTTCGCCAACAGCAAACGTCGCGGAAGCAGATTCAATCATCGCCTGCGACAGGTATACTGGCTGCCGATTAAATTAGAACTTCGCGGGGAAAGACGATGCCAACATCCAGAGGTCGAGGGCCGCTTGCTGCTTTCATAGGTTTTACCGCTTTGTTGGCCGCCGGGGCTCAGCAGGTAACATCTTTGCCTGCGGGAACCAGGATGACTTCCAATGGAGTGACCCTGGAGGTGACTGCATTACGGGATGACGTGCTTCGGGTACGAATGTGGAAAGGCGACGCTGTGCCCGAAGATGCTTCGTGGGCGGTTCTGCCTGCGGCGCGCACCAGCAGTGTTGCGGTGGCCGCAGAGCCGCACGGCTTCTCAACCAAGGCGCTACAAGTGACGGTGGATGACCAACTACAAATCACGGTTGCTGATCCTGGAGGCAACGTTCTCGCGAAGGATGCGGCGCCGGTACTGTGGGAAGGCGATAAATTCACGGTGATCAAGCAGGGCTCATGGAGCGACCACTTCTTTGGACTCGGCGATAAGCCAGGCCCACTCGATCGAAAGGGCGAGGCGTTCACTTTGTGGAATACAGACGCCTTTGGTTACCAGGAGTCTACTGATCCCATTTATAAGAGTGTTCCGCTCTTTATTGATATGAAGCAAGGCCGTGCCCTGGGCGTGTTTCTGGATAACACGTGGCGAACAAATTTTGACTTTGGACGGTCCGATCCCAACCGCTACACGTTCGGGGCGATGAACGGACCACTCGACTACTACCTACTGTACGGCCCAGAACCGAAGAGCGTCGTTTCTGATTGGGCGTGGCTTACGGGGCCTACTCCGCTGCCGCCGATGTGGGCACTCGGTTTCCAGCAATCGCGCTACACATATATTCCGGAATCGCAGTTGCGGGAGGTTGCAGCCAGATTGCGCAAGGATCGCATTCCGTCCGACGTTCTTTGGCTGGATATCGACTTTCAGCATAAGAACTGGCCCTTCACCGTAGACGAGAAGGCGTTTCCTGATTTTCGCGGATTGGTGAAAGATCTGGCTCGGGAACAATTCAAGCTGGTGGTCATTACTGACCTGCACATTGCCAGGCAGCCCAACGTTGGCTATGCGCCGTACGATACGGGAATGGCGGGTGACCATTTCGTGAAGAATCCTGATGGGTCTGTTTTTGTGGGCCCGGTTTGGCCTGGTCCCGCGGTCTTCCCGGACTTTACTCAAGAGAAAACGCGACAGTGGTGGGGTGGGCTGTATAAAACGTTTGTCAGTGAGGGTGTGGCGGGATTCTGGAACGATATGAACGAGCCGGCGGTCTTCGAGACACCGACCAAAACCATGCCGGACGATATTCAACATCGTATCGACGAGCCCGGATTCAAGAAGCGGACCGCGACTCATTTGGAAATACATAACGTTTATGGAATGCAGAACGCGCGCGGCACTTATGAAGGCCAGCTTGCGCTCCGGCCCGATGAGCGCCCGTTCGTGATGTCTCGTGCCGCGTACGCGGGCGCCCAGCGTTACACCACCACGTGGACCGGCGACAACAGCTCCACCTGGAATCATCTGCGCATGACGGTGACTCAGATCGTCAATCTTGGGCTTAGCGGTTTTTCTTTGTCTGGCGCGGATGTGGGCGGGTTTGCCGGATCTCCACCAGCAGACTTGCTTACCAAATGGATTGAGCTGTCAGCCTTTCAGCCGATTGACCGGGATCATTCAGCCAAGGGCACACGCATGCATGAGGTGTGGGTCGATGGTCCGGAGCAAGAGGCGATTCGGCGCCACTACCTTGAGGAACGCTACCGGCTCATGCCCTATCTGTACACCGTAGCCGAGGAGACGTCCCGCAACGGGCTGCCGATCAATAGGCCGCTATTTCTGGAATTTCCGCACGCTGTAGCTGATGGAACTCCTTTTGATTTGACGACGGGTGGGGGCGAGTTTCTTGTGGGGAGCCGGCTTCTGGTTGCGCCAAATCCTTCTCCTGAAGAGGTGGCTCCTTATGTGGTCGGGCTTCCTCCGGGGACCTGGTATGACTACTGGACCGGGCAGCAGTTTGTGCGTGCCATTCCCGGCAGTGCGCTGGATGCGGAGCAACGCGACCTGGTGCTTGCGGAGAAACAACTGAAGGTCACGCCCAGGCTGAATGAGTTGCCGGTGTTTGTGCGTGGCGGCAGTATTCTTCCCATCGCGCCACTTACGCAAAGCACGGCGGAAGTCCCCAACGGGCCGCTTACTCTGCGCGTTTATCCGCCGGCCCTGAAGCAGGCCGGCGAAGGTTGCTCGGGTGAAGTTTATAGCGACGATGGGCACACGTTTGCGTTTCGGCAAGGGGCGTATGCGCGGATTCAATTTACGTGCGCGGTGGCCGCGGACGGTTCGATGAGCGTGAACATCGGGAAGCAGGAAGGTACGTGGAAGCCGTGGTGGAAGGCTTATCGAATTGAAGTGGTGGGATGGACTCCCAAACAGAGACGCGCGGCTCTGAACGGTCGTAACTTAGCGTTTGCAGAGATCAATGGCCGCTGGGGAGTCACTGTTGGTGCGGATGGAGGCGCGCAAGAAGTCAACCTGCGTTAAGGAGATCTCTCCTCGTGTTGAGTGCACTCCGCTAAAACATCCCCGCTGAAATTACTTTCACCATGGTGATGAGGAACCACCAGCCGAATACTGCTACGGCGGCGGTGCTTCTTTTCATTTTTGCCACGATGGCAGAGCCGATGGTGAACAGTATCAGCACCCAAATGGTCAGGATGTCGATCGCAGTCCCGAACGCCAGCAGCCATTTGGGCGAGTCCTGGGGAAGGAAGTAGCCTATGTTGGTGCCTACCGGATTCTTCAGATTGAACGCATCGGCATCGAGGCCGGCATAGACCGTGATGATGACGAGAACGCCCTGAATCGTGAAGGGCAGAGCGGCGTACATCCAAACGGCGAACATCTGGCCGAATTTTGCGTGGCCACCCAGCACAAAATTCAACGTCCCCGTGAGCACGAGTGTCCCTATCGCGGCAAACAGCAGGCCGAGAATGGGCGTCGTCCAAAATATGTACTTTACAAATGCGGCGCCGATCGCTTTCTGCCTTGCCTGCTCAGCCGGCGGAAGCTGCGCCAGCCTGTCCTGCTGTGACTGCGGGCTCTGTAACAGGATGTTGTTGTAAGTCTTGTCCCAGCCAATTTTTTGCTGCACTGCAAGGCCAAAACCCAAGGTAAGCACCACCCCCAGAAGCCATGGCAACCACCAGCTGGGGTCCCTCAGGATGTCATGGAAGGTTTTCGTCGGAGCAATGAAGGTGTCAACCACCCGCTCTACCTGGCTCAGCGGTTTGGATGCTTCGGCGTTGGCGACCGCGTCGGACATGGAAACCTCCACAAATATGGCTCAAAGTGTGTTCGCTGGGATATTACTACGTCACGCCCGGCCGGAGAATTGCCTTGTTTCTGTGTCCACCTTGATCTTCTCGCCCTCCTTGATAAAGAAGGGAACGCGCACCTCAATGCCGGTCTCCAGCCGGGCGGGTTTGGTCACGCTTCCACTTGCGGTGTCGCCGCGGACACCAGGCTCGGTGTAGGTCACAGCAAGTTCCACCTGTGCGGGAAGCTGTAACCCGATAGGATTGCCGTTGTACTTATCTATGCGGATGATGGTTCCTTCAAGCAGCAAGTCCAGCGCATCGCCTATCATCTGCTGGCTCAGATTGAGCGTCTCAAAGGTCTCCTGATCGAGGAAGTAAGAGCCGTCTGCATCGCTGTAGAGATAAGAAGCCTCGACAGTCTGGAGGTCGGGCTCTTTGAACTTGTCACTGGCTTTGAAGGTCCTGTCAAAGACGGCTCGGGTAAGCATGTTGCGCAGCTTGAGGCGGACTAAGGTTTGCCCGCCCCTGGCCGTGGGGGTAGAGATCTCCACGTCCAGGCAGTAGAAGGGAACGTTTTCTAATTCGACGAACATCTTCCGCTTTACGTCGATGGCGTCGATGAGTGCGGCCATGGTTTCCTTTCCAATAAGTGAACCTGCTAAGGATAACAAGGGATTGTCATCAGGAGGGCTGCGGGGCTCTGATGTCTCAGCCTGCTTAGGTTGAACTTTCTCATTTGCCGCGCAACTCTCACTCTCACTCAACCATCTAAGGTGGTGGTCAAAGGAGGAACACTATGCGGGTTTTGCGGTATTTGGGTTTGTTTATTTTTGCTTCAGCTATGCTCAGCAGCGTTTCAAGTGCACCGGCACAGGTGTCGGTCAACATCGGGGTGGCTCCAATTTGCCCCTACGGCTATTTCCCTTATGCTCCCTATGACTGTGCACCCTATGGCTACTATGGTCCGGATTGGTTCACTGGAGGGATATTCATCGGCGCCGGCCCCTGGTTCCACGGACCTCATGGGTTTTATGGCCATGTCGACCAACGCTACGATCCTCGCCACGGCTACCATGGACCGATGCCAGAACGCGGGGAGCAGCCCTTCAATGGTTTTCGTGCAAACGCGGCGCACGATGAGCATGGCAACCCGGGTACTCCTCCACATGACGGGGGCGGCGAACACACCCCCGGATTTTCGGGAGGAGGACACCCCGGTGGTGGAGGACATCCCAGTGGTGGGGGCGGTCACCGCTAAACCTCGCCTGATCTGTGCAATGAGTGCCAGCCCCGGACTTAAGTCCGGGGAGCGAGTTTTTAAACCCGCGGAAACGCTCGCAATGTAAATACCGGGGCTTTAGCCCCGGTGGCTGCTTCAAAAAGGCCCGCTCCCAGCGGGCCTTTTGAATTGGGCCAATCTTGCTTAATCTTTTCCTTCTCACCCTTACACAGTTTGCAGACGGTTTATCTTTGGAAGGGTCAACCGTTGACAATTTTCAGCTGTGCTGGTGAGGAGATCGATATGAGATTCATTTGTTTGAGCGTGCTGCTGTCGTTATCGACCATTGCTGTTGCCCAGCAAGAAAAGCCGATGACACTTAAAGCCGTTTTGGTGGAACAGTTGCGGTCGACACATAACAAGGCAGAATGGTTCGTGCCGGCGAATACTGCGGTCGCGGGTCTGACACCGGAGCAGGCGAGCTGGACCGACAAGAGCGGCAATCACTCCGTTGGTCAGCTGGCAAATCACCTCGTGTTTTGGGATCGGGAGTCGCTGGCGAAGTTCAAGGGCGAAAAGCCGGCGAAGTTTGACGGGAACAACGACGAGACCTTCAACAGCTTCGACGCCAAGAGCTGGAATGATACCGTCCAGCAACTTGACCAGGTGATGACGGATTGGGAACACGCAGTCGAGAGTGCAGATGATGCGAAGATTGCCTTGTGGGCATCGAGAATTGCGCATGTCGGTACGCATAATGCCTACCATATTGGACAAATGGTTTATGTGCGCAAGCTCCAGGGCGCGTGGGATCCGGATAAAGGGGTTAAGTAGGTTCCATCCAGGATGAAAACCACCCGGGGACGGGCCGCGCTCAGCGAGGTGACTGCTCGGTCAAAATGTAAGTGGGTGGCCCAGGTCTCGTTTTTGAGACCTGGGTGTTCCGGCTAAGACCATTGCAGGAGAAACGGGGAAGGCTCTCTAGCGCTCTTCCGTAAGGGCGTTCTTAATCGCAGGCAGTGTATTCATGGTGCGGTCCAGGAGCAGGGGCAGGAAATCACGGGGTCCGGAATTTTCGGCGGTCTCGGGCCCGAACTCCAGAGCTTTGATTTCATCATCCATATCCTGGTCCATTTCCACGATGCGGGCCGGAGTTGGACTTATCCCCCTATAGCTCTTAGCCCAGAGCATACGCCCCGCAGGAATATCAATGATGGCCGCGTAGGTGGATTCTCCCTTGGTGAAGAAGACAGAGGCCATGCAGGAGTTCCGCTTGGGGCTAAAGAAAACAGTGTCGAACCTCTCACCATGGATGGAGGGGTCGGTGCGCTTTTGCGCTTCGATATTGGCTTGTTCCTGTTGCTCGTATACCTTGCAATCCATTTTGCCGGTGACCGCGAAAGCTGCCTGAGCACTCAGCACGGCAAGAGCGAGCAGCGCGCACTTCTTTGAGCTGGGAAAGAGACGGGCCTTGTCGTTCATGAGCGAACGTTACCGTCTGGCCCGGCTGACCACAATCCCACCCTGGCCAATCAAGGGTTACTTATGTGGTGTTACGGACGGGGAAGGCTACGCCCAGCAAGGCGAGACTGCAGTTGCTTGCGATAACGGCGGCTCAATCGAAGTGCGACTCCGCCTTCCAGCAACACGTCATATTCTCCCTCATGGTTGAGCTTGAGACCGCAGACGCGATCCAGATTCACGATAGACGACCTGTGAATGCGGCAAAACAGAGCCGGATCCAGGTCTTGCTCCAGTTCAGAGATACTCCGGCGCAGCAGGTGGACCCTCTCGCCCACATGCAGTGCCGCATAGTAATCAGCAGCCTCGATCCAGTCGATCTCCGGCAACCTGACGAAGGTTACCTGTGCCGCGTTTTTGACGGTCAGGAACTCAAGCCTTTGCGGCTGAGTCCTGTCGCGGTCGATCTTTTGTTTGGCCCGGGCCAGCGTACGTTCAAAGCGAGCGTTGTCAAAGGGCTTCAGGAGGTAGTCGAGCGCGCCTGCGTCGAATGCCCGCAAGGCGTACTGATCGTACGCAGTTACAAAAACCAGTGCAGGTGGTACGTCTTTGCCCAGCAACTCCAGTACGTCAAAGCCGTCGTATTCAGGCATCTGGACATCCAGAAAAAGCAGGTCTGGTTTTGTCCTGCGGATTTCGTTGGGCGCATCTGCGCCTGAGCCGCACTCACTGACGATTTCGATTTCCGGATCAAGTCGCAACAGCAGCGACAGATTGCTGCGCGCGAGTGGCTCGTCGTCCACAATGGCGGTACGGATAGCCACGGTTCACTCCTTAAAGGGTACAGAGACGCTTACTTCCACTCCGCCAGGAACTTGATTTTGCATTTTGAGTTCGAAGGCGTTTCCATACAAGCTCTGCAGGCGGGTTCGCATATTCGACAGGCCAACACCTTCATCGATCTTCTCCCATCGCGCAGCTGGACCGTCGTTGTAAACACTGAGTGTGAGCTGGTCCTGGGAGCGGGAGGCCGCGATCCGGATCTCCCCACCCTGGGCCCGCTGGGCAATGCCGTGCTTGATCGCATTTTCTACCATCAGCTGCAGGATGAGGGTCGGTACCCGGGCAAGCATGAGTTCGCTGGGAACATCAACACTGAACTGAAGGCGCTCCACAAAGCGCACCTTCTGGATGTCAAGATACTTTTGTGCAAACTCCACTTCCTCTCCCAGAGAGGCTTGCTGGCTGGTCGAGTCTACAAAAAGGCGGCGGAGAAAGTCGCTCAGCCCGGCAATCATCGTGACCGCATCGTCATTCCTTTTTTCACGCACCAGGCCGGCGATGGCATTAAGGGTATTGAACAGGAAGTGCGGCTCGATTTGCCGGCGGAGGGCGTCCAGTTGCGCCCGGGAGAGCTGCTCGTTCAGCCTCGCAGTCTCAGTCTGCTGGTAAGCGAGCCTGGAGTTGGAATCGATCACATTACCGACCGCCAGAATGACGCAGTACAAAACTGTGGTGAAGACCACTCCGTTGTAGAACCTGTCGAACCAAAGGTGCCCAAATGGAAGTGGAGAAGATTGACTCCCATATGGATTCAGCAGGAGGTCCAGCAACGTGGCCCAGGCGGCATAAAGCAGCCCGATAATGGTGCAGCTTGCCAGATGCACCAACCAGGTCGTCGCAGAGCTTAACTTCAGCGGGGGAAATCGACGCCCGAGGCGCATCACCGGTCCGGTCGCCAGAGCCCAGGGAAGAAACCACAAAGTGATGACCACGAACAGACGGACCCAGGCATGCTGCATCCCTTCAGAGCGCATCACGAGAACGGTCTGGGTTGCATCCACCAGGCCGAAACCAAGCCAGATGGATGCGATCCATACCCAGCGCTGTTGGTGCTGCAATCGGAGCTGGCTCGTATCCATGGTAACAATCGTAGTCCAGTGGCATTTACGGCTGTGCCGGAATGCAGTGAATCAACGGCGATATGCAGTCAACGGTCTTTCCCCTGACTCCGTTCGCAGCGCATACTGCCTTCATGCTCACCTTAGTCAAGACCACGCTTTTGCTGGCGGCTTTTCTGTTTTGGGTCGTGCCCGATGCAGAGGTTCCTCAATATACCAGCGCCGGCGAGCTTCAGCGTCCGGAGCACTATCGGGAATGGGTTTACCTCACGTCCGGCTTCGATATGAGTTACAACCCTCCCATGCAGATGGAGGGCCATCATATGTTTGATAATGTCTTTGTCAATCCGGCGGCCTATCAGGCGTTTTTGAAGACAGGCACCTGGCCGGACCACACTATTTTGGTGCTTGAAGAACGCGGAGCGCGGGGCAAAGGCTCGATTAATCAAAGCGGCAATTACCAGGGCGCCCTGGGAGGGCTGGAGGTGCACGTCAAAGACGAAGCTCGATTTCCTGGTAAGTGGGCTTTTTTTGGATTCGGAGACGGCAAGGCAGGCAAGCTTTTTCCGCAATCGGCGGACTGCTATAGCTGCCACGCGGCTCACGCAGCAGTGGACACCACGTTTGTTCAGTTTTACCCAACGTTAATGCCGATTGCCAGCAGCAAAGGTACCCTCTCTTCTGCTTTCCAAAAAGAGACGGCAAAGTAGTCCTGAGATGGCCTGCCCGCGTCTAACGAGGGGAATCCTTGCAGACGGCGGAAGAGATCATGGCGACTCCTCGTTGGCTTTTTCTGTGGATTGGGTGGTCAGGCTTAGTCCTCAGCCTGCCCTTTGCGGCA
>CAZSUK010000560.1:0-10274 GCA_964609355.1 uncultured Acidobacteriaceae bacterium | reverse complement strand
GTTTGCGCGAGAAGCTGCTTTCTCTGGAAAAGAAACTGGCCTCCAATCAGCTTCATCTAGCCGTTCTCGGCCAGATGAAGCGAGGCAAGAGTTCCTTTATCAATGCGCTTCTTGGGACTGAAATCCTGCCAACGGGCGTTCTTCCCGTGACTTCCGTGATCACGGAGATTCGATATGGCGTAGTTCCAGAGGCTGCAATCTTCTACCGCACAGGGCAGCGGGAGAAGATTGCTTTGAGCGTGCTGGCAGACTACATCACGGAGTCTGCCAATCCGGGCAACAAGAAGCGGGTTGCGTCAGTGGAAATAAGCTATCCTTCTACTTTTCTTGAGGCTGGGATCGTCCTTATCGATACCCCAGGCATTGGATCCACGCATGCTCACAACACCCGAACAACAGAAAGTTATCTCCAACAAGTCGACGCTGCCATCGTCGTACTCTCTGTCGATCCGCCCATTACCGAGATCGAGTCTCAGTTCGTCAAAAGTCTCAAAGAAGATATCCCCAAGCTTTTTTTCCTATTGAATAAGACCGATTTGGCCTCGGCAGCCGAGGTTTCTAACCTCGGCTGTTTTCTCAGGGATGAGTTGACTCGTATCCAGATGGAGTCACCTGAGGTCTTCTTTCTGTCGGCACGCCGCGCTCTCCAACGGAAACGGGATGGAGCCGGCGAGGATTTGAGTGGAATGCAAACGTTGGAGCGGCGATTACGAAACTTTCTACTGGAAGAAAAAGGCCAGGTTCTCGTTCGCTCCGTTGCGATGGATACATTACAGGTTGCTCGTACTCTGAAGTTCGCCGCGGTTATCGGAACCCGTGCGCAGGCCCTAAGCCCACAAGAGCTGGATCGCAAACGGATGGCTTTGGATCACCTGCTGGTGCAAACAGAGGTTGAGGTTCGAGAGCTGGGAGTGTTACTGCGTCAGCACGCGGCTGAAATCGTGGCTCGCGTGGAGGGCGATCTGACGGCGCGGGTAGGGGCCTCCGTTCCCAGAGTGCGGCAACATCTAAAGTCGTTCTATTCGCTCCATGCAAAGGCTACAGGGCAAGCGCTTGGTGCTCTTCTCGAAAGCTTTCTGATACAGGAAGTAGATGGAGTTTTTCGCTGCTGGAGACTCCAGGAAGACGCAAAAATCGAGGCGCAACTTGGCACCCTCTCCGGTCGCTTTGTTGCCCACACCAACGCGATCCTGGAGCGCCTCGAAAAAGCAGCCGGCCTTCTGTTCGAAATACCGGTTGAGCACGTCTCGATTCAGTGCCCGCTCCGCGTCGAAAGCCACTTGTACTACAAGGTCGAGCGCGTATTTCATTCCCTCGATTCGTTCCTTCTGGTGTTGCCACGCTTCCTCTTGCGCCCGCTCGTGCTGCGGAGATTGGAGGGCGGAATCCGGAGACTCCTGGACATGAATGCAGGTCGCATCCGCTACGACTATCTGGAGCGCCTGCGGGCCAGCATGGCTGAATTTGAGCAGGAACTCTGTGCCGCGGTCGGGATGGTCACTGAGAGTCTTAGATCCGTTTTGTATAAGCGCAACCATGGCAATCAGAGAGAAACGCCGGCCGTGGCGATCCTGGATGCTGTTATCCAAGACTGTTCTCAGTTGTCGCTTGATTCATAGTTCATCCGCTAATGGATGACTGCATCGTTATGGTCTAACTTGCAAAGCACCGCTTGACCCGCCCTGCAGTTACGTGGAGACGAGATGCAACGACCTGATGTCGCACTCCAGCAGACCGCAGAGTATGCACGGATCCTCGCGCGGCGGGCTGAGTTCGAGCGGTTAGCATTTTTTCGGTTGTTTTGGGAGCCTGCGGGTAGGATGTAAATCATTCATTCTATTGGTGGGCCCACCAGGACTTGAACCTGGAACCAACGGATTATGAGTCCGCTGCTCTAACCAATTGAGCTATAGGCCCTTCAGCGAAACGGAAGACGTTCTTGCGATTGTAGCGGATGCAAAGGAGAAGTGTGACGAGTAGGATGATGGTCGCAACCGAAGCTGCCGGCAACGGCTGACAGGGGGCAGAGGAGCTCGTGAATAAGATCCTGTTGACTCTCGTTTTGGGCGCGAGCATAGCTCAGGCCGCACCCGTACAGCCCGTGACGGTCGATCCGGGGAAGCAGGTTCTGGAGACCGAACAAGCCCGCACCAAGGCCCTGGAGCATTCCGATCTGCCCGCACTGGAGCGGATCATGGCGGATGACGTCACCTACATCCATGCCAGCGGTAAAGTAGATACAAAGAAAAGCTATCTGGAGGCAATTCGTAGCGGCCAGCTGCACTACATTTCCTGGCGCCCCAGGAATTTGCATGTTCGCACGATGGGAAATTGCGCGGTCATCGATGGCGAATACGCCGTGAGAGTGACGGACTCCCGAGTTCAGGCCGCCCCGTTCGATATCAATATTTTCATCCTGACCGTCTATCAGCGGCGGAATGGACAATGGCAGCTGGTCGCCTGGCAATCGACGCGTGACGTTGGGAAATCTCCAAACTGACGGAGAGCCAAGCCGTCAATCGGTGATTGTTTTCTGGTCAACCTTGTCCAGGTGAATGTCCTTGATGTTCTTCGATAGGCTCACGTTGAAATCCTGAACATCTTTCAGCTCAAACACCCCGGCTGTGACCGCCTTAGGAGTTTTGATGCGAAAGAAGTCAGCTCCCTTGACATTATCCAGGTAGAAAACGGGCCTCGCATCCGGCTGGCTCCAGGTAATCTCGACGTTGGTCAGCTCGATATTGTTTACGTTGCGTATGAAAAAGCCGCTCGCGGGGATGTCCCCGAACCTGTAAGGCTCAGGATATCCCTGTTCCATTTGCGGCACCGCCCGTGCCGCCATCTCGCGTGTTCCCCCACCCCGGTGGTCCATGTACAGGTCGTTGATCTTGATGTCTTCGATCGGATTGGAAGGGATTCCGGAGATCAGCCCCGCTCCGCTGAATTGCGATGCGGAATTGTAGCTGACAACATTACTGATAATAATCCGCTTCAGAGTGCCCACCGGGACTCCCGCCGGTCCCCGCATGCGGCTCCCAAGCCGGAGAAACAGTGGCGTATTGGTGCAGTCACGCATGGTCACACCGGTAAACGTAATATCCTCCAGCAGCGCACCATCCACGCTTTCGAGCGCGAACCCCCGGCAACCGTCAAAAACGCAATTCGAGATGGTGATGTTTTTAAAGCCTCCGTTCGACTCTGTCCCGCACTTGATACGGCCTGTGGGAGCGATTTTGAAATCAGCAGGCTGACGCTTGAACGTTCCGTCCAGCATGGTCCCCAGTACACAGGCGCCGGTGACATAGCAATTCGTAATCGTCACATTCTCCGTGGAGCGGGCGTACCCGAGCGAAAACGAGCTTTTCGGGCAAATCCCATCGTCCCAGGGAGAATTAACGCTGCAATTGGAAACGCGAACGTTGTGGCAGCAGTCAATATCCATTCCGTCCCGGTCGGTATCGATCTTGAGATTATCGATGGTCAGGTTGTCGACCCCTGTTGCCAGGATGCCGAAGTGACCGCCCTTCAAAATGGAGAAATCCCGCAGCAGCACGTTATGGCAATTCTTGAGGGCGATCGCCTTATTGCCGACCCCTGGGGTCTCAGCCCGCGGTTCCTCCGAGCTGCCGCGGCTTAGGCCTTTGCCCCAGATCAATCCCGGCCCAAAGATGGCAACGTCGTGTATCCCTTCGCCCCATAGCAGGCTATTGTGCCAATGATTGTGACCATAGTCCTGATAGTCCTCCCACGGCTTATTCGGCTCAGCGGCATCGTAGCTGGTACCGCTTGCTGCCAGAATCGTGGCGCCCATTTCAAGTGAGAGCACAACATTGCTCATGAGATGGATCGAGTAGCAGGCGTACGTGCCCACGGGAAATCGAACTGTTCCTCCTCCCTGGGTGCTCGCTGCTTCGATTGCTTTATTGATCGCCGGAGTATCAATCGAGGCGCCATCACCCTGTGCGCCGAAGGTCCGCACATCGAATACCGCGTTTGCGCCAGTCCCAGGCTTGGTCGCAGTTTGGGCGTGCGCACCGAGTGAAATGCCGGGCAAACCAGTACCTGCCAGCTTTAAGAAGTCTCTTCGGACAATGGTCATTGATTTTCCTTCCTGGTCCCGATGGGAAAACTTGAATTGTGAACCCGAGTTTTCAACCTGCAGAACATAATAGCTTCGGCGCATTGCCTGGGAACGCCCCGACCATGGAACCGTCCCGGTAGGCGAGATGCGGTGCAAAATATTTTCCTCAAACAGCCGCGCTGCCAAGGCCGCCGGGCGCATCCTAGAAATGCAAAGTAGCGCTTGCCCAAGCTTGCGCTCTCAAGGAGCCGTGATGAAAAGGGTGTTGTTTTGGGGAACGATCATAGCTGGAGCTGTGGCCGCATACATGATGTATCGTCGCGGGGAGCCAATGGGGACGATCGCGGTGCGCGCCGTGACCAATCCCGTGGGGTCGCTGGTTTCTGAGCTGGAGGGGGCGGCCGGCTGAAAAAACCGGCCCTGCTCTAACTGCCGCACGGTAAAACCTGCAAGTCCACCACGCCCCGCTCCATGGCTTTGCCCCCATCCCCGAAGATCAGGTATGCTCCGGGAGGGTTGTAAGGGGAAGCCAATATGCCAGAAGCAAATTGCGATATAGGTCTGATCGGATTGGCGGTCATGGGCCAAAACCTGGTGTTGAACATGAACGACCACGGTTATAAAGTGGCCGTCTTTAACCGCACCGTCTCCAAGGTGGATGACTTCTTAGCCGACGAGGCTAAAGGGACGCAAGTCGTGGGGGCGCACTCAATCGAGGAAATGTGCGCGCTGCTGAAGAAGCCGCGGCGGGTGATGATCATGGTCAAGGCCGGGGAAGTCGTCGACCAGACCATCGAGCAGGTTCTCCCCTTTCTGGAAGCGGGGGACATCCTCATCGATGGCGGCAACTCGCTCTACACCGATTCGACCCGGCGAACAAAGGACTTGGCCGCCAAAGGAATTCTGTTTATTGGGACAGGTGTTTCCGGGGGCGAAGAAGGTGCGCGTTTCGGTCCTTCGATCATGCCGGGAGGAAATAAGGAAGCGTGGCCGCACGTGAAGGACATCTTCCAGGCCATCGCGGCAAAAGTGGAAGACGGAACCCCCTGCTGCGATTGGGTTGGCGAGGACGGCGCCGGACACTACGTGAAAATGGTGCACAACGGCATCGAGTACGGCGACATGCAACTGATCGGCGAGGCTTACCAACTGCTGAAGGACGGATTAGGGCTCACTGCCGATGAACTCGCCGGGGTTTTTGCAGAGTGGAATAAGGGCGAGCTGGACAGTTTCCTGATCGACATCTCCGCCACTATTTTCGCCAAGAAGGACGAGGATGGGCAGCCGATGGTGGACAAGATTCTCGACGCTGCCGGTCAGAAGGGCACTGGTAAGTGGACCGCGATCTCGGCGCTCGACCTGGGACAACCGGTGACACTCATTGGGGAGAGCGTGTTCGCGCGCTGCCTGTCGGCGTTGAAGAGCGAGCGGGTAGCGGCAGCAAAAGTGTTGAAGGGGCCGCGTAAGCGCAAGGTGGGGAGCGACAAGAAGGCGTTCATCGAAGAGGTGCGTCTGGCTCTCTACTGCTCCAAAATGGTGAGCTATGCGCAGGGATACATGTTGCTGCGAGCGGCTGAGAAAGATCAGGGCTGGAACCTGAACATGGGTGGCGTCGCGTTGATGTGGCGTGGCGGGTGCATCATTCGCAGCATCTTTCTGGGTGACATCAAGGCGGCGTTCGACCGGGATCCAAAGCTGCAGAATCTGTTGCTGGACAAGTTCTTCTCCACTGCAATGAACAAGTACCAGGCTTCCTGGCGGAAGGCGCTTATCTACGGAATCAGGGTAGGTGTGCCCATGCCTGCGTTTTCAACTGCCCTGGCGTTCTATGACGGTTACCGAACCGCGCGCCTGCCTGCAAATCTACTGCAGGCGCAGAGAGACTTCTTCGGTGCCCACACCTACGAACGCGTCGATAAACCTCGAGGCGAATTCTTCCACACCAATTGGACTGGCCGTGGGGGCCGTGTCTCGTCCTCTACCTACAACGCCTAACCCGCCCGAGGAGTCATTGGGCTGACGCGTTAAGACCCTCGCCCCGCCACGAACATGGGTGCCCCACATCTCGCTCGTTTTTTGCGAGATGTGGGAGTCCACTGCTCTCACCCCAAAACTCCTCACCAACCGCTACCTGACCTTAATGAGGCGCACTCGCGGGAGGCGAAGCTGGCTGCTGCCCACTAGCCGGCGCATTCCCATTCTGGGGCTGCCCCTGATTGTTGGTCACATCCTGTCCCTGAAAGATCAGCTTGACCGTCGAACGGAATTGCTTGTAATCCGTATAGCGCACAATCTGCCGGATACGGACATCCTGGCTCATATACCCGCTGCCACCGGAGAAGTGGAGTTCGGCATCGGCTTTGGTATAAACCGGAAACCAATACTTGCCATCGACCTGTTCGCGGTAAGTGGTAAAGGGCGGCGAAAGATCCTCGTGGCCTTTGCGCATATCATCGGGAACATTCTTGGCGCTGGTGATCACGATCTGCAGGTCTTTCTGGTCCACCCAGATGCGGCCTTTCAGGTAGCGCTTGCCTTTTTCCATCACCTTGGGTGCGACATCAAAGACGTAGCAATCAACCTCGTCCACCTTTTGCCGCCCTACGTAGGTCAGGTTGTATTGCCCCACGTCCTCTGAGGTCAACACGAACGGCAGGCGCTGTTCGATATCCGAAACGTCGGCCGGAGTCATCTGAATGCGCTCCAGCGTATTCTGCGGGGCGAAGGTCACCCGCTCCGATTTGCGCCCGTTGCTGTCGAAGGTAATCTGCACCACCTGACGGTATTCGCCATCCACTTTGCCATCGTCGTTGATGGTCTGAATGCGCACGTCGCGCTGGTAGGTGTAATTGTCCAGAGCGTGGCGAAACTCCGTTTCCTTAGCCGCAAACTGCTGGACAATCTGGTCCGGCGGTTTGGCCGGAGCGCTACTATCAATAGGTCCAAAGCCCTGGTCAGGCTGGTCTTTGGATTGGGCCAGCAGCGCCGGAACGGGCGTAATCGCCAACATTATCAGCAACTTTGCTAAGCTTTTCCTCACCGCAGGCCCCTCCACACATTCGCTCACTATTATCTCTTAATAGACGCAAGCTGCCCATCGGGAGTCTACTTCTCACTCAGAGCCGCCCGCAGGCGCCCATGCGCGGCGTCCAGCCGCTGCATGGCTTGTGAGCGGCCAATAGAAAGCTTTTGCATCACGATGGCCACCCGCACCGTCCCCGCCTGGGTCAGCAGCGCCGCGGCCTGGTCTTCGTCCACCCCCGTCGCGGCGGCAATGATCCGTATCGCCCGATCCTTCAGCTTCTCATTGGTTGGCTGCACATTGACCATCAGGTTGCCGTAAACCATGCCCGTGCGGATCATGGCGCCGGTGCTCAACATATTGAGCACCAGTTTGGTGGCCGTCCCGGCGCGCAAGCGCGTCGACCCTGTAATCACTTCCGGCCCCACCGCCGGCGTGATGGCGATCCTCGCCCGCCGCTCCACTTCAGAGCCGGGCACACAACTCAATCCCACGGTGAGTGCGCCCAACTGGTTGGCATATGCCATTCCTCCCAGCACATAGGGTGTGCGCCCGCTGGCGGCGATGCCAACCAGCGTATCGCCGGCTGCCAGGCCGTGCTCTTTCAAATCGTCTTCCCCTTGCTGGGGGTCGTCTTCGGCGCCCTCTATGGAATGGCGCAGGGCATAATCCCCGCCGGCAATCAGGCCCACGACTAGCCCAGGGTCTACGTTGAAGGTGGGTGGGCACTCAGACGCGTCCAACACGCCCAGGCGCCCGGACGTACCCGCACCCGTATAAAACAGCCGTCCGCCCTTTTCCAGGCGTTCGGCAATGCCGTCGACTGCCTGCGCTATCCGTGGCAGCTCGGCGTGGACTGCCTCGGCCACGGAGCGATCCGCGGCGTTGATCACTTCCAGCATCTCGAGAGTAGAAAGCCGGTCGATTTTCGCTGTATCAGGATGGCGCGTCTCAGTCAGCAGGTGCTCAAACTTCATCATCAGCCAACCATAGCAAACATGGGCAAGGATGCTACGCTTTGCCCTGAGGAGAGAAGATTTTGGATACCGCCTCTCAATCCATCCCAGCGTCGCCGCGTAACCCCAGGCTGGCCCAGATTCTGGAACAGAACTGGCACGCCGAAATGACGGGCCACTTTACCTATCGCGCTCTGGCCGAGAGAGAGCGAGATGCAGGGCGCAAGCAAGCGCTGGAACACATGGCGGCTTCCGAAAAAGAGCATGCCGGTCTCTGGGCGGCGCGCATTCAGGAACTCGGCGGGCGGGAGCCAGTCTACCGCGGCAAACCAACCGGCGCTGCGGATAGCCTCAAGAACCGCATTGGCGGCGATCACCTGGCTTTGCGCCGCTTAGAGATCGATGAGAGCCGGGATATCGCAAAGTACAGCCTCCAGCTTAAAGAACTAGGGGATAAACCGAGTCTGTCCATCCTCAACCGGGTCCTCGAAGACGAGCAGGAACACTATCGCGAGCTCACCCGTCTCATCCGCCGCTATCCCAGCCGTGCTCGTACGCCGGCGGCGAATCCGAAAATACTGCTGGAACAGATGCTGGCCAGGCGCGATCAGGGGCGCGCTCACACTGCCGGGTGGATCGGCGATGCCATCTATGGAGTAAACGACGGGCTGGGATCGATCTTCGGTATCGTCTCCGGTGTTTCCGGTGCGACCCTGGGCAACAGCAAATATGTGCTGCTCTCAGGCATTGCCGGCATGATCGCCAGCGCGCTCTCCATGGGCTCTGGCGCTTACCTCGCCGCCAAAAGCGAGCGCGAAATCTATGAAGCGGAGCTGGCCCGCGAACGCGAAGCCATTGCCATGAACGGCCCGGAAGCGCGCGAGCTGCTATCGCTCTATTACCAGGTGAAGGGCCTTCCCCAGGACGATGCGGACCACATGGTCAACCACATTGCCAGTGACCCGGAGCAGATGCTGCGCGCTCTCGCCTTCGAGCGTCTCAACTCGACCGAAGAAGCTCTCAGCAATCCACTCACCTCCGCTCTCTCAGGCGCTCTTTCAACCGCGGCGGGAGCCTTCATCCCCATCGTGCCGTTCTTCTTTTCGAGCGGCTACACCGCGGTGATCATTTCGGCTGTGGTTTCGCTCGCCGCCCATTTCGCCGTGGGCGCGGCTAAGTCGCTGGTGACCGTCCGCTCCTGGTGGAGCAGCGGTGCAGAGATGACCCTGGTAGGAGCAGTGGAGGGCGTGGTGACCTATGTCATCGGCCTGGGGTTGGGACGTCTGGGCGCATGATCTCAAACGCGGAAGTAGTCAGCACGCCAGTTTAGGATAGATGTTTTTATCTGCTTGTTCGTCAGGCCTTCGTCCAGCGCGCGCATGGCCAGCGCGGGCAGCTCGGCATCCGACGCGAAACGAAGCGCGATCAACTGAGGCTCGCTTAACTCTGCGATCCGCATCCTGGCTGTTTCGGGCAGAAGCATTGACAGGCGCAGCCGCTCCTCGAGCCGGATGACCCGGTCTTGAGCCTTGAGGGCATAGGACCTGGCTTTTGCTCCAAGCATGAAAAGGCCGACGGACAACAATACTCCGAGGATGGACCCCATCCCGGGCTGCCGCACCAGGAGAATGATGCTTAGAACGATTGCCGCCAAAGCGATCGGCGCTAACACGTAGTGAAAAGGCGGGTCTAACCGGGCGTGGTTAGCAAAGGACTGCGTCGTGGCATTTGCCATAGAGAGAAGCCTCTTTCGGGAACCAACCCATCATAAGGCGAGTCCCAAAGTGCTATGAAATGATTACAAAATGACCAAATGGTTTTCCGGGCTCCCGTGTATTGCTTTGTTGTTCATTACTGCAGCTAGCTGTATGGCTCAGGCCCCCGCTTCCCCCATCGTTTTGCGCGTCGATCTAACCGATGCGCCGCGCCGTTTGCTCCATGCTCATATGCAGATACCGGTGAACGCAGGTCCGTTGACGCTTGAGTATCCGCAGTGGATTCCTGGCGATCACCGGCCCACTGGGCCCATCGACAATCTTTCCGGGATACGGGTGCGCGCGAACGGCAAGGATCTTGCCTGGCGACGGGACGATGTGGACATGTACGCTTTCAATGTCGATGTGCCCTCCGGCGTGACCACCCTGGAGGTTTCACTCGATTTCCTCGCGACCCCCGGCGATACCGGCTCGGATGAGGATCAAGCCACCAGTCCCAA
>CAZSUK010000559.1:0-7147 GCA_964609355.1 uncultured Acidobacteriaceae bacterium | reverse complement strand
GGCAAATCGCTCTGGGTAACGTTCAACGATGGAGAGGGTGCTGGTCCCGATGGAACCGGTCGAACCGAGGATGCATAAGTGCTTCAATGCAATATCCAATGAGCGTACCACAGGGCGGGCGCGGCCAGGAGAAGGGCGTCGATGCGATCGAGTATGCCTCCGTGACCGGGCAGCATGGCGCCGGAATCCTTTACCCCAGCACCGCGCTTGATCGCGGATTCGACCAGGTCGCCAGCCTGGGCGAAGACATTGAGCACCAGGGCCAGGCCGAGCCAGTAGGGTAACGGGGCGC
Organism: uncultured Acidobacteriaceae bacterium; assembly: GCA_964609355.1. Lineage (GTDB taxonomy): Bacteria > Acidobacteriota > Terriglobia > Terriglobales > Acidobacteriaceae > PALSA-350. The sequence goes on along the minus strand of CAZSUK010000559.1, from coordinate 6,855 downwards.
GGTAACGCAGGACGCCGGGGATTTTAGGCGCTAAAGCTACAAGCGCGATGGAGATAAGCAGGCCTCCCGCCAGGGAGGCGGCAGTTCCCTCCCAGGTTTTGTTGGGGCTGATGCGAGGCGATAGCTTGTGGCGGCCGAAGTTACGGCCGATATAGAGGGCGGCGGTGTCGCCGGTCCAGACGACGCAAAAGAGGAGGATCACCAGCGAAGGACCGTCCGGCTGCACCCAAACCATGGGCACAGTAGCCAGGGCCAGGCCGCAGTAGACGAGGCCGAAGAGGGAAAAGGCGGCATCCGGCAGAACCCGCTCTAGCGGGGACCAAAAGCCGCAGACGAGCAGTAGAACCAGGCTGCACAAACCGATCGCCGGAAGAATGAGTGAGAAGCTGCGGAAGGTGGCGGCGAAGAGGATGGCGATACCGGACAGGAGCAGGGCGCGCGGTAAACGCGATCCGTGGGCGTCGGCGATCGACGCGTATTCCCAGGCAGCTAATTCGGCGACCAGTGCGGTCGCAACCACCACCATCAAGAAGGAGCCCTTGAGCAGGAGCAGCAGAACCAAGGGAATGAGAACTGCCGCCGTGATGACCCGTTTCATGACTTCAAGAGGATACACGGCATCCTGCAAAACTGATTACCTGATATCATCTAGCTTAAGCTAGATGTAGAGACCCTTTATGGAAATTGGCGCTTTTGAGGCAAAGAACAAGCTGAGCGCTTTGCTCGATCGAGTAGAGCTCGGAGAAGTCATCGTCATTACCCGGCATGGGAAACCCGTTGCAAAGCTCGTACCTGATACGGGTGAATCCGACCGATCACAGGCGTCTGCGGCAAGCCAACGCATTCGGGCGCGGGCACAGGACATGAAGGCTGGCCCACTCGATTGGCGGGAACTTAAGGGCGATCGCGACGCCGGTCGGCCGTGAGCCTGGTTCTGGACAGTTCGGCAACGCTAGCCTGGATCTACGCCGAGGAGATCACCGTTTCGATCCACAAAGTATTTACCGCTCTCGAGGAGAACGGAGCATGGGTACCCACTCACTGGCCGTTGGAAGTCGCCAACGTTTTAGAGATGGGCGTACGGCGAGGACGCCATGATGCTGCTTTCCGAGACGCAACATTGGCTGATCTGGCGCTATTACCTGTGAGCGTAGATCCACATACTCCCCGTGAGGCTTGGGGCACCACGCTGCGACTGGCTGAGCATCATCGCTTGACTCTCTACGATGCCGCATACCTGGAGTTGGCGAAGCGCCTCCACTTGCCCCTGGCCACCCTGGACCACGATTTAAGTGTAGCGGCGCGCGCAGAAGGCGTCATCGTCGTCGGTCAAAACTAGCCTCAGCGAATTTTTAGGGCTGCCGACTGTACTTGCGACAAGAGGCGGTCCAGATCATTCCTGGAAAAGTATTTCCCGGCAAGCACAACGCTCTCGATCTTGCGTGCATTGTGAATATCTACTGTAGGATCGGCGTCCAGCAGTACCAGGTCTGCAAGCTTTCCAGGCGCCACGGAACCCATCGTCGCTTCCCTTCCAAGGAAACGGGCGGGATTGCTGGTAGCCGTCTGCAATGCTTCCATCGGGGTTAGGCCGGCTTCGACGAATAATTCCATCTCTTCATGCAGACTGAAGCCGGGCACGACATAAACACCCGCGGCGGTGTCGGTCCCGGCCAACAAGGGCACGCCAGCCTTGTGCATAGCCAGGGTCATCTCCATCTCCATTTGCACGTACCGTTCGCGGTAGGAAAAGGGATCGGTATCCAGGGTCGCCAGAATGCTGGAGACGAATTTCGGATACGTCTTCTCTTTCCAATAGACCGGAACGTATTTGTCCAGCGGTTGGTGCTTCAGGTCGGTTTTATCGATCAGCCACTGTCCGCGTTCCCAAACCAGCGTCGGAACCTGCCAGGTCTGGTCTTTGGCAAAGAGGGCAATCAGACGATTGGCACGCGTTTGATCGAAGGTCTCAACCGACTTGCGCGGCCCCCTTGGGCCCGTAATCAGCTTGTCCTCGATGGTGGAACAGCCTTCGAATACGCCGGTATAGTGCTCAATGCTTTTTTGGCCGGCCTGCGCCGCTTCGCTGGCTCGTACCGCATCAGGCACGTGTCCGGCAAAGACGATCCCCTGCTTGCGAGCCTCGGATGCTGCCGCAAAGTACGCGTCGCGCGGAATCAGCGACTGTATCTTGATGAAGTCCACGCCCTGAGCCTTGAGACTATCCACAGCATGTACAGCGTCCGCCGGGCTCGCAATCTGGACCGATGCAGGAAAGTTGGGTTTGGGCCCATCCAGCATCGGACCCGAAGAAACCATTCTCGGCCCCAGCATTTTTCCCTGCGCGATCGCGCCTTTCCACTGCAGGATGCTTGGCAGCTCGTCGCCCATGGTTCTGATTCCGGTGACGCCGTTGGCAACGAACAGTGGCAGTGTCACATCGGTCGCCCCCGGCATCCAGTCGCCCATGAGGGTGTGGACGTGCATGTCCCATAATCCGGGAATCAGATACTTGCCCGTACCATCGATGACGCGCGCGTTGGGGGCGGACAACTGCCCTGCCGGGCCAACGGCCTGGATTCTTCCGCCCGCGAGCAGCACCGAGGTAGCAGGAGTTATGGAATTTTTCCATGGATCAATGACAGTTACGTTTTGGATCAGGATGGACGGCTCCGCAGTTTCACGCCGCCTCTGACACGCAGTCAGAAAAGCAACGGCGACGCACAAAAGAGCGGCGAGCCTTTGCAGATGGAGCTTGCGGTTCAGGTTTGGATTACGCCGGGATTGAATTTTGCGACCTCGGGGTTGAGAGCGACTGCCTGAAGAGCGGTGAATAATACTTGCCTGGTTTTTGCCGGATCGATGATGGCGTCCACCCACAAGCGGGCAGCAGCGTAGCGGCCATCGGTCTGCTCGTCGTAGCTGGCCTTGATGGAGGCGAAAACCTGGCTCTTCTCTTCCTCGCTCAGCTGTTTTCCCCCCCGTTCCAATTGACGGATTTTGATTTCTACCAGCGTGCTGGCCGCGGAGGCGCCGCTCATCACCGCGTAGCGGGCGGTCGGCCAGGCAAAAAGAAAACGCGGGTCGTAAGCCTTGCCGCACATGGCATAGTGGCCGGCACCAAAGGAGCCCCCCAGAATAACCGTGATCTTGGGCACGGTGGAGTTAGCCACCGCGGAAACCATCTGCGCGCCGGCGCGGATAATGCCGCTCCACTCCGCATCGCGACCCACCATGAAGCCGTTCACGTCGTGCAAAAAGATGAGGGGAATCAGATTCTGATTGCAGTCCATAATGAAGCGCGCCGCCTTTTGCGCACTCTCGGCGTAAATTACTCCCCCGAACTCGACCCTCTTTTCCCCGGTCTGGCTGGTGTGCGTTTGATGGGTCTTTTGATTGGCAACAATCCCCACGGCGAAGCCGCCGATCCGCCCATAGCCGCACACTACGGTCTTGCCGTAATCCTGCTTGTATTCGTCGAATTGCGAGCGGTCGACCAGCCGCGCAATGACCTCGTGGATGTCATAACTGTGCCCTGCCCCCTTGACCGGGTCCGGATCAAGCAATGCATAGAGCTCCTGCGGGGCGAACCTGGGCGCATCTTGCTTGGGGTCGAAGGGCGAGCGGTCAAAGGGCGCGGATGGACCATGGCCCAGCCTCGAAACCAAAGATCGCAGCCGGGCCAGGCAAAGGTGATCGTTCGGTTCTTTGAAATCCACAGTGCCCGAGATCTCAGCGTGCATGGTGGCTCCGCCCAGTTCTTCGGCCGTATACTTCTGCCCGATGGCCGCCTGGACCAGTGCCGGCCCGGCCAGAAAGAGGCCACTGCCTTCGGTCATCAATATGTGGTCGGTCATGACCGGAAGGTAGGCTCCGCCGGCTACGCACATCCCCATAATGGCCGTAATCTGCGGGATTCCCCTGGCGCTCATCACAGCGTTGTTGCGGAAAATGCGCCCGAAATCGTCCTGGTCGGGAAATACATCTTCTTGCAAGGGCAGGAAAACACCGGAGGAATCGACCAGGTAAACGGTCGGAATTCGATTTTCCAGGGCGATTGCCTGCGCACGCAGGACCTTCTTCGCCGTCATGGGGAAAAAGGCGCCGGCTTTAACCGTGGCGTCGTTAGCGATGACCATCACCAGCCGGCCTGCGATCCGTCCCAGGCCTGTCACCACCCCGGCGGACGGAGCGCCACCCCACTCCTCATACATGCCGTAGGCCGCGAACAGACCCAACTCCAGGAATTCCTCCCCGGGATCAAGCAATAAGTCCAATCGTTCCCGTGCGGTAAGCCGTTTCTTGCCGTGCTGCGCTTCGAAGGCTTTTGCGCCCCCGCCCTGGCGAAGGGTGTCCTCCTGCTGCCGCAGGGCCAGCAGGAGCGCCTCCATTCCCTCGCGATTGGCGCGGGCTTTCCGGGCTTCCGGGTCTAACTTCGAGGCGAGCAGGTTGGAGAAGCGGGTGGCCGGTTCGGCCGACGGCAGGGTAACGGATTCGTCTGAATTTGGGCCGGGCATAGGAAACTCGTCAGCATAGCATCTCCACCCTTATTCTGCCGGACGACGGTAAATCAGGGTAACCGGCAAGAGAGTCACGCCAGTGCTGACAAACGGCACATTTTCCCTCTTTGCAACATCCCCCGAACGTGACATACTGCTTTCGATTATCTTTTGGCCAACCCCGATGACTGAAAGATTCCGGTCGAAAGAGTTAGATATGGCTAATTTACTTTGGAAATTGCGGCCGTCCAAATCCTGGCCCACCGCCGACGCAACCGTGGACTCGTGTCAGTGGGTGCGACTTCACGATCACCTGGGAGGTATCGCCGGCCACTACCAGGTAAGGTTCAGCTATCTGGCGGGCGATCGGGTGAACCACGGAGATTTTTGTCATCACGGGGCCCAGCACATCGCGCCTTACTCGGTAGGCGAACGGTTGACCATCCAATATGACCCGAAGAAGCCCGCCCGCTATCACTTCAGCGGCGCCGATTCCTCTAACTACGAGAAGCTGGAAGCAATTTTGGTAATGACCGTTTTTGCCTTGCTCGCCGGCTACATGCTCTATACCTTCTAGTTCTCTCCTCCCCGACTCTGCTTCATCCCCTGGTTCTCACCCGGGTATTCCAGTCTCGCTTGATGCGAGAGCTGGGATATTCGCGTTTTCCGCATCTCTCAACCACGCGAGAGCAGTTCCGCAATGGTGTAGACCGAAGCGATAGGCCTTGTCGTGGTTTTCTCTCAAGGAAAACCACTCCTCGCGATCTTCGCCAGACCACAGTATGGCGAAACTGCTCTAGATAAGAACACGCAAATTGCCGGTACCTCCAAAGTTGCAGGTACATTAGGATGGAGTCGGAACATGCAATCGCATCGCAGTCTTTGCCTGGCCTTGGTACTCGGCTCGAGCGCGCTCGGCCTGAGCCAGTCTCAGGTCCCACCGCGAGAGAGTGTCTCCTCAGACGACATCAGCATAGCGGATGGTCTGCAACTCCCCACCTACGGCCACGTTTGGGCGCTCGATACCTGGAAGGGCGTTCATGAGCTGGTACGGTTACGTCCTCCGGACTCCATGTCCGATGAACCTGGCTTCAGTCTGAAATTGCGAAAGAGCATTGAATTCAAGGGCGAGGCGGCGATGGTCCGTGTGCACGATTCGGCGCCGCTATTTTTTCTCCGCGGAGTTTCGGGCGCCGACAACGGACGCTCCGACCTGGTGGTGGTGCGGCTGAACATTGAAGGACAGCGGCGCGAGGTGCCCAAAGACGCCTTGGCGAAAATGAAGGATCAAGCGAAGCATGCGGATGCGCAGTATCCCGGCCTGATTGGATTAAAACAACAACGCATAGGAACCACCGACTGGTATCGGCTCACAGCGCAGCAGGAGTTGGCCACGGGCGAGTATGCCCTCATCCCTCTGCCCGCCAGCCCAGGGTTTGCCGATGGAGAAGTTTTCGACTTTGCCATCGATCCGGACGCGCCGGAAAATTCCGATCCGCTACGCTCAGAACAGTATCGCGGCGCGCAATGAATCAGACACGCCAATAACACGAATGTGTTATCGGCTCACTCTTACATTTTTTCTCTCCGCCATGCGACACCCGGTAAAAATAGTTATAGCGGCATTGCGCGCTCTGACAGGGGTTGCTGCGTGCGTTGCTGCGGGACAGAGTGTTTGCCAGTGGCGAATTGTTTCGCGCGTGTGCCCCACCGCTCAGCAATGAGGTACGAAGTCTGTCCCGCCCCACAGGAAACAACCATAGTTACCATATACTGGCGATCTCTCCGGGTGCCATGGGCAGAGGCAAAACCGCTGGACCGGATCATCGAACTGGAGCCGAACCGGAGCCGAAGCAGCTTAGGGCTGATGGGTAGAGGGAGCTACCCCGGCCAGGCCGAGGGCCTCAGCGTGGCTGCGCATGGCGGCAATGCAGAAGGCGATGTGAGCATCCAGCTCGAGCCCCAGTTCCTGCGCTCCCTGAAGTATGTCTTCGCGATGTACACCTCGTGCGAAAGCCTTATCTTTCATCTTCTTACGCACACTCGGGACATCCACATCGAAGATCGATTTGCTAGGTTTTACGAGCGCGACGGCGGTCAAAAAACCGGCTAGTTCATCACTGGCAAAAAGGGCTTTGGCAAGGTGTGTTTTTCGCGCCACACCGGAGTATTGCGCATGCCCCATGATGGCTTCGCGAATCTCTTCCGGCCACCCTTGCTCAGCCAGAATTTTGTTTCCCACGAAGGGATGTTCCTCCGCGCTGGGATACTTTTCGTAGTCGAAATCGTGCAGCAAACCGGTGATGCGATAGGTGTCGCGCAGCGCGTTGGCCTGGTCTTCACTGAGCCCCAGAGC
>CAZSUK010000558.1:0-3305 GCA_964609355.1 uncultured Acidobacteriaceae bacterium | reverse complement strand
GCAGTACATCGATTTCACGTGGACTCAACTCATCATCCGCAGCGTGCTCAGCCAACGCTACCGCAATCTCCGGAGGTATCCGCTTTTGTCCGGCATGGACAGCACGGATTGCATCCAGTAGCTCTCGGTGCACGTGCCCCTTCAATATGTAACCCCGGGCACCGGCTCTAAGCGCTGGCAGAACTTGAACGTCGCCGGTGTAGGTCGTCAAGACAATTATCCGCGCGTTAGGGAATTCGCTCCGAATGCGGTTGATGGCCTCGGTGCCATTCAAACCCGGCATCTGGAGATCCATCAAGGTTACGTCCCGTTGGAGCAATTGCAGATTCATCGCGCTCAACAAATGGTTTGATTCATCCAGGGACTTCGGCTTTAGTAATACGATAATCTTACCTTGCTCATGTGATCCGCAGGCTGCGGTCTCCAGGCGCACACTTTGGTGTATTGCGGCGTCGCTTACGGGCAGCGGTCACTCATCAATTGAAACGTTTGCCGCAATCGGGAGCAGCTTGTCGAGGCAGGAGAGTTCGCCGGCAAGATATGTCCGATGTGCAATGGCTAGACCGAGTATTCCCGGAATACAGAAGACGAGAAAGAATACGGCGAGTCTCGGGGTCCGCTCACGAAGCGGAAAATTTATGCACGTTTAGCTGAGTTGGCTAGCGCGTTTCCCCGTGGAATACACGGCAATGCTGCACCGCGGCGATCTGCCGCGTCCTGACCCAAAGCGGACCTGACGCGTCGGCGCAGTCCGTCGGGCGAGTCGCGCGATTAAGCGGGAACGTACGTCAACCTAATCACGTCCTCGGCAATTCGATCGCTGGTCACAAGGCGGAGCGGCGGCCGGGGCCCGGAAAAGAATGGCTTGCCGCGACCAAGTACGATGGGGTGGAGGTAAAGTCGATACTCATCAATAAGACCAAGGTTGGTTAGGCTTCCTGCCAAGTCTGGTCCGGCAACTGCAATCTCCCCAACTGGCTGAGTCTTCAGCCCACGTATCACCGCCTCGATGTCATGCTCGACAAGTGTGGCGTTGGGTCCGACCGACTTCAGCGAGCGCGACACAACCCACTTCGGCTGGCTCCGCCACACCGCCGCGAAGTCGTGTTCCTCCGCGTCCCAGTCCGGAAGTTCTTCGTCCCAATAACGCATTACCTCGTACGTGCGGCGGCCGTACACAATGCCCGTCAGATCGCGCACATGCTCTATGAAGTGACGAAAGAGCGCCGGGCTTGGCATAAATTCCAGATGGTCGACGTAGCCATCCAAGGACTGGTTCAATAGGTAGACGAGCTTTGCCATGGTACAAAATTTCCACCCCAGGTTCTTCAGAATAGCTTGAGCCGACATTCCGCAGAAATGCGATTGGACGCGATCTGCGCGCCGCATTGTCAGTGTAACCAATAACCAGAGGTCCGCTTTGGGCCGTAACCGGTGGATCCAGGTTCCCAGTCGGCGCATTCGTTTGCATATTACCTGAAAGATGCGGTACTCCAGACGAAATTTGATTTAAGCCCGCTTCGGCAATCGTTTCGACGCGTTAGCTTTTAGCCTGGTGTCCAGTAATCGCCTAACCGATGAGCGACTAATTTTGAATTGAGTCGCGATCTGTCGTCTGCTCCGCCGCCCCTAAACAATTGACTGACTTGGGCGACATGCTGGCGCACTGACGGCGATCTCCGGCGATAGCTGCCCTTGGGGAAAAGGCCAAAGAAGACTACTTGCTGACGAAGCCCACGATTAGAAACGCGAAAGCTATCGTGAGGAGTACAACACGCCAGCGGTGAAGCAGATCCCATCTACGCCGGTACGTCTTCCAATCGGGAGGCGGAGTGGACTTAATACGGTTGTTGATCGGCACGAGGGCGATGACCGAATACAAACTCGCCAACATCCACAAAACGGCCGATGTAGCGATCCAGATCGGTAAGCGGCCAGATTGGTGCCATTGGATTACAACCTCGGCTAAAGTCAGCAAAAATACAAGAATGTACCAAACCGGCATCAATCTCCCCAGCACACGAGCGAGGGCGCTTGCGGCCGCCAGATGAACATCATCCGGAAGTTTATCGAGTGTTGGATGAACAAACGCGGCGATGGCCAGTTCACTTCCAACCATCAATCCAGCAACGATAATTGCTACGACGTTTAGGACTTCCATCATGAATTCCTCCATACACAGCACTTTGGAATGAGTTACATCATTTAAGAGGGAGCTTGTTGAAGGTATGAGGATTGTCGATTCTGTGCTTTGCATACACCCCCGAACGACCCTCGCCGGGTTCTTCCCCCGCCGCATAGGGGCCAGCACGAAGAAGCGTGGCTCGACATCCTCTTTGGCGGTCCAGAAGCCGTGGGTATCAATCCTGAGAAGCGGAAAGCTGCTGAGATGACGGGGATAAATCTGATCCATGTAGAAATCGAGCGCCTCTTTGGTGCGCAGTTTGTACACGCGAAGTTCAAAACTTAGCATTGTCGCCTCCTATTGCATAAACATGGGTTAGCAATTTACTGGTTGAGGCATTTCTCTCAAATGGCATGGATCAACAAAAGGCCGACGACAAGCATCACCGCGCAGGTTACGCCATGAATTGATAGCGCTTTCGACTTCGACCCGCCCGACCCCAGAATGATCGACATATCGCCAAGAGGGATGATGGCCAAGACGAGTAGAGCTGTGCCTACCGACCGCCTGTCCGCGGTCAGCATCATTATCAGCACCAGCAATCCACATGTGGCGTCCCGAATTCCTTTAAGACGTAGCCAGGCACGAGTGTCAGCATCGGGTGCAGGCGGTTTGAGACCAAAGGAACCTGAGACTCGTTCAGGAGATACAAGGTAGGAGCAACCGATCATAGTGACCCCCACAGCGATGAGAGCAGCTACGGAAAGCTGGATAGCGTTATACATAAAATGTTCCATTCATATAAAATATAGCAACGCTATATTTGACGCGAAGCATTCGGAAAAGTTTCATTGCCTGCCAAGTTTTACTTCTAGCGGTGCTATACTTCCTATCAATGGCAACGACGGTGGCAGCTAACCGAATTGCGGAACGAAAACTGCGTGACAAGCAGGCCCGCCGTGCACAGATCATCAGTGCTGCACGACGAATCGCGGAGCTTGAAGGGTGGTCCAACGTAACCGTTCGGCGGCTATCCGACGAAATTTCATACAGCCAACCCGTCTTGTACGCTCATTTTGGAAGCCGCGACGGGATTCTCGCCGCGGTGGCTATTGAGGGATTCCAGGAGTTGGGCCTGGCTTTGGAGAAGGCACGGAAACGGGTGAAGCGTGGAAATGCG
>CAZSUK010000557.1:0-12347 GCA_964609355.1 uncultured Acidobacteriaceae bacterium | reverse complement strand
AACCTTCCTTTGCGCCGGGTTTCTGACCCGTGGCTGCAGGTTAAGATGGGCAACGGCGCCGCGAGGATTCAATAGTTCAAAAAATATGAACTATTGAACAAAGCCTTGTGTGAAGGTAAGATGAAAAAACATGAGGCCCCTCTTCCATCCGTCGATTGAAGACGTTACCGTGGAAGCCATCCTGCATGCGCTCTCTGATCCCGTGCGGGTGGCGATCTTTGCTGACATTGCCGGCTCAAACTGTTCCCAGACCTGCTCTGATTTTCTCCACGTCAGCGAAAAGGCCATCCCCAAATCGACCCTCTCGCAGCACTTCAAGGCGCTTAGGGAAGCAGGCTTAATCCGCGGCGAGCGTCATGGCGTAGAGATGCGCAACACCTCGCGTTGCGCAGAGATAGACCAGCGTTTTCCGGGTTTGATCCCAGCCATCGTCAACGCCCACAAAGTACAGCTGGCCAGTCAAAACGGCAAGCGGAAGCCGCGCCAGCGCGACCGCTAATTCAGCTCCCTGATCCAGATATTGCGGAAGCTGATTGGTTCGCTCTTATCCCCGTGCGCCTGCAACTTGATCGGAGCGCTGGTGTACGCCTTATAAAACGGCTTGCCGATATACAGCGTCTGCCCCTTCAACTCGAAGTGGTTTTCCACCACCACCCCGTTAAAGAAAACCGTGGCATAAGCCGGAGTTTTCAGCGATCCGTCGTCATTGAAGGTAGGTGCTGTCCAAACGATATCGTAGCTCTGCCACTCCCCCGGTTTGCGTGTCGGGTTGGCCAGCGGGATAGCTTGTTTGTAGAGGCTGCCGGCCATGCCGTTCACATAAGTCTTGTTCTCGTAGGAATCCAGAACCTGCAATTCGTAACCGTCGTCGCCCGGACCGGTAGAGGCGAGAAAAACGCCGCTGTTCCCGCGTGCCTGGCTGGTCCCGGTAATGGTGGTAGGAACCTTCCACTCGATATGCAGCTGGTAGTTTTTGAAGCTTCGCTTGGTCTCGATGTTTCCGCCGGACTTGTTTACGGTCATTACGCCGTTGGCAACATCCCATTTGGCCGGTGACTTGTCCTTATTTGTCACCCATTCGTCCAGGTTTTTGCCGTCAAACAGCACGATTGCATCCGAGGGAGCGGCCCCGCAGGTGGCGCCCGGACTTACAACCTTGGGAACCGGTTCCCAAATCTCGGTATCTTCAGGTTTTGGTTTATCCGGCGTTTGTCCGAAGAGGGGAACAGCGACGGCCATCAAAGCCGCAGACGCGAGAAGCCTGGAAAACGGAAAGCGAATCATTAGAAGAAAATACACCCAACCGGTCCGCTCTGGCCAAGGCTTTACAGGTAGGGAGCGGGATAGTTCTGAAACCCCGCAACGGCCATACCTCGTTGTGCCTCCGGGTTCTTCATAAATGTCTCCCACACGAAGCTGCTGCGCGCATTTTCCGCCATGAGCATGGTGATTCCCGTGTCAATGCCCACCACATCCTGGTCGTACCATTTCGTCAATGGATTGAAGGCATCGACGAACCCGTAGCGGCTCCAGGCCTGCGGATATTTAGCGCGAATGTTCTTCAGCACGCGCATCGTGGCCGCCGGCTGAAAGGGAACTGAGCCTCCCGCGGCCGCCGGAACCACCGTTCCATCGATGGGGCCCATGGCCGGCGGTCCGCCCCAGATCACATAACCTTTTTCCGAGTCTGAGGCCGTGATCCCCCAAAGATCATCGGTGTAATCAGGAAACCTGGATCCCAATTCCAGGCAGAAGCGGCGGTGCACATCGGTCGCGATTTCTGAGTTCTGAAAGTAGTCGGCAAACTTGTCGCGCTTACCGCGAAAGTCGAACCAGGCCTGCGAGTACTGGTGAACAAACAGCGGCGCAAACGACCCGATGTAGCGCTCGCCGTCGTACTCGAAGGTGATTCGCTTCCATGCCAGCCAGGCCGAAGGGTGCAGGGGATGCGACCCCGAACCCATCCCCAGCAGGTAAATCATCATCAATTCGCTGTAGAAATCCCACTTGTAAGGCAGAAAGCCGAATTCCGGAGTCCAGCCCTGCGGCAACAGCGCAGTGTCTTCGGAAAGCCAGGTCCAGTCCACACGGTCGAAAATGTCACGTGCCAGCCGGATGATCTCGCGATCCTCGAAATACTGGCGGCAGGTAAGAATCCCGCAAAGCAGGATTGCCGTATCCACCGAAGAAACTTCAGAGTCCCACACTCGTTCGCCGGTATCGATGTTGGCAAAGTGATAGAAAAATCCACGATGTGTGGGCAGTGCCCTCCAAAGAAATGTGAGCGTCGCAAGCACCCGCTGCCGAGCATCCTCGTGCGAGATAAAGCCGCGCTTGTCCGCGATGCAGATCGCAGTCAGCCCAAAGCCGGTGGAAGCCACGCTGGCCACAATGCTGGTATCCGTTGCCCGCACGTTAGCGCGGTCTTTAATCAGCCCGGTCTGCCCACTGGCCTGTTCCCAGAAAAACAGGAAGTTAGCGCGTTCCAGATCGTCCAGGAACTTCTCATCGTCAGCCGAGAACGTCACTGCTTTATCCGCCGGCGTGGGTGTCGATTGTGCCGGCGCTCCCAAGGCGGCCCATGGGGCGAGCGGCAGACCCAGGGAGACACCTGCCATTTGCCGTAGCAACTGCCGCCGGGATCTACAATGCTTGCGCGGGGGAATCATTTTCACTTGAGCTCTGCCTCATGCTTTCGTCGACACTTGCCCAATGAACGATTGCGGGCGACAAGGAAATCGATTAATTGAATAATAGATGCACGGACGATGGCGTCCAACTGGGGTTGCATGACGGAAAAGAAAGCTATCTGGACGATCGTCGCAATCATCGCAGCACTGGTCATCGCTCTCGTCTTGTTGCTGCGTGCCCACCGGGTGCACGAGATCACCGATCGCCTATCAGTCCCTATTGAAGGCGCAGTCGTGCAGCGCGATGCCGACCCCAAGAATGAGCTGCCCATCCCCGACGTCGTTATCACCGCATCCGATGGTACGCGCAGTGCTGCCACTCGTTCCGATGCCTCGGGCTATTTCAAGCTTGTGCTGCACAAGCGGGTCTTAACCGACCAACCAATCACCGTTACCTTCCATCATCCTCGCTATGAGCCTTTGAACCTGGTCGTACCAACCGGGAGGTTTGAGACCCCGAGCCAGCTTTATGTGGCCGCCATGACTCCGCTGCTTCCGGTCGCTGCTAAAGCTCCAGCTCCAGCTCGAGCAGTGCGTCCGCCGGCAACGCTGGTTTCAAATATTCGCGTACGGTACACGATCAACACCCGCGCCCAGACCAATGTGGGTTACGCCGCCCGGACCTTTCAGGTGGTCAACAAGGGAAACGTCCCTTGTGATCACAAATCCCCATGTTCCCCCGACGGAAAATGGAAGGCAGCTTCAGAGACTGTGAAGCTCGATGCCGGGGCCGACAATGCCTACGGCAACGTAAGTGCCTCCTGCATTGCCGGGCCATGCCCCTTCACCCGCATTGACTCCAGCGGCTTTATCCACGGGGGGCGCAACATCAGCGTGACTGCGTTGAACTGGTCAGACACGGCCACCTTCCTGATGGAGGCCGAGGTGTATCACACCGCCATCAACTCTGAAGTGCGCGAGCTATACCCGGTAATTTTTGGCCAGACGCTCAACTTCACTCTGCCGCCGACCCAGGAAGGTGTAAGTCTCGAGGCTGAGGTCGATGGTGCACCCATGGTCTTCCCCCTGGGCCCCAATCCCTCGTTGAGCTGGGCCACCTGCAATGTCCGAACCGGTCAGGAAGAAGCCCAGACCACCGTCTACCGCTGCGAGCTAAAGCCAGGCTATCGCTTCTGAGCTCTATCCCCTCGACCAACAATTTAAGGGTGAGATGAAGGTGCTATTGGGCTTTATCCCCTAACCGATCGCTGGGTGCCCCACATCTCGCTCGTTTTTTGCGAGATGTGGGATACCGCAGGTCTCCCCCTCAAGCCTGCTGCGGATCCCACAGCTCTACAGGGGTGCCCCTCGTTCGCCCCAGCGTACGTGGGAGAACGCCCTAACCCTCAACCACTATTTCCGTATCCGAGAGCGATCCAGCCGCGCCAACTCCGCATCAGCCTGCGCAATATTCTTTTCAATTTCAGAATTCATCTCTCCCCCAATAAGAATCGCCCCATTGCTGGCATAGAGCCACAACAGCAGCATGACCACCCCATTCAGGTGGCCATAACTACGGGAGTAGTTGTTGACATGTCCGAAGTACAGCCGGGTAGCAAACGTCGCCGTGATCCATAACACCACCGCACAAAGTGCCCCTGGAGTACTCCATCGCCACGCGCAATCGCGAAGATTGGGTGCGTACCGGTACAGCACTGCGAACGAGAAGGAGAGCGATCCCGCCAGCACCAGCCATTCCAAAACCCGCAAAGCCATGGCGCCTCCATGAAAACGAGTCTGCAGATAAGCGCTGCAGAAGATCAGGAACACTGCCATGGAACCAACGAACCCCAGGAAAAACGTCAGACCACCAATCGTGAGCGACAATTCCCGCCACGACCGATGTTCATTCACTTCGTAAGCCTTATTGAGCCCATACACCATTGCCCAGGTCCCGTTCAGCGCCGCCCATAACGCTCCCGCACAAACCGAGATAAGCGGCACGGTCGAATGCGAGCGGTCGTTGAGTTCATTCATGATGTCTTGAAACAGCTTTGACGCCTGATCGGGAAGCACTTGGCGGGTCAAATCCTGCAGCGCATTCTTCATGTGATCGCCCAGATGAGGTACCCGCGTGCTGATCGTAAAAAAGATAAGCAAAGAAGGAAAAATAGCCAGGAAATGGTAAAACGCCATCCGGCCGCCCTGCCCAAACACCTCGTCTTGCCAGCACTCCCGCGCGGTTCGACGGAGCAGCTCCGAGAGTGACAGCCCCCCAAGTGTCCAGAGATTGAGCATGCGGTTCCGCATCAACGTCGTCCCTCAAAAAACATTCGGTAGATTGTACTGCTCCGTGGCAGACCCTACCGGGCCTGAACTGCACACTGGCTCTTAACGGAGGCGAGTGATACACCGTATGGATGCGCCTTCTCAAACCCATCATTGCCGTCGCACTCATCATCGCCCCGGGAGCGGTCGCGCAGCAAAGCCCTCCGGCGACGGCATGGAAATCCGGTCACTTCGTGTTGGACACCGCCGGCTTGTTAAGCCGGTCCGATATCGTGCTCGCGCAGCCCAATCCTCTGCCCGAGGAGGCAATGCCCCTGGGCAACGGACGCCTCGGCGTCGCCGTCTGGTCAGCCGGCGGCCTCACCGCGCAGCTAAACCGCCCAGACACCCTGCCGCACCGCGACTCGCCTGGCCAACTGATCATCCCCAGCCTCGCCCCTCTTGCTTCCGCCCGGGATTTCAGCGGTCGTCTGGATCTCTACAACGGAACCCTGGTCGAACACGGCGGAGGCATTACCCTCACCGCCTGGGTGCAGGTATCGACGGATACCTTCGTCGTCGATGTAACCGGTGCCGACCCCAACGCGACCCAGACTGCCGAATTGCTTCTCTGGCCGCCGCGAACGCCGCAAGCCACGGTATCCGGCAAAACCGGTATGCTCGCGCAAACCTGGGTCGACCACTACGGCCCGGGAGCCTCAGGAGAAACCTTCGGCGCCCTGGCCGCCGTGACCGCAACCGGCCGCGAGGTCTCTGCCACCGAGAGCAATTCCCGCGCAGTCACTGTTACCTTTAAACCTGCACCGGACGGCCACTTCCGGGTAATTGTTGCTTGCCCTCAATACAACGGTGCACAGACAACAGAAGCCAGCCTCGGGCCTGCACTGGCGAACGACGGACCAGCCGAACACCTTGCCTGGTGGCACTCGTTTTGGCGCCGCGCAGGGCTCATCAAGATCACCTCCGCGGATGGCTCCGGGGAGTACATGGAGAACCTGCGCAACCTCTACCTCTACACCGCAGCCGCTGAAAGCGGAGGCCGCTTTCCTGGTTCGCAAGCCGGCATCGCCGATCTCTTCTCCGCGGTCCAGGATCTTCACCGCTGGGATCCCGCCGCCTTCTGGCACTGGAATCTCCGCATGCAGGTAGCTGCGAATCTTGATGCCGGCGTCCCTGAGCTGAACGCGCCATACTTCCGTCTATACCGAGAAAATCTAACCAGCATAAAGGACTGGACCACCCGGCACATGGCCGGCCGCCCCGGTATTTGTGTCCCCGAAACCATGCGCTTCAACGGCCCGGGCATCGAGTACGAAGGCGATTGGGAGACCCCTGCTACCGGTCTCAACTGCGATGCCGCCTCCCAGCCTTATTACAACGCCCGCACCATTTCAACCGGTGCAGAAGCCTCGCTCTGGATCTGGCGTCAATATCTGGCCACCGGGGATCGCGCCTTCCTCACCCGGAATTATCCTGTTATGGCGGAGTCCGCCCGTTTTCTGCTGGCCTATGAAACCCGGGGCGATGACGGAAAGATGCACACCCACCCGTCGAATGCGCATGAGCAGCAGTGGGATACGACCGACCCAACTACCGACCTTTCCGCCAGATCAGCCCTCTTTCCCGCGGTGATCCAGGCTGCCATATTGCTGCGCACCGATACCAGCCTGGTGCGACAAATCAAGGTGGAACTCACTCAGATTCCGCCTCTCCCCCAAGCCGAAAAAGAAACCATGGCCGGTACAAAGCAGCAGGTCATCGCCGAGTCCTACGATCCGGCAGCTCAGGCACACAACGAAGAGAACATCGGCCTCGAACCAGTTTGGCCTTACAGTCTTATCGCCGACGATTCTCCCCAGGTGGCTCTCGCCAAGGCTACCTTTGCCACCCGCCCTTACCCCGTCCATCAGGACTGGAGTTTCGATCCCGTGCAGGCCGCGCGTCTCGGCCTGAGCGATGAAGTCAGATCTACCTTGATCGCTCTCACCGTGAAATATCAAAAATACGTAAACGGCTTTGCCAATTGGGGCGGCCCCGCGGGCGAGTTCTACGTTGAGCAGGAGGGCGTCGTTGCGTTGGCCCTCGCCGAGGCCCTGGTGCAGGATTACGATGGCCTCATCCGCATTACACCTGCGGTGCCGCATGCCTGGGATTTCGAAGGCAGCGTGTGGGTGCGCAGCCGCACCCGGATCGATGTGCAGACGAGGGCAGGCGTGCCTGACACCGTCGTTATCGAAGCCGGAGCCAGCGAAACCCTTGCCATCCGGAATCCCTGGCCCGGTGAGTCAATCGAAGTTGTCGATGCAAACGGGAAAACCATCGTCCGGAGCACAGGCCCCAACCTCAAACTACCTGTGCGCCAGGGGAACTCCTATCTGCTCCGACCCGCCGGGAGTACAACCAGGGCATTCGCTTCGATTAGCGGCCAAGCATCTCTGCAGCCGAAAAAACTAGGCGCCGTCCAAATCGGCAAATAGAACAAACGACTTGCCGGGGTAAGAGCAAGGGTTAGAACGAACGCGGTTTGGCTCTATCCCCGCGCTGATGTCGCCCCAAGAGACTCTGTTTTGTATCAGGCCTTCAAAAATTCCGGGCTTTACAGGCTGCGGAAAGACCTCTTTTACATCGGGACACGACTTTACGAGCTGCACAAAAGCTCTGTGGTGTATCAGGGCACGACTTTAGTCGGGCCGTAAACCGATCGAGAAAAGGTTCGGGCTTTAGCCCCTGCCGCTCATGCCCGGTCCCGAATTCCTCGGATCAAAAATAATCCTTGACAGGTGACATGGTGTTGTAGTCAAGTACAACACTAAAGGGAAGGCCATCCGTAGATGCACCTGACCTGGGACGAAATGACTCAAGCGTATTTGTGGCAAAGACTGTTTGGTAACCCTGATGGACCCTGAGTGGAATGACGGCCAACCGATTTATCGCCAGCTTCGTGACCGGGTGGTCGCGATGATACTCGACGGAATTCTCAAAGAAGGCGATCCCCTACCATCGGTGCGCAATGTTGCCGCGGAGTACCGGGTCAACCCACTCACGGTCCTGAAGGGTTATCAGCAACTGGTGGATGAGGGACTTGTGGAGACCAAACGAGGGCGAGGCATGTTCATCAATACCGGCGCACGCGATCTCTTGTTGCAGGGCGAACGGCAAAAATTTCTGGGTGAAGAATGGCCCAGGATCTACGCCACCATTCAGCGGCTCGGCCTGACCACGGAAGAACTGCTGGCTTTGAATAACGGGAAAAAGGAGCGCTGAAGATGGCATGCATAGAAGCACACGGCCTGCGTAAAGCTTTCGGCGCAAAGATCGCGCTTGACGGTATCGATTTACAGGTGGAAGAGGGCCGCATCCTTGGACTCATCGGGCCCAACGGCGCGGGCAAGACCACTGCTCTGAATGCGATCCTCGGCCTCACCCCCTACCAGGGGAAACTGAAGGTTCTGGGGCGCGAGCCATGGAGCGACCGCGATCGGCTGATGTGCGACGTCTGCTTCATTTCCGATGTTGCCGTGCTGCCGCGCTGGATCAAGGTCTCTCAGACTCTCGATTATGTCGCCGGCGTTCATCCGCGATTCGATCGTGCCAAAGCGGAAGGGTTTTTGTCGAAAACCACCATCCACCGCACCAGTAAGGTGAGGGAATTATCCAAGGGCATGGTGGCTCAACTACACCTCGCCCTGGTAATGGCCATCGATGCCAAATTGCTGGTGCTCGATGAACCGACCCTCGGCCTCGACATCCTTTATCGCAAGCAGTTTTACGATTCGTTGTTGAACGACTACTTCGATCGCAGCCGTACCATCCTCCTCACCACCCACCAGGTGGAAGAGATCGAGCATGTCCTTACCGATGTGGTGTTCATCAACCGCGGCCGCATCGTCTTCAATCGCAGCATAGAAGAAATGGAGTCCCGCTACCTGGAAGTCTCGGTGCGCCCGGAGCAACTCGCGGCAGCGCGAGCGCTCAAGCCCATCCATGTACGCGAAGTCTTAGGTCGCAGCATCCTGCTGTTCGATCATGTGGATCGCCAGCAGCTCGCCGCCTTGGGCGAAGTGCGAACGGCTGGCATTGCTGATTTATTCGTAGCCATCATTGGCAACCAGGAAAGTAAAGGTGCGGCACAATGAATATCCACACCAACGCCGTCTCTTCTCTCGAGGGGAATGTAGCAGTGCCTGTGGTGATCCCCGGCAGCCGGCGGTTCTACTGGTCGATACGGCGCGAATTGTGGGAGAATCGTTCACTCTATCTGGCTCCCGTCACGGTAGCAGCGCTGTTTCTGCTCGCATTTGTCATCGGTCATAATCCCCACGCACATGTGCACATTGGCCTTCCCATCAACTCCATGCAGCGCCAGCAGCCGGATGTCTTTGAGCAGCCGTACACCATCGCCGCCCTTCTGCTCATGGGCACTACCTTTTTTGTCGCGGTGTTCTATTGCCTCGAAGCGTTGCACGGCGAACGACGGGATCGCAGCATTCTGTTCTGGAAGTCCTTGCCGGTTTCCGATACGACGACGGTGCTCGCGAAAGCCAGCATTCCCATCCTGATTCTGCCCCTCATTACCTTCGCCACCGTCCTCGTCACGCAATGCATCATGCTGCTGCTAAGCAGCGCAGTCATGCTGGTCCGCGGTCAAAATGTTGCCGAGCTATGGAGTCACTTGCCCTTGTGGCAAATGTCAATGATGCTCTTCTTCCACATGCTGGCGATTCACGGGCTTTGGTATGCCCCGTTCTATGGCTGGCTGCTGCTGGTCTCAGCCTGGGCGCGGCGCGCCCCGTTCCTCTGGGCCATGTTACCGCCAGTAGTCGTTGGCGTGATAGAAAAGATTGCCTTTAACACGTCGCATTTCGCTGCTCTCCTCGGTTTCCGCTTTGGCGGCAGCCCGGAGAAGGTCCCTTTCACGGCGGGCCCCATGTCGATGGGTGTACTGACAACCTCCGATGTAGTTCAATTCTTCACCGACCCAGGCTTGTGGACCGGCCTTGCACTGACCGGCGTTTTTCTTGCCGCCGCAGTCCGCTTGCGCCGCTACCGGGAACCGATGTAACGGGCCATTTCGTTTGCCAGGTCTCGTAAGGAGGACCGGATATGAGCACCCAATTGCAAACCGCATTCGCGATTCCTGTCACCCGGCGCGCGACATATTCACCGCGGAAAATCGCCGATACCGCCTTGAAAATGGCTGCCGCCTTTTGGTTTATGGTCGTGGTCCTTGGGGAGCTGATATTCGCTACTACCGTTGCGTCTTTCTATGGGCTTACGGCTGCGCGAGGCAACTGGCAGCAGTGGAATAAATCCATGTCTCATGGCTACACGCCGGGACGTCCCATGGCCAACCTGGTAGTCGCCATTCATCTCGTCTCGGCCGTCATCATCCTGCTCAGCGGGGCGCTCCAACTCATTCCAGCCTTACGCCGCCACGCGCCGCTTTTCCATCGCTGGAACGGCCGGGTCTATATGGTAACTGCGTTCACCATTAGCCTGGCCGGCCTTTACATGCTCTGGTTCCGGGGCACGCCCGGAGACCTTTCGCAACATCTCGGTCAGAGCCTTGACGCTGTCCTGATCATGCTTTGTTCTGTTCTCGCGTTGCGTTACGCATTACTGCGTGACTTTAAAACACATCGCCGCTGGGCCCTCCGGCTCTTCATGGTGGTGAGTGCATCTTTGTTTATCCGCGCCGGAGTATTTCTTTCCATAGTCCTGAATCACGGCCCCTTCGGCTTCAATGCAGCTACCTTTAGCGGCCCCTTCCTCACCTTTATGTCTTTCGGCCAATACCTGGTTCCGCTTGCTGTGCTTGAAATCTATCTGCGCACTCAGGACCGCGCAGGCGCCATCGGCCGCTTTGCTATGGCGGCCGGCCTTTTCGTGCTGACTATTGGGTTGGGTGCCGGCATCGTAGCCGTCACCATGGCTATCTTTGTGCCCAACCTCAAGCGAGCTTACGACAGCCGCAAGTCCATCGCCGAAACACTCTCCGCGACCATTGCGACTAGCGGCATCGATCAGGCGGCTCAGCAATACCACCAGCTAAGGGCGGCAAAGGCCGTCAATTACAACCTGGACGAAGACGAACTGAACGCGTTGGGCTATCAACTGGTGCAAGCCAACAAGCTCGAGCAAGCCATCCGCATCTTTCAACTCAACGTAGAAGCCTATCCAAGCTCAGGCAACACCTACGACAGTCTGGCCGAGGCCTACATGGACGATGGCAACAAGCCGCAGGCCATCGCCAACTACAAAAGATCGCTCCAGCTAAACCCTGCGAACCACAACGCGGTAAAGATGCTGCAGAAACTGAACCCCCCTTGAGCAAGGGAACGACGTTGGTGCCAGCCCCGGACTTAAGTCCGGGGGAGCGGGTTTTTAAACCCGCGGAAACGCTCGGTATATAAATCTCCGGGCTTTAGCCCTGGTGGCTGCGGAAAAGGCACGACCTTAGTCGTGCCGGACCTGATTGAAATATTCCCGGGCTTTAGCCCCTGAGGGCACAGGAGTCATCTTCCGCGCAGCAAGAAACAGGAGGACACATGCAAACCGTCATTGATTTGAAATGCTCGCTACCCGCTAACCCCACCTCGCTCTCTCCCACCGCCCTGATCTGGCAAGACGTGCTGGCACAGGCCATAACCGGCGAACTACTGGCCGCGATGAATTACACCTCGCTATCTGAAATCTGTGACGACCCCGAAGAAGTAGCTGATGCCCTGGAGCATGCGGCAGGCGAAAAGGGACATGCAGCTGCTTTCGCGAACGAGGGCCGCAAAATTGGTGTAGACGCGTCCAACAACGTCCACGCAAAACATTGGAAGCGGCTCCGCGAAGCATTCCTGCGCTGCATTACAGAACGCGATTTCATCGGCTGTTTGATCGTCCAGGAGATCATGCTTGAATCCTTCGCCGTGGCCAGCTATGCGCGGGTGGGGAAGGTCGCTCCGGGCACCCTGGGCAAGACCTTTGCCGCCATCGCAGCCGAAGAAGAGGATCACATCGGCCACGCGATGGAGATTCTGAGAAAAGAACGAGCCCGGGATGAGCAGAGCTTTGACGCCAGGCTATACCGCCTGCATCTCGAAGTCATGACCACGCTGGCAGAAATGTTGGCGAGAGATTGCCGCACGGGTCACTGCGAAGTATGCCACGGCAGCTGTGTGAAGCCGGCACTCCCCGACGTAAGCCTCAGTGCGGCTGAGTTGCGCGGCGCATCGCTGCATCAATACCTGAAAACGTTGGACAAACTAGGGCTACCGGGGGAGGTAACGCTGACATGGGTGGCTCAATTGCCTGTATAGACGAAATCGATTTCGCCCTCATCGGTCATCAGGAAAGTTGGCGCGCGGCTGCGGACGTACTCGCAGTCCTGCGCGGGCCCGGGCATACCCCACTGCCGGAAGAGGAAATACGCGACAT
>CAZSUK010000556.1:0-11740 GCA_964609355.1 uncultured Acidobacteriaceae bacterium | reverse complement strand
AATCGACGTCGTGGTCAATTTCGCTAAAGAGGCGGGCCTGCAAGTTGTGGATGCCGACGCCGCGCGCCGGTCTGTGATCGTGCACGGGTCCGCTGCTGCCATCAGTAAGGCCTTCGCCGTACAACTGAATAATTACGAATATGCCCGGGGAACCTACCGCAGCCACGATGGGCCGGTAAACGTGCCCGCTTCCATCGCCGACTACGTCCAGGCAGTGGTGGGCCTCACGAATCGCGAGGTCGAGGCCAAGCACTGGTCTGCAACCTCGGCCGTGCAGCAGCGGGCCCAGGCGGATCCACCGAACACCGTCGCTTTGACGCCGGCGCAGGTCGCGAACCTTTACAGCTTTCCAGCGGGTGATGGCGCCAACCAGACCATCGGACTGTATGAAATGAAAATCGGTAGAACCGCCGCCGGCTATTCCAAATCGGACATCGAAGGCACGATGAAGGCGCTGGGCAACCTGCCCATGCCGAACATCATCGACGTTCCCGTCGACGGCGAAAAAAATTCCGGCAAGTCTGATGGGGAAACGGGACTAGACATCACCGTCGCCGCCGCCATCGCGCCGAAGGCCACCATTGCCGTCTACTTCGCCGGCGCCCAGGTGCAAAACATGATCCATGCCTTGCAGATGATGATCCTTCCAAAAGCGGGCGAGCCAACGCCGAACATCGTCTCCATCAGCTATGGATGGGGAGCTGACGACCCCGGATCCCCGAACTTCTCGCCCAGCGAGTACGCGCAGTTCACGAGTATCTTTGAAGACGCCTCGACCAACAAGATCACGGTCTTCGTTTCGTCGGGCGACTCAGGCGCGTACGTGGAAAGCACCACCCAGGCACAAACCAGCTATCCCGCCAGCGATATCTGGGTAACCGCCTGCGGCGGTACGACCATCGGCAACATCAATGGGTCGTCGTTCGACGAATGGGTCTGGAACGACGACGGCGCTACCGGCGGCGGTGTCAGCGCGCGGTTTGCGGTTCCACAGTATCAGGCGGCAGCCGCCATTCCAAAGCGCACCGGTACCGGCACGGCCGGGCGGGGCGTTCCAGATATTGCCGGCAACGCGAGCCCCTACAGCGGCTATCCACAGGTCCTCAACGGCAAACCGCCGCAGCCGATCGGCGGCACCAGCGCGGTCGCTCCGCTCTACGCCGGACTGATGGCTCGGATCAACAGCAATCTCGGTTCTCCGGCCGGCTTCCTCAATACGACGCTGTACAGTCTGCCCGCGGCAGCTTTTCGTCATATCGCAGGGCCTCCGGGTCCGGCGAATAATAGCTTCAACGGAGTTACAGGGTATCCGGCCGGGGCCGGATGGAATGCTTGTACAGGCCTGGGCAGCGTTAACGGGCAAGCGCTCCAGGCGGCCCTGGCCAAAGCCAAAACGCCCTGATTTCAGGAAATAGTGACTGGGGCGTTTTCCAAGGGGTATACAACCATGAGGACTTCCATGCAGCCACAAGTATTTCGCACCGGCACGTTCAAAGGCGTCAGTGTCACTGACGCCTTTGCGCAAGCCGCCAGTCAACAATCCCCGATCATCGTCTCCCTTGGCACCATCGATTGGCCTTCCACGCTTAAGCCCACGCCGCAGCCGCTGGGCAATTACAGCGCGGGAGAGAAGATCACGACCGCGCTCGACGTACGAGCCGATGTTCTCATCATCCTCTACACCGAGGACGAGACCCGCGCCCTGCTCGACGTCTTCACGGGCAACAACGCCTGGACCCCTGCTCGTCAGCGGCAATGGAACGGGTACGGACACAACTTCAACCAGTTCAAGCCCATCATCCAAGGTATCGAAGGCGACACTGCGCTCGAGAATGGAATGTTCGGCTATCTCTCCGCGATCAAAATCGGCGCCACCAACGTTGTGCTTTTCAAGTCCGAACTTCATCCCAAGCAAAACGGCGTCAAGCTGCCGTTCGTTCCCGTCATCCAGCAACTCGTTAACGAGCTCAAGCCCTCCCTGGTGTTGAGCACCGGCACCGCGGGAGCCATCGGCAGCCATGTCCAGTGCGGCGACGTGGTGATCACCACCGCGGCGCGCTTTCACGTCCAGGACACCTATCCGACCTATCCGCAGATCAACGCGCTCAGCACCAGCGATGGGCAGTTGACCAACACCGTCGCGTTGAACACCACCTACTTGAACTATGCTGCGGCTAACCTCACGCAGCTCTCGCTTCCCGGGCTCACCTCGTGCTACAACCGGCTTCAGTCTGGTTCCGGCTATAGCTTCGTCCAAAAGCCGGTCGTGCCGCCCGCCATCTACGTCCCTGGCAGCCACCCCGTCCCAGGGCCACAGCCTATGGACATCGTCTCGGCCGACTATCTTACCGTGGATGACAGCACCGATCTTGAAGGACTGCAGGCACTGGGCGCCATGAACGATACCGATGACGCTTTCGCCTTCTTCGCCATCGCGCAGATGACCGGAGCCAAGCCCGCGTGGGTCTCTGTGCGTAATGCTTCCGAGCCCCAGATCGTAGCGTCTGCCGGCTCTTCACAGGACACGATCAAGTCCCTGGCCGGCAACATCTACGGAATCTATCAGTACTGCACCACCCTGAACAGCGCCTTCGCTTGCTGGGGAATCGTGGCTGGTCTTTGACGGTGGAGGAAGAGTTAGCCGGAAGGCTTTATCTGTTGGGCGCGAGTTCGAATTCCGCGGCAGGTCCACAATATTTCCGCTATCTCGGGCGGAAGCTATTGCATGAGCTTTCTCACCGCCTGGATCAAGCGTGAGCAAGGTTTGGCGAAGGTGGAAGTAGACTGGGAAATGACACGTCAAATGGCAAGCCTGCCAAGACGGTCGCACCACCCGGATATGAGCGATTCCTGGAACCAAATCCTTGCACTACCTTCGTAAGTACTCTTCGTAACTCACGCGACGTGTAGGCCTGCTGAGTGGGACACGCTCGCATTCATATCTATCTGTCTGCGAAACCCTCCTTCTGGCACTGAACTGAGGGGAAAATGGTCTGGCTGAGCGCCGCCGGCAACCGGCTCTCTCTGGAACGGCGAGCTCGAAGTATGAGCTTCGACGTGGGAACTGAAACTGGTTCGCCGAGCAGTTGCAGCGATAACGCCGAGGTGGCGGTGTCTCAAAGGTGTCCACTTCCATTGGACCGATCTAAAGCGGGCTGGCAGATCACGGCCGCCTCGCGCAAATTCTGCCTTTCAGCAGACATTCCTTGTACACTTCGTTGGCCAGGAATACCAAGGTAGACCCTGGTTCAAGTGGAGGAAGAAAGACAATGAACGTGAAATTGTGGAAAGTTTTCGCAAGCGCGGCCGGCGTCGCGATGGCCGCCTTTTGGGCCGGGCAGGCAGGCGCGCAGATGTCCGAGGTTAAAGAAAAACCCGCGCTGTACACGTACGTCGCGAATTGGAATATTCCCCGGGCGCAGTGGCCAGACATGGAGAAGGCCGCCGCGGCTAACCAGAAGATCCTGGACAAGGCCATTGCCGACGGGACCCTCGTGGGATATGGCAACGATCTGACCCTGGTTCACCAGGCGGATGGCACGACCCACGACGATTGGTGGTCGGCCATGTCCCTGGCCGGTGTACTCAAGGTGCTGGAACAGTTCAGCAAGTCCGGCGATATGACGGCTTCTGTGTTGGGCAGCGCCACGAGTCACTTCGATAGCGTCTACGAAAGCCGGTTCTACAACTGGCATGCAGGATCGTGGAAGGATGGGTACACCTATGCAGCGTCGTACCGCTTAAAGCCAGACGCGCCGAGCAACGCGGTGGAGACCCTGAGCAAGACGCTGATCGTGCCGCTGCTGGAGAAACTACTTGCCGACGGCACGCTACACGAGTACGAAGTGGATACCCAGGCGATCCATACCGAAGCTCCGGGCTCGTTTTTGATTGTGTACCTGGCGGCGAACGCGGACGGGCTGGATAAGGTCAACGCGGCGCTGGAGGAGGCGATCAAGAGTAATCCGCTGGGGGGCGTTGCGTTTGAGTCAATGGTGGATCTCTCGGCGCATCGCGACGATCTGAGTATTACCAACGCTACTTACAAATAGGTTTGCAAACAGGTTTAAAAGCCAGGCATTACCGGTTGTGGAAAAGGGTTCTGCAGAGACGAACTGAGGGTCTCTGAGAACCCCGTTTCCAATTCCAGGGAGCAATCCTCCCCTTCCATCCCGCTTCCGGTCGGTTGGCTCAGCCGGAGGGGACGACGCTTCGATAAACATAGTAGAGACTGCCGAAGTAATTGCTTCTGGTGTAGACCCGCAAATTGCTCGCCGCCTCCACAACCTCTGACAAAACGGGATTACGGTACAACACGATCAGGTCGCGCGGATGCTCTTCCAGGGATCGGTTCAGGTTCTGAATGACCGGCTCCATCACAAACTGATCGAATGGATAGTAGAAGTAGACGAGCGATGGTTCGGGAGGAAACTCGAACTGCGTCGCATCCATGTTTACCGGTTGGATCTGAAAGCAAGCTTGTTTGGGGTTTCGATAGGTTTTGACATTGTTTCGAGCCAGGGCATCGAGATCCGAAGCGAACTCGACGCCGATGATGCGACGGAACGGAAGCTCAGCCGCAAGAAGTAACATTCTTCCTTTGCCCGATCCCATGTCGATGAACGTGTAGCCCGACACGTCGGGAATCGGCAGGTCGCGAAGCATGAGCCGCCCAGACCGAAACGTCGTGGGTATATAGGCGACCGCGTGAGTAACATTCTCGCCCAGAACGTTCAGTTGGCGCGGATCTTCATCACCGCAGGTTCTGACGTGGTATCGCCAGTCAGACCAATGCGCAGTCAGGTTCGTCCGCACAGACGAGAGTTTGCGAATTCCCGGGAGCCGCATGAGCGTGGCTTTCCAGCTCATCTGTCGCCCTCGCAGTATTCAGGATGAAGAATCTTGGATCCGTAAGGATTGTAACCTGTGCGCTAACCGGTTATGCTGGGCAGCCACATTTGTGGTTGGAGGGAAGTTGCATGTGTAGAAAAACATTTCCAGGAAAGAGCATACACACAGAGATCTCTCCACTCCGCTCCCCGGATTTCCTATGGAGACCCGTGGCGTTGAGGATCTCAATGCGGTGGGCTTCGCCCATTGTTTTCGGCCCAGGTCCGCTGGGGCGAACCTGAGGTACCCGTGTGGATCTGAGGGACTGCAGCAGGCTTGAGGGCGAGGCTCGCGGTATCCCACATCTCGCAAAAAACGAGCGAGATGTGGGGCACCCGGCGATGGGCTGCGGGGATAGAGCCCAAAACGCGTTCGTTCCGGCAAGCCGCTGCTCGAGATGACAAAGGGTAGCGGGTGTTATGGTGTCAGGGGCAGGGAACCGCAGCAAGCTGCGGCATAATAGATGTTTCCATGAATAGAAAGGGCTGCTCCCCTGTGAAGGAATTGCGTTCTCTGGTTTTCTCCACGTTGTTCGTCTTCGGCGTTTTTGTAGCCACCGCGTT
Source organism: uncultured Acidobacteriaceae bacterium (assembly GCA_964609355.1). Classification (GTDB taxonomy): domain Bacteria; phylum Acidobacteriota; class Terriglobia; order Terriglobales; family Acidobacteriaceae; genus PALSA-350. Next base: position 6,287 of record CAZSUK010000556.1, on the reverse strand, counting down.
GCCGCAAGGCTCGCCTCAGCGGGTCATCATTGATACCGATCCTGGTACGGATGATTCCATGGCTATCCTTCTGGCCTTAAATTCTCCCGAGCTCAAGGTCGAAGCGTTTACGGTTGTGCCGGGTAACGTCGAAGCTCAGCAAGGACTAGAAAATGCCCTGAAGATTGTTTCACTCGCGGGCCGCTGCGACGTGCCTGTCGCAGCAGGGGCACAGCATCCGCTGACTCAGAAACTCATCACGGCTCAGTACTGGCATGGAAAGAATGGGCTGGCCGACGTAGAGCTACCCGCGTCCAAATGCAAGGCGGATCCCCGCTTCGGCCCGGACCTCATCATCCAGTTAGTCCACCAGTATCCGCATCAGATCACGCTCATTCCGGTTGGGCCGCTCACCAACATCGCACTCGCCGTCTCCAAGGATCCTTCGATTGTTCCCCTGGTGAAGAATGTGGTGATCATGGGCGGGTCGATCACGGGCGGAAATGTCGACGGCGCCTCGGAGGCGAACATCTATAACGATCCGGAAGCGGCGCAGATCGTGTTCAATGCCGGCTGGATGGTGACCATGGTGGGATCGGATGTGGGCGAGCGAACCTTGATTACGCGCAAGGAGCTGGCACAACTCAGCTCGACGCATGGACCCGAGAACGACTTCATCTCTCAGATTGTCGACTTTTATGTGACCCGCAGCGAGAAAAGCGGTTGGAGCGGGGCCGCCATGTACGACCCGCTAGCCGTGGCAATCGCAATGGATCCAACCCTCGGCACCCTGAAAGAAATGCACGTGGACGTAGAGACCAGGGGCGAGTTTACACGCGGAGAGACGGTGGCCAATCGCAACGGGTATAACGAAAATAATGTTCTGCACGGAGATCATTACGAGATCGATGGCCTCATCCCACTCAAGCCGAATGCGCGGGTGTGCCTGACCGCGGATCGCGATCGGTTCCTGCAACTGTTTCTGAGCCGAATTCAAGGAAAATAACCCTCGCACGAACCTCCTCTATCGCAAAGTATTCGATAAAGAGTAGACGCTTACGCACGCCTGACAGGCCGCTCCGGCCTGACTGGTCATCCTTGACACTTGTTCGCGGATCTCTTGTGCTTCCGCCGACCGGTGCGCCTCCTCTAAGTACGACTTGTATTGCAACAAGGCGCCGGCCAGGCGAGGATCGGTAGGGGCGAGCCCCCTCCGTAGTAGCTGGATGGATTGCAGCATGGCTCTCTCTCCATCCTGGGGTGACCCGCTCTTCCACTCGGCAAACCCGAGTGTCTCCAGCGCGAACCCGTGGGCCGTCGATTCTGATTGGAAGTTTGTGTTTGCGAACGCAAGCGCTTGCTTAGCGTTTATCAGTCCTTCCTGGCAGTGCCCCCGAAAACAGCGAGCATACGTGAGCGTAATGAATGCGGAGAGGATCCCCTCCCTTTGCGGGTTCGGCGAAGATTCCAGTAGTCGCAGTCCATGTAGGGCGAGGCGCTCCGCCTTCTTGAACTGATGGCGCACGATTGCTACGTCCGCCAAGTGCACTAAGCTCTCGCCGTTATCGGCGTCGTTGCCCATCTTCTGGCGCACCTTGATCGCTTGCTTTCTGGCGCTCTCAGCATCGTCGGAACGACCGTAGATCAGGTAGAGCGAGGAGAGGCTGTCGAGTGCGGAAGCATAGTCTTCTCTGGAGGACGGTGCCGTCTTCAGCAGACGTAGCGCCCTCAAGTAGGCATCTTCCGCCTTCTGGAAATCTGTTGAAATGTGATACTCCAATGCGAGTTGTTCCCACAAAATTCCTTGCTGGGCTGGGGGAAGATGCTGTTGTTCCCCAATGCGAATCAACTGCAGATCGTGAGCAATCCGCTCTTGCGACGTGGTGATGTGGGCATCCGGCTTCTGCGCCCTGACAACGCCAACGCTTCCGATGAGAGCTATCAGAAGAAGGACGTGTACTTTCGAGCGAAGACAAGAAGAGAAGGCAATCATGCGTGAACCCCCGATAGGAATTAGGAAGAATGCACGGAATGACGACTACCTGGATTGTGATTACGCGTGTCTTTCGCGATAAGTTCCCGCAGATATATTTCTGCAGCAAACATTTAATGCATGGCATCCCAACGGCCACTTATCAAGACGAGTCAAACCGCTGAAATTACGTGATCATGATTGCGGTGACGCCGAGAGGATCGGTCGAAATTGGAAAATTGTGTTCACTCGTGAACAGCTCGGCGAGTGTTCGGTTTTGAACATTCGTTATGCAGAGCAACGGCGCGTCCGCATTCGTTGGTGAAATCCGCGTGCCAGCTTGACGTCTGGAGTTGCGCTCCCTGGGATTTTCCTGCTGAACACCCAAGTCTCAAAAGCGGGACTTGGGCCACCTACTCAATAGTCGTCCGCGCGAGTTTCATCTTCTTAAGCGGTTCGGGGCCCATTCCTTGCTCGACGCTCGACGGTTTAGCATGAAGGTATGCACGAATCTGTCGTTCAAAGAAGAGAGCAGATCGATTTGGAGAAGTGGGAGCGCCGCGCGCTCTTCAGTTTTTTCAACGCTTTCAGTGAGCCCTTCCACGGCGTGTGCCTCCGCGTGGACTGTACCGCAACCTACAACTTTGCCAAGAGAGAAGGCCTCTCAGTCTTTCTGTCACTCCTGCATCGTTCGCTCGTGGCCGCGCAGCAGATAGAGAACTTTCGGACGCGCATCGTGGATGGCAACGTCTGGCGCTATGAAGTGGTCAATGGCGGTAGCGCAGTCGGACGCCCGAACGGTACCATCGGGTTCGCTCATTATTCTTATCGGGAAGGTATCGCAGAATTCGTGGGCGAAGCTTCCGTCGAAGTGGAGCTGGTGCGGCACCGGGATGACCTGGAACGGCCGCAGGACGCCAACCTGATTCGCTATTCGACGCTGCCATGGTTCGACTTCACTTCCATCTCACATGCGCGAGACTTCTCCCGTGAAGATTCTGCGCCGCGAATCACCTTCGGCAAGATTACGGAGACGACCGGACGCTGCACCATGCCGGTATCGATCCATGTGCACCATGGACTGGCAGACGGCTCGCATGTGGCGCAGTTCGTCGACCATTTTCAAAGGTTCCTGGACGCACCGGAGTCGCAAGCCCAAAACGGTCGTCCTTAGTACATCGGGGTTACCCGCGAGAGGTATTATGCCGCCGAGCCGTTGCCTTTGCCTTTCCCGTGCACGTAAAATACGTGTCACACGCATCCTACGTGACGGCGGTTTGAGTGTCGCAAACACGGAAACAAAACGTAACAGTGAGCCTCAGCACGCAGACGATCCAAAAGGCTAGAATTCTGGCTGTAAAGCGCTCGACTTCGATTAGCGGCCTCCTGGAAGAACAGATCGAGGCCCTGGTGGGACAGGAGGAAGCATACGAGAGCTCCCGCCGCACCGCGTTGCGCCTGATGGAGCGAGGTTTCCGGTTGGGAGGCGCTCGCTTGACCCCACGGGATGAGTTGCATGAGCGTTAAAACGTTTGTCGACACAGACATCCTGATTTACGCCCACGATCTTGATGCAAAAGAAAAACATCTGGCCGCGAAAGAGGTACTGGACGAGCTGTGGGCGAACCGTACTGGAGTTATCAGCACCCAGGTCTTGCAGGAGTTCTATGTCAATGTGACTCGAAAACTTGCCAAGCCACTCAGTAAGAAAGTAGCTCGCACGATTGTCAACACGTACGTGATCTGGTGCGTAGACATCACACCGGCTGAGATCGCAGCAGCGTTTCGCATCGAAGACGAAGGTCGTATCGGTTTCTGGGATGCTCTCATCTGTGCAACTGCCATGAACAGTGGCGCAGAGCGCATCCTTTCGGAGGACTTGAACGCGGGACAAAGGATCAGCGGCATCCGAATCGAGAATCCCTTCTTACGTTCCAGGCGTTAAACCAGTGCTGCGGGGGAGACATGATCAATTGGTTGAAGCGGCTCTTCTGCCTGGTTCATCGCTGGGACTGGACGACCGATACCTGCACGCGCTGCGGGAAAAAATATGACTATCGAGATTAGGAGAAATACCGATGCGCGCCTACATGGTCGAACGCCCAGAAGGAGAATTTCGCGCGGTTGATCTGCCTCGGCCCATCCCCGCCGCCGGCCAGGTGTTGGTGCGGGTGCTGGCGAGCGGCGTCAACCCACTGGACATCAAGATTCGAGCCGGTAAAGCCGCTCACGCGCAGCAGCCTCTCCCTGCCGTGCTTGGGCTGGATATGGCTGGAGTGATCGAAGAGCCTGGCCCTGGGGTCACAGCATTCCGTAACGGGGACGCGGTCTACGGCATGATCGGCGGCGTAGGGGGACTTCAGGGAACCCTGGCTGAATTCGTGATCGCTGATTACCGGCTTCTCGCTCGCAAGCCCGAATCGCTTTCTATGCGCGAGACGGCCGCGCTTCCGTTGGTGACCATTACGGCCTGGGAAGGCATCGTTGATCGAGCACACGTGCATGCCGGGCAGAAGGTACTGGTACACGCAGGAGCTGGAGGCGTCGGGTACATCGCCGGACAGCTGGCAAAGGCATTGGGAGCCGAAGTCTTTGCGACGGTGTCCGCCGGCAAGCGGCACTACGTCGAGGCACTCGACGCTACACCGATTGATTATCGGGCCGTTTCCACTGAGGAATATGTCGACCGGTACACGGCAGGGGAAGGCTTCGACGTTGTCTACGACACGGTCGGCGGCGCGACACTTGACGACTCCTTCACCGCCGTCAAGCGCTATACCGGCCATGTAGTAAGTTGTCTCGGATGGGGCACCCATTCTCTGGCGCCTCTTTCTTTTCGCGGGGCCAGCTACTCGGGTGTCTTCACGCTCATGCCAGTCCTCACTGGCTTTGGGCGGGCAAACCATGGAGACATTCTTCGTCAGGCGGCTGCCCTGGTCGATTGCGGTAAACTCAGGCCGCTCGTCAACAGCCAACGCTTCTCCTGCGAGACCATTGCGGAAGCTTTTGAGTGCGTTGCTTCTGGCTCAGAGGGTAAAGTGGTTGTCGATATGTTGTGATGCTGGTCCAGGACTTCCCGGGAGAGCAGGGAAAAAAATATGACGCTTTGCACTGCCCCCTCCGTACCCAGGCGTCGCTTGTCTCTCCTCGCCGCGATGCTTTGTCTAATTTCTATGCCGTTGGCTGGTGGGCAGCAGAAGCCGGCTCGGCTGACGTTCGAGGTGGCTGCCATCAGGGCTGCTCAACCAGGCGCCACCAGTGGTGGAATTAAGCCAACGCCCGGAGGGGATGGGTACCTGGTGCAGAACATGCCGGTCAAGATCATGATCAGCTTGATGTATAAAGTGCCGGCCCGGCAGATCACAGGCGGCCCAGATTGGCTCGATAGCGACCGCTATGATATCGAAGCGAAGGCAGATCGTGCTTACAGCATCGACGAACTCCATGTGATGTTCCAAAACCTGCTGGCGGATCGATTCAACCTGAAATTCCATAAGGACATCCGAGAAGGTCCTGTCTACGCGCTCTTGGTGGACAAATCAGGATTGAAGATGAAGGTCAACGAGAGCGATCAGGATTTCAAGATCCCGATCACTCCTGGGGCGGACAACGTCGCAGTGGGCAAAAGGGTTCCCATGCAGTATCTCTGTTGGTGGCTCGGAGGACAGCTGCAATCGGATCAGCGGCCGGTCATCAACAAGACAGGACTGGATAAGAACTACGATTTCACCTTATCCTTCGCTCCGGAGTTACCGCCAAATTTTCCCAAAGAGAATCTCCCCCCGGGATTGCTGGATCGGCCGTCCCTGTTCGACGCTTTGAAGGAGCAACTCGGTCTCAAACTAGAAGCAGAGAAGGGGCCGGTGGAATACTACGTCATCGACCACGTAGAGAAAGCTTCAGCCAATTGACTGGGTCCACTCAGCGTAGCCAGTTTTCGCGAGCCAAGCCGGGGACGCGAGCGAACTCTCTCTGATTGTCTGTAACAATCGTGTACCCAAATGCAATAGCCTGGGCGGCAATAAGCAGATCGTTGCCACCGATCAATTGCCCCGCCTTTTCAAGGCGGGCGCGAATCAACCCGTACGCTGAGTCGGCAGGGGCGTCGAAGGGTAGAATCTGCAGCGCGCCTAGCACCGCTTCGAGCTGGGCGGTGAGACGAGGTGATCCCTTCTTCGTTGCCCCATAACGCAGTTCGGCCGCGACAATGATGCTGGTGGAGACCTGTGTTTCGCCGACTTTCCTGATTTTCTCGGCAACACGACCTTGAGGATTGCGGACGAGATCCGAGACAATGTTGGTGTCGAGCAGGTAAGGCATTAAATTTTTACTGGAC
>CAZSUK010000555.1:0-13177 GCA_964609355.1 uncultured Acidobacteriaceae bacterium | reverse complement strand
CAACCGTTCCGCATCCGGGCGCTTGTACCGCAACACCACCACCGCAGCAATCGTGAGGATATAAAACAACAGCGCAGCAGAAATTATGTAGTCCAGCAGATCGCTATAGAGATTGCCATAGCCCTTATCCGGCGAGTAAGTCGTCAACAGCACCAACAGCCCCGCCCAAACGCCCTGCATCAGCAGAGACCACCCAGGCACACGGGCCGTGTTCAGCGTCCCCGCCGCAGGAAAGAAAAGTTTATCCCGAGCCATCGCATAGTAAGCGCGCGGTCCAGCCAGCACCAGGCTATTGATGCAGCCGAACGTCGACACCATGATGAGCGCGGCCAAAGCCTTTCCTCCCCAGGCGGGAAAGATCTGTTGCAGCATTGCGGTCGCCACGCGATCATTCGCAGCGTGTTGGATCGCCGGAAACTTCAACACCACCAGGTAGGCAATGTTCACTACCAGGTACAACAGCATGACGATCACCGTGCCGATCGCCAGCGACCGTGGAAGAGTCCTCCGCGGATCCTTAACCTCTTCCGCGGCGAAGGTAATGTCGTGCCACGCGTCCGCGGCGAAGAGCGATCCTGACTGCGAAACGCAAAAGACCATCAGCAAGCCCAGGAGACCTGCATAAGAGGTATCCGGCCGCTGCCAGAAAGAATCCAGGTTCGCATGGACAGACGACGTCTTCCAACCCACACTCAGGCCGAGCAAAATCAGCGCCGCCAGCGCTCCGAGCTTAGCGACCGTAAACGAATTCTGGATGATCTTGCCATACTCGATCCCCAGTGTATTCGTCGCGGTCAAGAGAGCGATCACCAGCAAAGCAACCAACTGGGCACTCGACAGCGTGAGCGCATAGTGCGCGGACAAACGCAGAGGAGGGAACAGGTAGCGTGATTCAGAAACGGAAGGCGCCCAAACCCCCAGGAATCGGGCAAACGCAACCGCAACTGCGGCAATCGTTCCCGTCTGAATCACCGTGAACAGCGTCCATCCATAGAGGAAGCCCCAAAGCGGGGAATAGGCCTCGCGCAGGTAGAGGTACATCCCGCCTCCGCCGGGCATCATCGACGCCAACTCTCCGAAGGAAAAGGCAGCCGCAATGGTCAGCACTGCGGCAAAGACCCAGGCAGCCAGAAACCATCCCGGGCCACCCAGCATGCGAGCCATATTGGCCGGGACAATGAAAATTCCGGACCCAATCATGACCCCGATCACGACCATGGTGGAGTCGAACAATCCGAGAGCCCTTTTGGGCTGCCGCTTTGCCTGTATCTCTTCTTTGGTGGCAGGGGTCACTGCGAAGATGCTATAACGTTTCCCCCTAAGCGCAACATACGCAGCATGGTACAGAGAGACCCGTGGTTCTACTTCCGTGACCGGCGAATCTCTTCCGTCAAAATAATGGCTTCCGCAATCTCCCGGATCGCCTTCCGCTTCTGCCGGCTCTGCTTTTGCAGCGCCAGGTAAGCGCCCTCTTCATCCAAATGCAATTCGCGCTGCAGGATCCCCTTCGCCCGGTCCATCAGCTTTCTTACCTCCAGCCGGTCGGCAAGCAGCAATCGTTCGCTTTCCAGCCTCGCCATCTCCAGCTCAGCTCCCACCAGAAACCCAACTGTCGAAATCAGCCGAACCTGGCGGGCGCTATGGTGGTGAGGCTTACGATGCTGCACATTAATCACCCCGACCAGCTTTCCGCGGCAAAGAATGGGCACGGAGAGAAAAGCCTCAAAATGGTCTTCAGGCAAATCATTGAACATCTTGAACCGCGGATCGCTCGACGCCTGGGAGCCAATCGCCACCGGTTGTTGGTGCATCGCGACCCAGCCAGTAATTCCCTGGCCCAGTGGCAGGTCAAGCTCGTCCACCAGGTCGGCGTGGGGATTCTTGGAGGCCCGAAGCACCAGCTTCTCGCCCTCCAGCACATAGACAAAACACGAATCGCACATCGCGATCGTAGACACAAACTCAACTACTCGTTCGAGCACAGCATGAAACGGGTCCGCGGCCGCCATACGGCTTCCGATCTCATGCAAAAACTCGATATCCAGTACTTCGTCGGCCCTTGAGCCTTCTTCCGTCATGACCCCACATCCCATATCTCGTTAAGGCGACGAAAATTATGCGCCATTTTACTGTTGCTTTCGTACTCTGTTGCCTTTACCCTGAAGGTCGTTTCCGGTCCTCTGCGAGCTCCTGCAGGGTCACGGATGGTGAACGTTCTCCCCGTCGAAACGTAAACCCCTCCTTAGCACTCTCTGCTTTAGCAGCTTCCAGGTTGAAGACTGATGAATCTCCGTTTCTCTACCCCGCGTCTTCCCAGGGTTGGTTTCCCTGTGTTGGAGCCGCGAGGACAATTCGTTTCCGTTGGTAGCCACGCACAAACGGTGGCCGGCGCCAGCCGCGGCACTTTCATGACGGAGCCCGGTTCCCACATCTCGACAGCAATCCGGAAAGTTACAATTCTACCATTCAAATTCACCGAAGATTTCCATTTGCTGGCAGGTAGGAAGGTTCTTAAGTGGGTCTAACTAAATGGGTCTAACCAGGCGCGATTTTCTCATGAAGGTGGGCCAGGCGGGAGGCTACAGTGCCGCCTTCACCATGATGCAATCCCTGGGCTTACTGCCTGTCACGGCCTCGGCCGCACCGACAGTCAAGCACCCGGAGGGCTCCGGCAAAGGGACGAGCGTGGTCGTTCTGGGCGGCGGCATCGCCGGTTTGGTCTCCGCTTATGAGCTAGGAAAGTTAGGCTACACGTGCACACTGCTCGAGGCGCGCGAACGCATCGGCGGTAGGAACTGGACCGTCCGCAACGGAACCAGGGTAGATTTCACCGACGGTTTCACTCAGAACTGCGCCTTCGCTCCGGGCCTCTATCAAAATGTCGGGCCCGCCCGCTTGCCGTCCATACACCACACCATGCTCGGTTATTGTCGCGAGCTTGCCGTTCCGCTGGAGGTAGAAATCAACGCCTCGCGAAGCGCCTACCTGCAGTCCGCGACACTCAACAATGGCCAAACCGTACAAAACCGCCAGGTGGAATACGATACCCGCGGTCACGTCTCCGAACTGCTGGCAAAGTGTATTCAACGCGGCGGCCTCGACCAGGAACTCAGCCCGGACGACAAAGAGCAGATGATCGCGTTCCTGAAGACCTACGGTGGTTTGTCCCCGGATCTTTTCTACAAGGGATCCACGCGCGCCGGCTGGAAAGTCAGTCCCGGGGCAGGCGACAGGGAAGGCGTTCCCCACGACCCCTTGGATATGCGCGCCTTGCTGTCCGCCCATCTATGGACGCAGTTGATGGAAGAAGACGAGATCGACTGGCAAGCGACGATGTTTCAGCCGGTCGGCGGCATGGATCAGATACCCATGGCGTTTAAGAAAAAGCTCGGCGCCGTCATTCGTTCGCGCGCCGAGGTGATCCAGATCCGGCAAAACACATCGGGCGTAAAAGTCGTCTATCAGGATTTCGCGTCGGGCAAGCACGAGACCGTCAGTGCGGACTACTGCGTTTGTGCTTTGCCGCTGACTGTGCTCAAAACCATGGATACTGATTTCTCGCCCGAATTGAAGGCAGCCATTCATGGTTGCTCCTATGACTCGGCCTACAAAATTGCCTGGGAATCACGCCGCTTTTGGGAACAGGAGTGCAATATCTATGGTGGCATCTCTTTCCTCCGCCAGCCCGTCGATACAGTCTGGTATCCCAGTGCCGCGCTCTTCTCCGAAACTGGGATCATCCTGGGTGGATACGGAATAGAAAACGGCTCAGAATTCGGCAGGCTGCCGGGTCCGCAGGCAAAACTGGCAGCCTCTCGACAATCCATTGAACTCCTGCACCCCGGCCGCTCGCAGGAGTTGAAGAATCCCATCTACGTCAGTTGGGGACACATTCCCTACAACCTAGGATCCTGGGTCAGCGACTTCGAAACCGGCGCCCCGCCGGGCTACGAGGTCTGGATGCAACCTCAGGGCCGCATCTTTATGGCCGGCGACCACACCAGTCACATCGTAGGCTGGCAGGAGGGCGCAGCCTTATCGGCACACCGGGCCCTGGATGGAATTGCCGCGCGTGTGGCCAAGGCCTAAGCAGCCAACTCGGGACACGATGCGGGATGTTACGTGAGTCTTCCGGCCAGGCTCATTGCGAGGAGAAACCCAGGTCTCAAAATCGAGACCTGGGCCACCCGCTCAAAGTCTGGAGGGTGCAGCGTATTTTCGACAGAGGAATCATGGGCCTTCGGCCCACCCAAGGCGATGAAAAACCGCTTCTCTTCAGCAACTACTCTCTCTGGAAGCGCCACCCTCCCCTTGTCATCCCGAGCGAAGCCGAGGGATCTGAAGTCTTCTCCCGCTCAGCGACACCTTTCCTAATGGGACGACGATTTCATCACAAAACTCGTCAGCGCTGCTTTCTTGCTCTCATTCACCGCCCCAGCCGTCCGCCACAGCACGTGTCCCGCCTTATCCGTCAACAACAGCACGACATCCTGCTCAGAAGAAATCTGCAGGGCCTGAAAAAACTGTGTTTTGTTGACGTACAGGGGCACCGTATACCGCCGCGGTTGGGATGGCATCAGGCTGCCGCGCAAGGACGCGTTCAACCACCATCGATACAATCCATTCTCACGCGGAGAAACGAATAGCCACCACGTTTGCACCGTGGGAGCGGTGATCGCCGGAAGCCATCCGTCGACCTGGGATTGCTGGTCGCGTTGAAAGGAAAGAACGAGCAGATTAAGCGGAGCGGCAAAATTCGCCGGCAGCGTTACCTTCGCCCGGTCCAGCGCGTACGCGGTAACCGGAGGTAAAACCGCGGTTTGGGGAGTCTGGGAAATTTGCGAAGCTGCCACTGCGCACGGCAAAGCGAAGAGGGGGAAGACCAGGGCTCGAAGCAGTCGCATTTTGTCTACCAAATCTTAACCCACCCCACACCGGTCGGACCGTCTTTCGATGCAGCGCGATGAAAAGGTGAAGCCGAAGGGGGTCGAGTATCATAAACGTGGGAGCACTCTCATGCCATTTGCCCCTCAGCGGCACAAGTTTCAAACCGACGACCCTCGTCTGCAGCCAATCGCCGAAAAAGTATTGGCAGGCGAGCGTCTCGATTTCAAGGATGGCGTTGCCCTCTATCGCTCAGGCGATGTACTCGCCGTAGGCTGGCTGGCCAACCATGTGCGTGAGCGCCTGCACGGTAACATCGCCTATTTCAATGTCAACCGGCACATCAACCCCACCAACGTTTGTGTGGCCGCCTGCCGGTTGTGCGCCTTTGGCCGCAAAAAAGACGGTGAGGGTGCTTACACCATGGCGCTCGAAGAAGCGTGGCACACCGCAGCCTCGGGCTACACCGAAGCGGTTACCGAGTTTCACATCGTCGGCGGCTTGCATCCCGATCTTCCATTCCAGTACTTCCTGGACCTCGTGGCAGGTCTGAAGCAGCGCTTTCCCCCGGTTCACATCAAAGCCTTCACCATGGTCGAGGTGGCCTACCTGGCACGCCGCGCCAAGCTGACCATTGCCGAGACCCTGACCCAGATGAAGGACGCCGGCGTTGACTCCCTGCCCGGCGGCGGGGCTGAGATTTTCTCCGACCGCGTGCGCCACATCATTTGCGATCACAAGATCGATGGCGACGAGTGGCTGGAGACAGCACGCACCGCACACAAGCTGGGATTGCGCTCCAATGCAACCATGCTTTACGGGCACGTCGAAAACGATGAGGATCGCGTCGATCACATGCTTCGTCTGCGTGCGGTGCAGGATGACACTGGCGGCTTTCAAACCTTTATTCCGCTCGCCTTTCATCCCGCGAACACCGCGCTGGATCATCTGCCCACAACCACTGGCCTCACAGACATTCGCCAGATTGCCGTGAGCCGCTTACTGCTGGATAACTTTTCCCACATCAAAGCCTACTGGCAGATGATGAGCGCCAAAATCGCGCAGATCTCATTGCGTTTCGGAGCTGACGACATCGATGGCACGGTCGTCGAAGAAAAGATCTACCATGACGCCGGAGCGACTACACCGCAGGGAATGCGGCGGTCGGATCTGATACGTCTCATCCGGGAAGCTGGCCGCGAGCCGGTGGAGCGGGACACACTCTATCGCAACGTCGTCCGTCACGAAGATACCTTCACGGTAGCAGTCTAGACTTCCGCGCGGCTCTCCGCGGGACGAAACGGCTCTGCAGCATCTTGCCGCAGCACGTTAATGGTAGCCCCGGCGTGCGCAGCCAGACGGGCCTTCTGCTTGCGCCGCACCTCGCGGATAGCCACCAATATGAGCGCAGTGAAGGTAATGATGAGCAGGATCAGCGCAACGCGCCCGTGCAGCTCTGTTACCTCTCCGTACAGCAATGCTAAACCCACAAACACAAAGAAGACGTGAGCGCAGAAGACCTCGAGCGATGCCTTGCCCAGGGTTAGAAAAGGTTCCACCAGCACCATCCTGGTGAGGTATTTCCGCGACCAATAAATCATGCACGAAAATGCGAACAGGTTCAGCATGCGCAGTGGGCCTATCTGCCACTTGTCCAACGACAGGCCGAGTGCCTCCTGCGTCAGGTGGGGGCCAAGCCAGTCATGCCGCACGCCAAGGAAGAAAAGGCAAACCGCGCCGCTGAGAACAAAGACCCACCCGGGCAACTTGCCCAGCGGGTTCTCACCCTGGGTTGACTTGGCTCCCAGCCACAGAGCCAAAACCCAGATAGCCTGCCAGGCGAACAGGTTGAACGCTCCCGTCTCTTGCAGCGGTATCCGTAAGCCGGTCGCATTGACCACCAGGCTGTGCATCCAGGTGCGCAAGCCAAACTGCGCCAACAGCCAGATAACTCCGCTCACCATCAGGATGCGCGTCCATCCGCGGCGCACCGCCACGCTAAGGATGTACGGCGTGAGCAGCAGAAAAGTGACGTACATGGGCAAAATGTCTAACAGTGGCGGACAATAAATCAGCAGCAGCGACCCGATGATCGCCGTGGCCGGGTGGGCAAGGTAGAAATTGAGCAGGTTGTAGATGGCTGCGCGATGAGTGTGGGTAGCGAACGCAGCCACTACGGTAAAGACCATGGTCAGCATGATCAAGTGATAGCCATAGATCCGCAGTGCCCGCATCCAGAGTTTTGAACGCACCCCATCGCTGTCTTCCTGAGCTTTGTGGATGTAGAGCGTAGCGACCAACATGGCGGAGAGAAACACAAAACCTTCCGCCGAGGAAACAAACCCAAAGGGCTGATTAACCAGTTCGCTGACACGCGTGGGCAAGTGGGTGAGCGTCATCCACACCAGAAAGAGGCCGCGCAGGGCATCCAGCTCGGGACGACGCTGGATCTTGCCCAACTTGAGCACTTTTCTGGAGGCGGATTTTACGTCCATGCGCACGCACCAACCCTACTGATTAGAGACGCATTTTGCTGCTATTGGTTGCGGGGATGGGGGGTAGAAAGGGTTGCCCCGGCTGCAACCCCCTCTTGTGATTCTAAACCTTCAATAGGCGGGGATGCCAGTGACGCTCTGCCCAATGATGAGCGCGTGGATATCGTGCGTGCCTTCGTACGTTTTCACCGATTCCAGATTCATCATGTGCCGCATCACTGGATAATCATCAGTAATGCCATTGCCGCCGAGGATATCCCGCGCCGTTCGCGCGCACTCAAGCGCCATCCAGACGTTGTTTCGCTTGGCCATCGAGATGTGTTCAAAACCTGCTTTGCCCGCGTCCTTCAGCCGCCCTACCTGCAGTGCGAGTAGCTGGCCTTTGGTAATTTCCGAGATCATCCAGGTGAGCTTTTCCTGCACTAATTGATGACTGGCGATCGGTTCATCGCGAAATTGTTTTCTCAATAAAGAATATTGAAGCGCCGTGTCATAACAGGACATCGCGGCCCCGAGGCCTCCCCAGCTGATGCCGTATCGGGCCTGGTTGAGGCACATGAGCGGCGACTTCAATCCTCCCGAACCAGGCAGCAAATTTGAGGCTGGCACGCGCACATCTTGAAGTGAGAGCCCGGACGTGACCGATGCCCGCAACGACCACTTGCCATGCACATCGTAGGCTGAGAAGCCCGGGCGATTGGTTTCCACCAGAAAGCCGCGCACCTTCCCATCCTCGTCGTCCACCTTGGCCCAGATCACCGCCACATCCGCGATGGAGCCGGACGTAATCCACATCTTTTCCCCGTTCAGAATGTAGTCCTCGCCGTCTTTCCGGGCGCGGGTTCTCATCCCGCCCGGGTTGGAACCGAAGTCGGGTTCGGTGAGCCCAAAACATCCCAGCTTTTCTCCTGTCGCCAGCAGCGGCAGCCAGGCCTCTTTCTGGGCATCGCTGCCGAAGGCGTAGATGGGGTACATCACCAGTGCTGACTGCACGCTCACAAAGCTGCGCAATCCGGAGTCGCCTCGCTCCAGCTCCTGCATCACCAGTCCATACTCCACATTGGACATGCCGGCGCATCCATAGCCCTCCAGGCTGGCGCCAAAGAACCCCAGTTGGCCCATCGGCTGGATCAACTCCTTTGGAAATCTCCCGTCGCGATTGCACTGCTCGATGATCGGGATCACATTGTCTTCGACAAACTGGCGGGTCGTATCGCGCGAGAGCAGCTCGTCGCCGGAGAGCAGCCCATCGAACTGGATGAAGTCAACACCTTTAAATTTAAAAGCCATGCCGGTAGGCACCTCAAGAAGCTGTAGCAAACCTTTAAGGGTAGCAGAGATCCGGCTATTCCGGTGAGCGTCGCCTTCGGTTTTGATGGAGCAACTTCGAGCGTTTTGTAGTGATGTGTTTGTAGACCCAGGCCCGAGGAGGCAGAAATGCCAGCAATATCAGCAAAGCGCCGACGCCATAACCGCCGGCGGCGAAGGTCGTCTGATGGTAGCTCGCATTATCGAAAGCCCAATGGCCGGCCTGCAACTGAGCCCGCGCCAGCAGGATCACGAAGAGGCCGGCCGCGATCAATCCCAGTCTCGTCAACCATCCCATAGCTCGACGCTCTCAGCTGCGCCAAAAAGAAATCGTAAAAGTTACATTATGGCGCTCATATGGCCCTCAACGAAGTCTCGGGAGGAGCAACCGCAGATCTCTCCACTGCGCTGCGCTCCGGTCGAGATGACAAAGGGGAGGGTGGTTACCGACCGGGATGTTTGCCGTTGGAATCGCGCTTCTGTTCAGCAACTACTCTTTCTGGAGGCACCGCTCTCCCCTTTGTCATCTCGACCGAAGCGCGCAGTTTGGAGAGATCTGCGGTTGTTCCGGTCCACCACAACCCAATCCCACTAAGACAAATACTCTTTAATGAAAGGATCATCGCTATGCACCAGATCATGCGTAGATCCGTCGAAAACCAGGTGCCCATCATGCAGCATCAGAAAATTAGTCTTGGGATCCAGTCCATCATTGGGGATAGGAACCATATGATTCTCGCCCCGGTCGAACGTATGCGTGGCGAGCATAAACGCATCCTGCAAACGATGGGTCACCAGCAGCGAACTGGTGTGATAAACGTCGCGCTGCTTCATCACCAGCTCAACAATGGTGGTCGAAGTAATCGGGTCCAACCCGCCGGTAGGAGAGTCGTAGAGGATCAGGTCAGGCCGGTTCACGATAGCCCGGGCAATCGCGACACGGCGGCGCATACCACCAGAAAGCTGCGACGGAAACTTGTCTACCGTCTGCTCCAATTCCACGAAGCGAAGCGCCTCTAACACCCGCCGGGTCACTTCCTCTTCTGGCACCTTCTGCTCAATCAACCGGTAAGCCACGTTATCGCGCACGGTCAGGGAATCGAAGAGAGCGCCTTCCTGAAACACCATGCCAATGCGGCCTCGCAACTGGAATAGTTGCTCTTCCGGCATGGTATTGATTTCCTCGCCAAACACCGTGATGGTTCCGGAGTCTGGGCGCATCAGCCCGTTGGCGAGCTTGAGCAGGACACTCTTGCCACTGCCGGCAGGACCCAACAAGATGCGCGTTTCCCCCGGAGAAACCTTGAACGAGATATTATCCAGAACCTTTTTGCCTTCGAATCCAATGGAGACGTCCTCGAAGACAAGGACCGGCTGTGACGGATCATCCTGGACTGCAGAGGTCGTGGGCTGGGGCGCAGTGACCATAAGCTCAGCGGCCGAAGACTCCGATCATGAACTGGCTGATGACCAGGTCAATCGCGATGATGAGCACCGACGAAACCACCACCGCCTGCGTCGTGGATCGGCCCACACCCTGGGTGCCGCCGCGCGTGGTCATCCCGTAATAGCAGCCGACGCTGGCGATGATGAAACCGAAAACAATCGGCTTGACCAGGCCCTGAATGATATCGGGATAGCGCAGTGTCTGGTAGGCGGTGTGGAAATACTGCGAACCGTCCTGTCCCAGCATGAACACTGAGATGACCGCTCCCCCCAGTGTCCCCACCGTGTCAGACAAAATAGTCAGGAAAAAAAGCATGAAGACTGTTGCGTAAAGCCGCGGCGTGACCAGCTTCTTCACTGGATCAGTTCCCAGCGCGCGCATGGCATCGATCTGCTCGGTCACCATCATCGAGCCCAGCTCGCTGGCCATTCCCGAGGCGTTGCGGCCAGAGACCATCAGGCTGGTGAGTACCGGGCCCAGTTCCTTGATCATCGAAAGGCTGACCAGCTCCCCTGTAATGGCCGTAGCGCCGAACTGCGCCAGCGAGGATGCGGATTGTAAGGCAAGCACCCCGCCCGTGAAAAAGCCGGTGAGCAGGACGATGGGCACTGAACCGATCCCAATCGAGTCTGCCTGGACAATGAGATCGGCAATGTAGCGGGGCCGCTGAAAGATATTGCCGATCGCCCGCCCGGTGAGGATGGCATAATCCTGCACCGATAAAAGGAGCTTTTTGGCAATGCTTTCAATCTTTTCAAAGGGCATATGCAAGCCGAGGGTACCACACGCGGGTCCCTAGTCCTTCATACGCTTCTTGATCTCGATCGAGAGCCGTTTGATCTTTTGGTTGAGTGTAGAAAGCGGAATCCTGAATTGTTCCGCCGCATCTGTCTGGTTCCACTTGCAGCGTTCCAGCTTATCGATGATGATGCGCCGCTCAATGTCTTCCAGAATGTCGAACAGCGAGGCGTCAGGATTATGCTCCAGCAGACTGGAGGAGTAGCTCCGGCCCGTCAGATGGCCGGGGAGAAGGTCGAAGCCTATCGTCGGTGTGGAGGAGAGAACCACTCCACGCTCAATGACGTTTTCCAGTTCGCGCACATTGCCCGGCCAGTCATAGTCCATCAGCACCCGCATCGCTTCCGGCGCCAGCGTGCGCGGCGCAAGATCATTCTCCTCGGCGTAGCGTTTGAGAAAGCTGGCCGCCAGCGGTGGAATATCCTCTCGCCGCGTGCGCAGCGGAGGCAGATCGATAGTGATGACGTTCAGCCGGTAGTACAAATCCTCGCGAAATTTGCCCTCACGCACTGCCTGGCGGAGATCGACGTTGGTAGCCGCCAGGATGCGCACGTCTACCTGGATCTCATGCACGCCGCCCAGGTGCATAAAGCGCCGGTCCTGCAGCACGCGCAACACCTTGGCCTGGGTGTCCATCCCCATGGTGCCGATTTCATCCAGGAAAAGGGTTCCGAAATTCGCAACTTCAAAAAGGCCCTTCTTCGCGGAAACGGCTGACGTGAACGCCCCTTTGACGTGGCCAAAAAGTGTGGACTCGAGCAGATCGCTGGGCATGGCGCCGGTGTTAACGGGCACAAACGGTTTATCCCGCCGCGGCGAATTGGCGTGGATGGCCTTGGCGATAAGCTCCTTGCCGGTTCCGCTCTCGCCCTGGATCAGGATGGTCGAGCGGGTAGGAGCCACCTGCGCCACCAGGTCGAATATGCGCAACATCGGCTCGCTCTTGCCAACTATGTTTTCAAAGTTGTAGCGCTGTTTGAGCGCCCGCTTGAGCTGGACATTCTCTTCTTCCGCCCGCTGCCGCGCCGTCGCTGCCCGAATATCGGCCAGAAGCTTTTCGTTATCCCAGGGCTTCTGGACGAAATTTTGCGCGCCGCCATTCATGGCGTCCACTACATTGCCCACCGTGCCATAGGCGGTGATCATGATCACCGGCAGGTTGGGCTGCCGCTCACGGATACGGGCCAGAATCTCCAGCCCATTTTGTCCCGGTAGCGCCAGGTCCAGCAGAACCAGGTCATAGGTCCTGGTGTCGATGCATCGCAGTCCAGCCTGCCCCTCCGGGGCCAGGTCTACTGCATACCCTTCCAGCAGCAGCAACGTCTCTAACGATTCGCGAATTGCTGCCTCGTCGTCGATGATCAGAATACGGGGCGCTGTGTCCGCGTTTGAGGGGTTGAGCCTTTGCGGAACGAGAATGCCGGCCTCAGACATGAACGGGTTTCCTTGCCGTAGGGAATTCGAGATGGAAAGTGGTGCCGCTGCCTACCTGGCTTTCTACCTGGATCTTACCCGCATGTTCCTGGATAATGCCGTAGCTTACCGCCAGCCCCAATCCAGTCCCTCTGCGTTGCCCTTCGCTCACCGTCAACTTGGTGGTGAAGAAGGGGTCGTAGATACGCTGCATGTGCTCCAAAGCAATGCCCGAACCGGTGTCTGAGATGTCTACGGCCACGTGCCCATTGGCTATGGTGGATACGCTGAGCGTTCCCCCGGCTGCCATGGCGTCCTTCGCGTTTAAGAATAAATTGAGAAACACCTGCTGCAATTTGCCTGAATTCCCCAAAATCGTTGGCAGATTGCCGTCCAGCGATGTCTCGAGATGAACCTGGGACACGCGGAGTTGGTGTTCCAGCAGCTTCAACGTCTCTTCAATCACGTGGTTCAGATCAAGCTCCGTGAACTCCGCTGCACCAGTACGGGAAAAGTTGAGCAGGCCATTGACGATCTCAGATGCGCGGAAAGTCTGCTGCGTAATCTTGTCCAGCAGCGGCGCCACTCGCATATCGCCACGCACCTGTTTGGCCAGCATCTGGGTATACGAGGAAATGACCGCCAGGGGGGTGTTGACTTCGTGCGCCACACCCGCTGCCAGCAAGCCGATGGAAGAGAGTTTGTCGGCTTGCGTCAGCTGCGCTTCCAGCTCCATGCGCTCCGTAATATCGTCCACGATGATGATGCGGCCCACGACTTCAAAGTTGCGGGAAACCAGGGGGGCGATCGCCACATTGGCGCAGCGGTTCTC
>CAZSUK010000554.1:0-22058 GCA_964609355.1 uncultured Acidobacteriaceae bacterium | reverse complement strand
CCGCGTTTGAGCTTCTTCTTCAACGCGCATAACGATTTTTTTGAGGAGATCGGGAAATTTCGGGCGGCGCGCAAGCTTTGGTATCGATTGATGGCAGAGCGTTTCGGCGCCCAGGATGCGCGCTCGCACTGGATGCGGTTTCATACCCAGACGGCAGGCGTGTCTCTGACCGCACAACAACCCAAGAACAACATTGCGCGGGTAGCAGTCCAGGCCCTGGCCGCAGTGTTGGGAGGCACGCAAAGCCTGCATACCGACGCCTTCGATGAGGCGCTCGCCCTGCCGACCGAAGAAGCCGCCAGAATTGCCCTACGCACGCAGCAGATCCTGGCCTATGAATCGGGCGTGGCCAACACGGTCGACCCGTTGGGCGGTTCGTATTTTGTCGAACGGTTGACCCTGGATATGGAGCAAGGCGCGTTTGCATACTTTGAGAAACTCGACGCGATGGGCGGGATGGTCGCGGCCATCGAGCGCGGCTTCCCGCAAAAGGAAATTGCGGACGCCAGCTACGCCTACCAGCGCGCCGTGGAAGGGGGGCAGAAGGTCATCGTCGGGGTCAACGAATATGTAATGGAAGAAGAGCCGCCGGAGATCCTGCGCATCGGAGAATCGGTGAGGGAATGGCAGACGGCCAAGCTGGCGCGCCTGCGGGCCAGCCGATCAAATGACGCGGTCGAGCGCAGCCTCGATGCGCTTCGCAGTGCTTTGGCGCTCGAGCCTCGATCCGGCCACGGCCGGCTCTCCTCCGCCAATACCATGCCCTACCTGCTCGATTGCGTGCGCGCCTACGCCACGCTCGGGGAGATTTGCGACGCCATGCGGGCGGTTTTAGGCATCTACGAAGAAGTCAGTATCTCCTGAACCCGGGTTACCGTAGGCACATTCGAGGCGGTAACCCAAACCCGGGCGAGTCCCACGAAAGAGTCATAGACCTGCAACTGCTGCTTTGGTTTTCTCCCGGCCCGTGTTTAGCTAGGTCAGGCAATAAATCTTTCTCTCCCGCAAGGTGCCATGAACAATCAAGAAGCTACGTTCTATTCGCTCCAGTTGCGGTTGGTGGAAGGGCTGCCGGGAAATCCTGGCGGGCAAAAAGTTGAGTTGATTGCCCTGCCCGAGGGGCCCGGCGAGCCGCGCCTTGCGCATTTCGATCATTGGGAGGGGTTGGCCCACCGCTTGTCGGCGGTGACCAGCAGCACCCCCTTTCACCTCAAGGCGACCTACCGGACGATGCTGGCAGGTTTAACCGCCAGCATGATCGACCGGGCTACGGGCGCCCGGCAAATCTTTTCTCTTCACCAGTTGAAAGATCTGGGTCTGGCAAGCTAGTCTCTGCTGTTCGCCCTGTGGACAGCCCTGGGAATCCCCAAATGCTGCTTTACGCCGGGACCAGGACAGATTATGGTGGCACAATTAATGTGCTCACAGGGAATGCTGATGCCAGAGAAGCAGCAGAGAGTGCTGGAATATGAGGCAGCCGGTGCGTCGGACCAGGGGCGGACCCGGAAATCCAATGAAGATTTCTACGGACTAAGCCTCAATAATCGCGAAGGCGCCTGCAATTTTGTGGTCTGCGATGGCATGGGTGGTGCAGCCGCGGGAGAAGTCGCCAGCCGTATGGCGGTCGAGGCCATGCTGCACGCCATGAGCGACGGTCCTCTGACCCGGGAATCCTTTCAACACGCGGTGGATAAAGCGAACCACAGCGTACATCGCAGCGCGGAGCAGGACCCCACCCGGGCGGGGATGGGAACCACCCTGGTGGCCATGGCGACCCGGGGAGACCATGCCTGGGTTGCACACGTGGGCGACAGCCGGTGTTACCGGTTTCGCGAGTGCCGGCTGGAGCGTTTGACCCATGACCACTCGCTGGTAGACGAGCAGGTGCGGCTAGGGCAGCTGACGCAGGCACAGGCTGAGACTTCTCCCATGCGCAACGTCATTACCCGCGCGGTGGGCACGCAGGACGAAGTGGACGCCGACGTAATCGAGTTTGTGGTGGCTGCCGACGACTTGTACCTGCTGGCCTCCGATGGCCTGATGCGGGAAGTGGATGACGCGAGCATTGCCGGTATTCTTGGCGACGCGTCCAACCTGGAAGAGACCTGTGCCCAGCTGATAAGAACCGCGAATGAGGCGGGAGGGCGGGACAACATCACTTGCGTGCTGGTGCGCGCCCGATAAATCCTAAGCAAATCCAATGAACACAATCAAAGTAGTGGGAGTGGTGGGCGCCGGAACCATGGGCAATGGGATTGCACATGTGTTCGCGCGCAGCGGGTTTCAGGTGCTGCTGTGCGAAGTGGAGCAGCGCTTTCTGGATCGCGGCCTCGAATCGATTCGCAAGAACCTGGAGCGGGAGGTAGCTAAGGGGAAACTGACCGCGGGGGAGGCAGAGGCTGCGCTGGGTGCGATTCGAGGCACCTTGCAGGGCAGCGATCTGGGGGTATGCGACTTCGTCATCGAGGCAGCGCCGGAACGCTTTGCACTGAAGCAGGAGCTCTTCTCCGAGCTGGATTCGGTGCTCAAGCCGGGGGTCATCCTGGCCTCGAACACGTCTTCGATTTCGATCACCCGGCTGGCCGCGCAGACGCGGCGGCCGGAACAGGTGATCGGCATGCACTTCTTCAATCCTGTGCCGGTGATGAAGCTGGTGGAGGTGATCCGGGGGCTGGAGACGACGGATGAAACCTTCGCCCGGGTGAAGGCTCTGGCCGAAGCGCTGGGGAAGTCACCGGTTGAGGTGCATGATGCGCCTGGGTTCGTGTCCAATCGTGTCCTCATGCCGTTGTTGAACGAGGCCATGTTCGCGGTGATGGAGGGGGTGGCTACGCCGGCGGCGATCGACCAGGTGTTTCAGTTGGGTATGGCCCACCCTATGGGCCCGCTGGCGCTGGCAGATTTCATCGGGCTCGATGTGTGTCTCGACATCATGCGCGTATTGGTCGAGGGGCTGGGTGATCCAAAGTACCGTCCCTGCCCGCTGCTGGTTCGTATGGTGGATGCAGGCTGGCTGGGACGCAAGTCTGGGCGTGGCTTCTACCAATATGACCAATAAGGGGTACCGCGGCTGGCACCTTTGGGGGATCTGAGCGGCTTATCAACAGGAAAGCGGGGAGAAGAGGCGGTATGCTTCTGGAATGATGCGGATGACGGTGCTGGCCTCAGGGTCCAAGGGGAACAGCACACTTGTCGCCAGCAGCCGGACGCGCATCCTGGTGGATGCGGGGCTGTCCTGCCGCGAACTGCTGAAGCGAATGCAGATGGCGAACGAGGATCCGGCAGCCCTCGATGCTCTACTGATCACCCACGAACATCAGGATCATGTGCAGGGTGTGGCTGTGCTGGCGCGGAAGCTGGGCGTCCCGGTCTACTTTACCCAGGCAACCCACCGTGCCTGGATGCGCTGGATGATGCCACAGAAACGGTTGACCTATGCCGCCTGGCTGGCCTTGCGGCAGCAGCCTCCATGTGTGGAGGAAGTAGAAAAAACGACTGCCGAAAAGACGGAAGATCCGTGCAGTTTGCCTGGAGTGGAGTACTTCTCAGCCGGCAGCGGATTCTCAATCGGCGACATTGTCATTACCCCGTTCACCATCCCGCACGATGCGGCCGATCCGGTTGGCTTCGTTTTTGAAGCCGACGGCGTGCGCATGGCCATCGCTACCGATCTGGGGTATATGCCGCCTAATGTGAAGATGGCGATCCGCAATTGTGATGTTCTGATGCTGGAAAGCAATCACGACCTGGAAATGTTGCGTGATGGACCGTACCCCTGGTCAGTCAAGCAGCGGGTTATGTCGCGGGTGGGGCACTTATCCAATGAGGCCGCCTCTGATTTTCTGGAGAAGAACTACGATGGAAACGCGTCTTATGTAGTTCTGGCGCATCTATCAGAGAGTAACAACCTGCCCGAGTTGGCGCGGGTAACGGCGGAAAGAGCGCTTCGGGACCGGATGAGCCTGTTGGCGAATAAGTTAGTGCTTGCTCAGCAGGATGCGCCGCTCGAGCCTATATGCTTATAATCGAGTAAGTTCCGTGGGTTTGTTCCGGGCGGATTTAGGGTTTGGGACAGCGGGCAAAATGTTACTATAGTGTGCACGAATGAAAGATAAACGATGCAAATAACAGCATGCACAGATCGAGTGGTCGGCGACATACTTTCCAGCTGGAGGTATGACATTTCAGGGATTACTCCTGAAATGCGCCGGGATTACGAGCAGCATCTGGTGGAATGCATCCATTGCCGCAAACGGCAAAGCTTGCACCGCACGATTGATGTGGTTCTGATCGGGGTGAGTTCGGTGTCCATCACTGCTTTCTTATTTGGCCTGGCGGTTATTCACCGGGTACAACCGCTGCAGCATTGGGCGCTGGTGGATCTGCACCTGGGATCGATGTCAATTGTGCTGAGCCTGCAGGCAGCAGCGATTGCAGGGTTGTTGTTCTCGCTGATGATTTGGGTTCTGGTGGCGGTGGCTACCCCGGCGCCGGTTTATCTCGCGGAAGTTGCTTTGGCGCAGGCAAGGGTGCTGCAGGATCGCATCCCTGAAGAATTGCGCGAGCGGTTGATGAGGAACGTGGCGTAGTCGAGTTTGGTGCTTGCGAAAAGCCCCTGGTGACAGGGGCTTTTGCTTTTTGCGGGGGCGACTAGTCTCCACTCCACTTCGCTTCGCTCCGTAACTCTGTCCATCCCAGTCGCTAATCTTCCGGAACGTCAAGGACTGGGATGGACAGAGTTGCAAACGGCTACTTTGCGACGACTGCCTGCCGGGAAGGACGAGCGGAATGCGCTGCGGTTCGGAGACCTAATTTATTTGGACGGCTCCGATCAGGTCCTTGACCTTCGGGATGTGGTGGCGGGCACACCAGCGCTCGAGCGATTCGGCGATGCGCTGCACCGCCCGCGGGTCGGCGTAGCTTGCGGTGCCGATCTGTACCGCGGTCGCTCCCGCAAGAAGGAATTCGACCGCATCCTCTGCCGTTGTGATGCCCCCTAAACCACAGATTGGAATGCGGACGGCCTGAGCGGCTTCGTAGACCATGCGCACCGCAATCGGCTTGATGGCCGGCCCGGAAAGGCCTCCCGTGTTGTTGGCTATGCGCGGACGACGCGTTTCTACATCGATCGAAAGCGACAAGAAGGTGTTGACGAGAGAAAGCGCATCCGCACCGGCGTTTTCGGCACATTTGGCCATTTGGGCGATGGAAGTGACGTTGGGCGAGAGCTTCACAATCAAAGGCCGGCGCGAGACTGCCTTGGCGCGCGTGACCAACTGGTCAAGGATCCCGGTGTCGGTGCCAAACACCATGCCGCCATGCTGGGTATTGGGACAGGACGCATTCAACTCGTAGGCGGCAATGCCGGGCGCGTGGTTAAGAGCTTCAATGACCCCGACGTAGTCGCGTATCTCGTAGCCAAAGACGTTGGCAATGCAGGCGGTGCCGGAATGAGGGCGCAGCGCGGGGAGCTTTTTTTCGATGAAAGCCTTGACCCCAATGTTCTGCAGGCCAATGGCGTTGATCATGCCACCCTGGGTCTCGATCAGCCGCGGCGCCTGGTTTCCAGCCATGGGCTCAAGGGAAAGGCCCTTGGTGACAAAGCCGCCAATGCGGTCGATGGACACAACATCTTCAAATTCCACTCCATAGCCAAAGGTTCCACTGGCAGCAATGACGGGGTTGCGCAGCAGCATTCCGGCAAAGCGAACGCTCATATCAGGCTTCACGGGCTGGGTGGGCCCTCCGTATGCACGGGTCGAGCCACCCGCGGGACCGGAATAGCGGGAACGGTGTGGATTGCCTGGGTCAGAACGGTGCCGACCGAGGCGGAGGGTTGCGTCAGCCCAAGCAGGGACGCTAAGGTCGCGGCCAGATCTACCGGCTGCACCCGGCCGTGGTAGATGCCGGGGGTGAAGGGTGCTCCAAAGAACCCTAGCGGAACATGGCGGTCATAGGACCAGGGGCTGAAATGAGTCGTGCCGCCTGAGGAGATTGTCTGCATCTGATAAGCGGCCGGAATCACCATGACGTACCAGCCACCGTTGGGGCTGTAGCTATGGGCCAGCAGGAGTCCCCATTCCGAGGGCGGCAGCACCCCGGACGCAAGTTCCTGGCGGGTATAGGTATGCACGATCTCGGGGGTGGCTGCCAGACGAACCGGAGGAGGAGCCGGAGGACTCGGAGGAGCGACGGCAGTGGCAGAGCGAGTGCGGGAGCGTTGTCTCGAAGCAGCTAAAGATTTGGCAGGGGGGAGGGTCTTGGCCAGCGGAGGCGGTGTAGCCTCGGTAGCAGCAGCGGGTGCGGGCGCGGCCGGCGCGGCCTGACCCGGCGGCGGAGCGAGACCGGCGATAGCCGCGGGCACCGCCTGCTGGATGGCCTGTTCCGCTTCCTGCTCATTGATGCCCGCCACTTCAAAGGATGGGCGATTGAGCGACAGGTAGGGCAGTTCCTGTTGCGCGAGCAGGTATTCGACCTTCTCTCCAGGGGAAAATTTGGCGTTCATCGTTTCATTGAGGCTGGCGAGGAACTTGCCCATATCGATGGTGGCCGAGGGCATGCCCAGCGCCAGGGCGGTGGAGGGAACAGGCGCGACTCCATGATCCGCAGAAAGCGCGATCCAGGTATTGGCCAAGCCGCCGGGGACGTTCTTGTCCAGCCAGGTGAAGAAGGTGTCCAACTGGACGTCGAGGGTGTCCACCATCTGTCGGGCCTGGGGTGAATCTGGTCCATTGCGGTGGCCGACCAGATCATTGGCGGAAAGGCTGATGAAGAGCATGTCGGTTACGGGGTGGTTGCCCAGTTGCTCGTTCGTGATAAGGGCGCGGGCGAAGTCCAGCTCGTAGGCGTTGGCTGCCGGGGAAAGGCCGACCTGCTCAAAAAAGTCTTTGGTATCGGGGACGCCGGCTTCCTGGGCTGCCTGGGTGGCGCGGTCTCCGGCATTGAAGGCGGTTACCCAGTCGGGCAGCGCTTCCATGTAGTAGCTGGACGTAATGAAGGCCCCGGAGGCGGGCTCGATCCAGTAGGCGCCGTTGGCGGAGTAGCCGGCGGGCAGGATGGCAGCGCGATCTTTGAGGGAGACGCCAAATACCCTGGCCTCGCCCCGCGTCGACAGGCGGAGCGAATCGCCAACAGTGGAGGCACGGAGGTTGAGGGGGGAGGCTCCCGGCTCCTTGCCGGCGTGGACGGCGCCTAGGATGCGGTAGCGGTCATCCTCAACGGAGGTGATGGGACGAGTCTTGTTACGGGACAGGTCCCACCACGAGTTGGAGGAGATGCCGTGGCCGTCGGTGTAGGCTCCGGTCCCTAAAGTGGCGTGGCCGGGAGCGGTCTTGGTGTTGGCGTAGTCGTAGTAGCAGTCTTCGAAGTAGGCGCCCTTGTCGAGGAAAAGGCGGAATCCGCGGCCCTTGAAGTCAGCACGATAACGATCGAGAGCATCGGCCCTTAGCTGATCCACCACCAGCACGACGACCAGCTTGGGATGGGCATCGTAGGCGCTTGCCCAGGCTAAGGGGGCCGAGGGAACAACCAGGAAGGCCAGGAGCAACTTCGAGACACAAAGTTTGGGGGTGAACATGTGGCTGCGATTAGTATCGCAAAACATATCGCCCCAGAGACCGGGGCGCGGTTTTTGTGAGTCGAAGTGTGCACGGGGTAGGCTGGATGTATGCGTCGTAGTCTTTTCTTGCTCCTGGCCGGGTTTCTGGCCACCATTGCTCCTCTTCGTGCCCAGATTACGGTCAGCTTTCCAGCGGGCGTCTCTTCCAAAGCGCTCGATGGGCGGGTGTTGCTGCTGCTCTCGACGGACACTTCCGCGGAACCGCGTATGCAGATCAACGACACAATGCAGTCGCAGATTGTTTTTGGCACGACGGTGGATGGATTGGCCCCCGGCCAAGCGGTGATCATCACAGCAGAGGCTTCGGGATATCCCATCCGCTCGCTCAGCAAAGTGCCTGCCGGTGATTACTACGTGCAGGCAGTTCTGAATATCTACCAGACCTTCCGCCGGGCAAACGGCACCACGGTGAAGCTGGCGCCGGACCGCGGCGAAGGCCAACACTGGAACCTGGCTCCGGGCAATCTTTATTCAAAGCCGGTCAAAGTGCACATCGACGGCCAGACCAAGCTTCAGATCCAGCTGACAGAAACGATCCCGCCAATCAAGCCCGAGCCGGACACCAAATACATACGCCACCTGCGCATTCAAAGTGATTTGCTGACGAAATTCTGGGGCACGCCGATGTACCTGTCGGCCGTAGTGCTGGTGCCCGAAGGCTTCGATGAGCACCCGAACGCTCACTACCCCATCGCTGTCTTCCACGACCATTTCGTGAGCGGTATGGACGACTTTCGCACCACGCCGCCCGATCCTGACTTGAAGCCGGACTACTCCGACCGGTTCCACCTGGCTGGATATAACCGCATCGAGCAGGAGGAGGGGTACAAGGAATATCAGCAATGGATCTCTCCCGGCTTTCCGCGCATCCTGGTGGTCAAGATCCAGCATGCCAACCCGTTTTATGACGATTCGTATGCGGTCAACTCGGCCAACCTGGGGCCGTACGGGGACGCGATTGAGAAGGAACTGCTGCCGGCTATCGAGAAGCAGTTCAGGGGCCTGACCGGCGGCTGGGCACACTTTGTCTATGGCGGCTCAACGGGCGGTTGGGAATCGCTGGCAGTGCAGATGTTTTATCCCAATGACTACAACGGCGCCTTTGTCGCCTGCCCCGACCCGGTTGACTTTCACGCCTACATGACGGCCGACCTCTACCAGCAGCCCAACCTCTTTTATCTCCAAGGCGCACAGAAGCAGGTGGAGCAGCCTGCCATGCGGAACTACCTGGGGCAGACGCTGATTTCCATGCGGGACAACGTTGCTTATGAAGCTGCGCTGGGCGATCACGGACGCTCCGGGGAGCAGTTCGATATCTGGCAGGCGGTGTATGGTCCGGTCGGGCCGGACGGGTACCCGGCACAGATTTTTGATAAGCAAACCGGAGTTATCGACCACCAGGTTGCTGCCTATTGGCACGATCACTATGACCTGAACGCGATTCTGCAGAAGGATTGGGATAAGCTGGGCCCCCTGCTGCAAGGCAAACTCCACATTTACGTTGGCTCGGCCGATACTTACTTCCTCAACGACGCGGTCTACCTGATGCAGGACTTTCTGGATAAAACGGGCACACCCGGCCACGGGGTTCCGTATGAGGGCGAGGTGAAGTACGGGGACCGGGCGGAGCACTGCTGGAATGGCGACCCTAAGCTGCCGAACGCTCTCTCCCGGCTGCACTACAACACTATGTATCTGCCCAAGATCATGGAGCGCATCCAGAAGACTGCTCCCGCCGATGCTGACATGAGCTGGAAGTACTAACGTAAAGTAGAGAAGTATGCTCGATTTAGCCTTTGTCCGGAACAACCTGGAGTTGGTGGAGGAGAAACTACGCGCACGGGGCCTGGACCCGGCCGCCTTGCTGGGCAATTTCCGCGAACTCGATCAGCAGCGGAGCTCGCGGATTACCCAGGCCGAAGGCCTGCAGGCGCAGCGCAATAAGCTAAGCCAGGAGGTGGCGCGCGGCCGCAAGGCTGGCGCCGACTCGGCCCAGGTCGCAGCGGTGATGGACCAGACGCGGGAACTGAAGCAGGAGGGCGAAGAGCTGCAGCGGAGCGCAGCAAAAGCAGAAGAGGCTATCCGGGAACTTTTGCTTGCCATTCCTAACCTGACCCAGGACAGCGTACCGCCGGGAAAGAGCGAGGCGGACAATGTCGAGGTGATGCGCTGGGGCCAGCAACCGGCGTTTGATTTTGCGCCTAAGCCGCACTGGGAGCTGGGTGAGGGGTTGGGCATCCTGGACCTGGCGCGGGCAGCGAAAATTTCCGGGGCGCGCTTTGCTGTCTATTGGGGGATGGGGGCTCGGCTGGAACGAGCGCTGGCCAGCTTCATGCTGGATATTCACACCCGGGAGCATGGGTATCTGGAGGTGTTGCCTCCTTTCCTGGTGAATAGCGACTCCCTGTTTGGCACCGGGCAGCTGCCCAAGTTTGAATCGGATCTCTTCAAGTGCCAGGGTGCAGACCTTTACCTTATTCCCACGGCAGAAGTGCCGATCACGAATCTTTATCGCAACGAGGTACTGGAAGAAGCGCTACTGCCAGTCAGCCAGGTGGCTTATACGCCGTGCTTCCGTTCCGAAGCCGGGTCGTACGGGAAGGATGTGCGGGGCATCATTCGCCAGCATCAGTTCCAAAAGGTAGAGCTGGTGAAGTTCACCCGGCCCGATCAGTCGAACGACGAGCACGAGAAGCTGACCGGCCATGCGGAGAGCATTCTGCAGCGATTGGAGTTGCCATATCGGAAAGTTCTGCTGTGCGCGGGAGACACTGGGGCAGCCTCATCAAAGACCTATGACCTGGAAGTGTGGCTTCCGGGTCAGGGGCTGTACCGGGAGATTTCCTCCTGCTCCAATTTCGAGGCTTACCAGGCGCGGCGGGCGAATATTCGCTACAAGCCTCAGGGCAAGAACAAGACTGAGCTGGTACACACCCTCAACGGCAGTGGCCTGGCGATCGGGCGTACCTGGCTGGCGATCGTGGAGAATTATCAGCAGGCCGACGGATCGGTGCGAATCCCAAAAGCATTGCAGCCCTATATGGGCGGCGAAGAAGTGATTCGAGGAAGATAGAATTGCAGCGCATTCTAAAGAGTTATCTGTTCTGGACTTACCCTCGCGGCAGTTTCCATTACGACGTGATGGTGACGCTGATCCTGGTCTTTCTTTTTGTTTCGCCGCGGTTGATCAATTACAAGGATCGACCGCAGGAAACGCTGACCTCCACCAAAGACATCCTGGTGCGGACCGATGGGCGCAATGCCTGGACCTACCAGATAGGCGCCGACCAACTAGCCGACACCAGCAATGACGAGAAGCTGAAGGCGGAGTTGTTGCAGCGTATCCAGGCCATTTCGGGCCCAGTGGAGATCGATCGCTACCGGGAGCAGAAGGACGCCAGCGGGCGAGTGACCCAGTACCGGGTTTGGGCGCATCGGTAGAGCGCAATTACGGTGGTCTGGCAAAGATCGCGAGGAGTGGTTTTCCTTGAGAGAAAACCACAACAAGCCCTGTCGCTTCGGTCTACACCGATTGCGAAACTGCTGACCGCATCTTAATGTGTTCGGCAGGGTTCAGGATGAGGGGATCCATGGTGAAGGCAGGAAGAACCATTGCGTTGCTGTGCCTGGGGTGGCTGATTTTGCAGCCCGCCGGAGTGCGAGCGCAGAGTACGAGTCTGGACCAGGTGCTGGCGCAACTAGATGCGGCAGCAGCGAAGTTTTCCAGCGCCCAAACGGATTTTGCCTGGGATCAGTACACGGCTGAGGTTCAGGAAAGCGATGTGCAGACGGGCACGATTTACTTTGAGCGTAAAGAGAGTGTGACCCGGATGACTGCCGAGCTCAAGCTAGACAACGGAAAACCTGCGCCGAGAACGGTGCTGTATAACGGCGGCCAGGTTAAACTTTACGAGCCCACGATCAAGCAGTTGACCATCATGAAGGCAGGAGCCAATAAGGGCCAGTGGGAGAGTTTTCTGACCCTGGGGTTTGGTGGTAGCGGGACTGACCTGGTGACGAATTGGAAGGTAAGCCTGCAGGGCACGGAAAAGATCGATGGAGTTTCGGTAGCTAAGCTGGACCTGGTTCCTAAAGAACAGAAGGTCCTGGACATGTTCACCCACGTTACGATCTGGGTCGATCCAACCCGCAGCCTCAGCTACAAGCAGGTTTTCTACCAGCCTTCGGGCGACAAGCGCACGGCGACTTACACCAACATTCGCTACAACGTGCCCCTGCCGGCGAGTGTCTTCCAAATCAAGCTGTTGCCCGGCAGCACGACAGTTGAAAGATAGCCGGCGGCTAACACCATCAATAAGGGAAAGCACTCCAGGGTGTAGCGTGACTCCGGGGCCTCCAGGGTTGCGAGCAACAGGCTGCGGAGAAGGATAAGAGCCACCATGGCGCCCGCCATCCGTGGCCATCGCAACGCTCCAAGGATGGCCAGCAAAAGATACGCCAGGTTGAGCAAGCCGTAAGCGATGGCGCGCCAGGTCTCCGCCGGGTGCTGAGAATATTGCCACCAGCGGAGGTGGGCGTTCATGGTTTCCATTCGAGGGCTAAGCCACATGTCTGCCAGGCGCAGCAACGGCAGCGTGAGGTAATAACGGACGCGATGGGCACGGATACGCTCCTGGGCTAGCTGGGCAAAGCGGTCGTCGAGCGCGGGCGTCAGGGTGGTGATGTCGTTGTAATCCTGCAGTAGCTTTTGGGTCTCTTCGGATTGCGCGGCATTGTCGATGGCGCGAGAAGGCAGGTTGGCGGGATCGATACGGTCGCTGTTACCGTTCCAGTAGATTTCGCTGGTGGTGGTGAAGTCCGCAGCAAAGGTCTTCACCCAACGGACAAAGCCGGGAAAGGCGAACTCTCCAGGATCATTGGCGTAGCGCGGCGCCAGAGGCTGAAACACGTGGAAAGTATGCCAGTTGCGCATGGTCCAGGGCAGAAATGGTAGGAGCGAGAGCAGGCCGGTCACTAGCGCGATACGCAGGGTTTTTCGCAGCCCCCACTGATTGCGGCCATAGACCAGTAGCGCCGTCCACAAGACTACGGCCAGCAGGGCGCCATCCGGGCGCAGTAAGGCAGCGTAGCCCCAGGAAAAGATGAGAAGAACTGTCCATAGCGGGCGCGGGCGTTCGAGGAGTTCCGCCAGGGCGAGAAACCCTAAAGCTACACAGAAAATGGAGAGGGTCTCGGTGAGCGGGAAGGCGACATAATTTGCCGTAAATGGACAGAGGGCCGCCAGGAGGAGCGCGAACCTGGCGGCACGTGGACCGCTCAGTTTCCTGGCCAGCTGTGCCATGAGCAGGCAGGTGCCCAGGTCTACGAGGGCCTGGACGTACACCACGGCACGGTAGTTTGCGGTGCCGAAGAGGGCAAAAAGGAACGCCAGAAATGCCGGGTAACCGGGTAGGCGTACCAGGGTGGGTTCTACCGTGGTTATGCCTGAGTCGTGGCCCACGGAGTGGCCGTAAATTCCGTGGTTGAGCCAGTTGGCTGCTATGTCGCCGTACAGAAGCGAGTCACCCTGCACCATTGGGTGGAGGTGGATAAACCACAGACGCAGAGCGGCTCCGGCAGCTAGCACCACCAGGGTGAAGAGCGAGGGCATGCAACAGGATCCCATATGGGGTGGCTGGGAAAAACATTTCCAAGTAAAGACCGCTGAACCGCAGATCTCTCCACTGCGCTTCGCTCCGGTCGAGATGACAAAGGGTAGGGCTGTTGTGGGCCGCAGCAGAGCCTAGGGAACGGAGACCGCAGATCTCCCCACTGCGCTCGCTCCTGTTTAGATGACAAAGGGTAGGGCTGTTGTAGGCCGGAGGAATCATGGGCCTGGGGTCCTCCCAGGGTGACGAAAAACAGCTCCTGTTCAGCAACTACTGTCCCTGGACGCACCGCCCTACCCTTTGTCATCTCGACCGGAGCGAAGCGCAGTGGAGAGATCTGCGGTTCAGCGGTCTTTACTTGGAAATGTCAGAGGGGTTCGTGGTGGGGATAGAGCGCAAGCTTAAAAGCACCCTCGACCCGGGTTCCTGTAAGCTTCCTTAAGGCCATGAATCGCCAGATCTTCTTCGATCCGCAGCGCAAACGATGGAAACGCCTACGCCGCATCCTGGATGCGGTGGCGGTCTTCTCCACCTTGATTCTGGTTCTGTTTACCCTCAACGTCGTCAAGAATCAGCCGCTGCCAGAGCTGTTGCTGCCCACCCCCAGACGGAACTACCGGGCTATCCAGGAACAGGCCGCTGCGATCAAGGCTAGGTATCTGAAGCCGGCACGGCGTAAGACCAGCCGCAAACCTTCGGAAATTGCCTTCAATAGCGGCGAAGGTCTGCGCGCCGCCTATTACGTAGACGATGACGCCGGCAGCTACGCTTCCCTCAAAAGCCACATCCACCAGATCGATATTCTCTTCCCGGTATGGCTGTACGCGACCAAGGCGGATGGCACGCTCGAAGGCGGTTTGATCGCCGAAGCCCCCTTGCGGGTCTTCAATGTGGTGGATGCGCACGGGGTGCATAGTGTCGATCCGCAGAACAAAATTCATGACCTGATCTCCGCTGCCCACGAAGATACGGAGATCGTTCCGCTGATCAAGAACTATGACGTGCTGAAGCAAGCCTGGGAACCGGGCATCGCTGCCATGCTGAAGGATCCGGCAGCGCGCAAGAACCTGGAGCGCCAGTTGGGTGTCTTTCTGGCCGCGAATCCCACCTACCGCGGAATCTCGCTCGACCTGGAAGACCTGCCGGACGACGCGCAGGCGGATTACAACTCCCTGATCGAAGAGTTGTATCGCCAGTTTCACCCTAAGAATCTGCAACTCTTCATCAACCAGGGCGTAGGCGCGGATGACAGCGAATTCGCGGAGTTGGCAAAAAATACCGACGGCATCGTGTTGATGAACTATGACCAGCACGAGGAGACGAGCGCCCCCGGTCCAATCGCGGCGCAGGATTGGTTTGAAAACAATCTCAAGCACGTATTGAAGGTCGTGCCCAAAGAGAAGCTGATTTGCGCGATCGGCAACTACGGTTACAACTGGACGATGTCGTTGGCGAGCAAACACCACCCGGCAAAGGTGCTGGATACCGAAGATATTTCGGTGCAGGACGGCTGGCAGGCGGCCTCGGAAGCCAATGCGGATTTGCGACTGGCTGGCGATGAGCTGAATCCGCACTTTACTTACGATGATGAAGATGCCCACGTGCGCCACCAGGTGTGGATGCTGGATGCGGTGACCACCTTGAACGAACTGCGGGCTGCGCGGCAAATGGGCCTGCAGACCTTTGCATTGTGGTTACTGGGCGAAGAGGATCCCTCGGTGTGGTCGATCTGGGATCACCCCAGCAACATGACTGCTCCGCAATCGCTCAAACAGATACCGCCGGGCAACGACGTGGTGACGGACGGCGAAGGCGACATCCTGCGCATTACCGGAGAACCGCATGCGGGCTCACGCACCATCGACATGGATTCCTACAACTGGACCGTGACCGATGAGCACATGCTGACCTATCCCTCGCCTTACAGCATTGAGTACTACGGATATAAGCCGGGAGCGGTGGCGATCAGCTTCGATGACGGACCGGATCCGACCTGGACACCGAAGATCCTGGACATCCTCAAGCAAAAGGGTGTGCACGCGACGTTCATGATGATCGGCGAGCAGGCCCAGGATAACGTGAGCGTAATGAAGCGGGTGCTGGCCGAGGGTCACGAGATCGGCAATCACACCTGGACGCATCCCGACATCAGCGAGATATCGCCAGAACAGGTGAAGCTACAGCTGAACCTTACAGAGCGGTTGTTTGGCAGCAAGCTGGGCGTCAAGCCATTGTTTTTCCGGCCACCCTATTCGATCGACCAGGAACCGGATACGAACGATCAGGCAGCACCCGCGTATGAAATCCAGAAGATGGGCTACACCATCATCGGCAACAAGATTGACACAGACGATTGGGACGAGAAGCAGCGGAAGACGCCGGAGGGCATTCTGCAGGATGTGCTCGATCAATTGGAGCTGATGAAGACGAAGCCGCAATTCCGCGGCAGCATCATCCTGATGCACGATGGAGGCGGCAATCGCGCCGTGACGCTGGCTGCACTACCGGTGTTGATCGACGGGTTGCGGGCGCGAGGTTTTACGATCGAGCAGGTTTCTGACTTGATGGGGAAGACGCGAGCCGAAGTGATGCCACCGCTCAACTCCAAAGAGCGATGGCAGGCGCGGGTGGACTCAGTTGCCTTCTTCGCCTGGGCCTTTTTCAACCACTTCGTGGTCAGCCTGTTCTTTCTGGGCGATATTTTGATGAGCGCCCGATTGATCATGGTGGGCATCTTTGCCTTGATCGATCGATTGAGGAAACGCCACGTTCCGGAAGTGGCAGGAGGATTTTTGCCGCGCGTTGCGGTGCTGATTCCTTCGTACAACGAAGAGAAAGTGATTGTGCGCACCATCCGCTCGGTACTGAACTCCGACTACCCGCACCTGCGGATTATCGTGATCGACGATGGGTCTCCGGATCGAACTTCCGAAGTGGCTCGGGAAGCCTACAAGGATGAGATCGCGGCGGGCATGCTCACGGTGCTGCGCAAGCCGAATGGAGGCAAGGCGGAGGCGCTCAACTTCGCTATCGCCAACCTGGAAGAAGAGTTCTATGTGGGCATCGATGCCGATACGGTGATCGCGGCCGATGCGGTGTCGAAGCTGGTGTGCCATTTCGCTGACCCGGAGGTTGGCGCCATTGCGGGCAACGCCAAGGTGGGTAACCGGGTTAACCTATGGACTCGTTGGCAGGCACTCGAATACATCACCAGCCAGAATTTTGAGCGCAGAGCATTAGACCTGTTCGATGTGGTCACGGTGGTTCCGGGCGCCATCGGAGCGTGGCGGACGGAGGCTGTGCGCCAGGGGGGAGGCTACCCGGTCAATACGGTGGCCGAGGATGCCGACCTGACCATGAATCTGCTGGAACAGGGTTACAAAGTCATCTACGAGGATCGTGCGCTGGCCTTCACGGAGGCTCCAGCGACTGCGCGCGGCCTGATGCGGCAGCGCTTCCGCTGGTCGTTTGGCACCTTGCAGGCGGTCTACAAGCACCAGGCCGCATTCCTCAGGAACAAGGCGATGGGGTTGTTTGCCCTGCCCAATATCCTGATTTTCCAGATTTTGTTGCCGCTGGTTTCGCCGTTCATCGACCTGATGTTTGTTGCGGGAGTGGTGCATTATCTGATCGACCGCCACTTCCACCCCGAGGGAGCCAACGCGGCTAACTTCGAGAAATTGCTGACCTTCTTTCTGGCCTTCCTGATCATCGACTTTGTTACTTCGGCGCTGGCTTTTAGTCTGGAGCGAAAACACGCAGCCAACAAGGGGGATGGATGGCTGCTGTTCCATATCTGGCTGCAACGCTTTGCCTATCGCCAGCTGTTTTCGCTGGTGCTGTTCAAGACGGTGAAGCGGGCGATTGATGGACGGCCCTTCAACTGGGACAAGCTGGAGCGGACGGCCCAGATGTCCGCACAGACGGAGCGGCTCACTGCGACGCGATAAAGAGTAAAATTGGGTGGTTATGCCAACCGCTCAAATCAGCACAGTGATCCAGCCAGTTGCCCCTCGCGGCACCTTCCACAACGAACCTTTCATCGATTTTCGCGATGCGCAGAACGTGCATGCCATGCAGGATGCGCTCACCCGGATAGGGGACCAGCTCGGCCACGAGTATGAGCTGATCATCGGCGGGGAGCGATCGCGCACTGCGGAAAAGATACAGTCACTGAACCCGGCGCGGCCGGCGCAAGTGGTGGGCGTGCATCAAAAGGCCGGCCTCGAACATGCCGAACGGGCGATGAATGCGGCGCTCGAGGCGTTTGCTACCTGGAAATACGTCGCGGTCGAAGAGCGGGCGGCGCTGCTGCTACAAACGGCAGAGCTGATTCGCAAGCGGAAGTTTGAGTTCTGCGCCTGGCTGACCTACGAGGTGGGGAAGAATTGGGTTGAGGCCGATGCGGACGTGGCCGAGACCATTGATTTTCTCGAGTTCTATGCGCGTGAGGCGCTGCGGCTGGCTGGGGCGACGACGCCGATCCAGTACCCTGGCGAGCGCGATCAGTTGGTTTATATTCCGCTGGGCGTGTGCGCGGTGATCCCGCCGTGGAATTTTCCTTTTGCCATTATGGCTGGGATGACTGCGGCGGCGATTGTTACCGGAAACACTGTGATCCTGAAGCCGTCGAGCGATTCGCCAACGATTGCGGCGCGATTCCTCGATGTGCTGGAAGAGGCGGGGATGCCGCCGGGGGTGGTGAATTTCTGCCCGGGCTCAGGCGCCACGTTTGGCAACGCGATCGTTGAGCATCCCAAGACGAGGCTGATTGCGTTTACCGGCTCCAAGGATGTGGGGCTTGATATTCATGCCCGTGCGGCGCAGACTCGGCCGGGACAGATCTGGATCAAGCGCGACATTCTGGAGATGGGGGGCAAGGATTCAATCATCGTCAGCACGGACGGCGATCTGGACGCTGCGGTTCAGGGTGTGGTGGCTTCGGCGTTTGGTTTCAACGGGCAGAAGTGCTCGGCGTGTTCGCGGGCCATTGTGGAAGACGCGATCTACGATGTTTTTGTGGAGCGCGTGCGAGAGAAGGTGCAGAGTTTGCAGGTGGGTGATCCGGCAACCAACTCGAGCGTAGGGCCGGTAGTTAGCCGCTCAGCCATGGATACGATTATTTCTTACATTGAAATTGGTAAGGGCGAAGGCCGGTTGCTTACGGGCGGTCATGCAGTTGCCAACACGGACGGTGGCTACTACGTGGAACCTACCGTGATTGTGGATGTGGCTCCAACGGCGCGGATTGCCAAGGAAGAGATTTTTGGACCTGTGTTGGCTGTGATCCGGGCGCGTGATTTTGATGAGGCGCTGGAGATTGCCAACAATACGGAATATGGGTTGACCGGGGCGATTTATTCCAGTTCGCGTGAAAAGCTGGATCACGCTCGGCGGGCGTTTCATGTGGGGAATTTGTATTTGAACCGCAAATGCACTGGGGCTATGGTGGGCGCGCATCCGTTTGGCGGGTTCAATATGTCGGGCACGGATTCCAAGGCCGGCGGCCCGGATTATTTGTATTTGTTTACCCAAGCGAAGTCGATTGCGGAGAAGGTTTTGTAAAAGAAACGGCAGATCTCTCCGCTAGGCTTTTCGCCCGGATTTCCTGTTCACCCCGGGCGAAGAGCGTACCTCAGCGGCTAAAGCCGGTCTGTGCAAGTTAGACTTACGGCACGGCTGAAGCCGTGCCGTTCGTTCAGAGATTCTTCGCCATCAAAAAAAAATGGGTCAAGAATCTGTCTTTTATTTCACTTATTGATGGGGACGTCGGGCGGGGGCGGGAGATTGCGGTTTTTTAGCCACTCTTTGCTGATACTTTGCGGGGCGTGTTGCTGCGGAAATTGGCCGAGATCGGGCATGAAGATTTCCAGGCCCGCTTGTGGGGTCATTCGGGTGTAGCCGTTCACCACCTGCGCCTGGTAGTTGACCAGATCCAAATCAAACCAGGCGTCTTTCGATGCGTCGATCATGATGAGATCGACGTTGTGCATGGTCAGCTTGCCGAAATCCAATGTGCCGCCCTTGAGTGCCAGAAAGTTGTGCCATTGTTCGGTACGGGCAGCGTCGTTCTGCGCATCGCCGTACATGACTTCGATATCCGGATTCTTGACGCCGATTCTGGTGAGGGTCCCGTGGATATGGGGGGCCGGCAGTAGCTTTTGCGTGTCGAAGTAAAGATCGTTCTGTGAAGCTTCGATGCCGGCAACGCTGGTTTTGCCCATCACGTCGGCGATGCTGACGTGAAAATCACCTAACAATCCCTTGAGCGGAAGCTTTAACACGGACAGCCGGTCCACATGGAGATGGATACGGCCATCCGGCGCCGGGGAGAGTCTTCCATCCAATCCGATGGGAAGCGGAATATGCAGCTTGTGAATGGTGCCGTGCACAGAGATCTGGTTCCCATCTCCCGTGAGCGAGATGTTTGTAAGCGGAGAACCTGCAACCGCACCGGTGTTGAGGTAGTGGCTGATGTCGCCGATGTTGGCGTGAATGATGCCTCGCTCGACCTCAAGAACGAAGGACTCTGGCTCATCGAAAGACGGGTTGACGTTCTTGTTGGTCCGCCGCATCTCTCCATTCAGCCAGCGAACGTAAATGCGAAAATCTGGTCCCTTCCGCAGCATCAGGTTGTGCGCATAAATGCGGGTTGGAGTTAGCTCGTCTGTTCCGTGAGAGACCTGGGCAGCTTGATTGGAATTTGCCGCCGCCGCCGGAGGCTGCGCCGCCGACCGAGCATGTTTGACTCTCGCATACCAGGCAATGCTGGCAATCAGTATCGCCAGCACGACGGCACCGCCCAGCACGACGCGGGGACGAATCATGCCGGGGTTGGATTACGCCGGGGACGACGGTTGGCCTGGAGAATCTTCTTGCGTAAGCGTAGCGACTTGGGCGTTACCTCTACCAGCTCGTCTTCGGCGATAAATTCAATGGCCTGCTCCAGGTTCATGGGCTTGAATGGAACCAGGCGGATGGCGTCGTCAGCGCTCGAAGCACGCATGTTCGTCAGCTTCTTTTCGCGCACCACGTTTACGTCCAGATCGTTGTCTCGCGAATGCTCGCCAATCACCATGCCTTCGTAGACTTCCACGCCGGCAGTGAGGAAAAGCACTCCTCGATCCTGCAGTCCGTTGAGGGCGTAGGCAGTGGTGGCCCCGTTGCGGTCGGAGATGAGCGCGCCGCTGGGCCGCTGCGGGATCTCTCCCTGGTAGGGCATGTAACCGTCAAAGAGCGAATTCATTACGATGGTGCCGCGGGTCTCAGTGAGCATTTCGCTGCGCAGACCAATGAGGCCTCGGCTGGGCACGCGGAACTCGAGACGCACACGACCGTAACCGTGATTGTGCATCTTCAACATCTCGCCACGCCGCGGTCCCAGGCGCTCGATCACGGTGCCCACGAAAGCGTCCGGCACGTCGATGGTGAGATGTTCGACCGGTTCCATCGTTTTGCCATCTACCGTCTTGGTTACGATTTCAGGACGGCCTACCATCAGCTCAAAGCCCTCGCGGCGCATCATCTCAATCAGGATGGCGAGTTGTAACTCTCCGCGGCCAAGAACTTTGAAACTGTCGGGGCTGCCCGTCTCCTCGACACGTATGGAGACGTTGGTGAGCAGTTCCCTGTCCAGACGCTCGCGAAGGTTCCGCGAGGTGACGAACTGCCCTTCCCGTCCAGCCATGGGTGAATTGTTGACAGAGAATTGCATGGCAATGGTCGGCTCGTCGATGACGATCAGAGGCAGCGGCGCCGGGTTTTCGATGCCGGTGATGGTCTCCCCGATGGTGATTCCAGTGACCCCGGCGATGGCAACAATGTCGCCGACCTGGGTCTCCTCGGTGTCAGTGCGCTTCAATCCGTTGAACGTGAACAGCTTGGTGATTTTGGTCTTAAGCAGCGATCCGTCGCGCTTGGAGATGTTCACTTCTTCCCCGTTGCGCAGGGTTCCGTTAAACACTCGCGCAATGGCCAGACGGCCAAGGTAGTCGGAGTAATCGAGGTTCGTGACCAGGATCTGAAGTGGTCCGTCAGGGTCTCCGCTGGCCGGCGGAATGGTGGAGATGATGGTTTCAAAGAGCGGTTGCAGGTTTTCGCCGGGGGTGTCGAGTGTGGTGCTGGCAGTGCCGAGCTTGGCATTGGTGTAGAGCACGGGAAAGTCGAGCTGGTCTTCGTGCGCGTCCAGATCAATGAAGAGGTCGTATACCTCGTCGAGAACCTCTTTAGGACGGGCGTCAGGACGGTCGATTTTGTTGATGACCAGGATGGGCAGGAGCTTGGCTTCCAGGGCCTTGGACAGCACGTAACGAGTCTGGGGCAGGGGGCCTTCCGAGGCGTCGACCAGGAGCATGACGCCGTCCACCATCTTGAGGGCGCGCTCGACCTCGCCACCGAAATCGGCGTGGCCGGGGGTGTCGACGATGTTGATCTTGGTGTCCTCAAACTGGATGGCGGTGTTTTTGGCAAGAATGGTGATGCCACGCTCTTTTTCCAGTTCATTCGAGTCCATGACCCGCTCGGTCAGGGCTTCATTGGCACGGAAGGTGCCGGCCTGGCGCAACATGGCATCCACGAGCGTCGTCTTACCGTGGTCGACGTGGGCGATGATGGCGATGTTTCGGATGGGCTTGCTCACGGGCGAGGAATTCCTATTCTTCCGGGTCGCGGAAAGGCTTTGGTTGAGATTGACTACCCTTGCTTTGAGCTGGCTGGGTATGACAGGCAGGACAACCGGGTGATGCCTTACCTCTAGTCTAACAGGGCGGCTTCCGGAACCCTCAGGGGCTAGAGCCGTGGTTCGATTTGGGGCTAGATTGAGGGATTGCCTA
>CAZSUK010000553.1:0-11661 GCA_964609355.1 uncultured Acidobacteriaceae bacterium | reverse complement strand
AGACGACCGTGGAGGCGGCGACTGAGGCCGGCGAGAATTTCGGCCGGGCGGCAGGTAGTTTCTGCGAGCGTGCGCACAGCACCCACGATGAGCGAAACGGCCATCGCTGCACGGAGTCCCTTCCCGCTCACGTCGCCCAGGACGATGAGCGTGGATCCGGCGGCCGGGCCCTCAAGCGGAATGATCTGGAAGAAGTCGCCGCCCACTTCGAGCGCGGGCAAATAGGCGCTGGAGAGGGAGAACCCTGGCAGAGTGGGTAGCTTTTCGGGGATGAGGACTTGTTGGAGCTCGCGGGCGCTGTGCAGTTCCTGCTCCAGGATGGCCTTGCGATCTTGCTGGTCACGAATGTAGTGATAGACCGTATATATGATCGACAAGAACACTAGCAGATCGAGAAGAGTGTCTGCGTTGAAATAGACAGGACCCAAATGGAACAGTGGTGAAGACAGATGCTGAGACAGAGTCCAGTGCGTGAACCTCTGGCCCTGCTCGGCGGTGGCAACAATGACAGCCAGGAGTTGGGAAAGAGACGCGCTTAAAGCGAGCACCCAGCGTGCGGAGTCAAGTTTTTGACGGAAACCGTTCGCAACCAGCACCAGCAAATAGAGCTGGCACGGTTCAGTGACTGCAGTGAGGATTCCATCGATCCAGGCGCTGCTCTGGGGTGAGATCAAATTCGCGGGGGCATAGGTGAGACAGCCGTCGAGGAACGACCCAGTCAGGCTGACAGCGGCAAGAATCTTTGCCCAGCGGACCAGTCCGCGATGGCTGCGAAGGTGAAGCATCTCGATGAGAAGGAACCAAAGCGCGACATTGCGCAGGGACCATAGCGGCTGCAGCACGAACCCGTTGAACTCGCTGGAGACCGGAAGGCGCATGGTGTAGACCGACGTCCAGATAGCCGGGCAGATAGCGAAGATAGAAAACCACAGGAGCAGGGTTTCCTGCCTGCGCCGGAGCCACAGGACGAAGGCTGCCAAGGCTACAACAAAGTAGAGAATGTTCCGCGAGTTAATGTAAAGCGTGCTGCGCAGGAAATTGTAGTTCCAGGTGCCGACGTACGCGGCAATCGATTTAGAGTCTCCGACCAGGGGCGTCTGTGCAATGCCGCCAGCATCACCAGCTGAACTGGACCCAAGCGGCCGGTTCCAAACACGGATGGCGAGCGCGCCGGTTCGAAAATCGGGCAAGGTGAAGGCCGCCGGCGCATTCAAGGCCGGCGAGGACTGGTGCGGTGGCAGCTCTCCGTAGCGGCCCACCAGCCTGCCGTTCCAGTAGACCTCGCAGACGTCTTGCAGGCGAGGCAACAGCAATTGGAAGCCGGTTTTGACATCAGGTGCGGGTGTGACCCGAAGGTGCAGCCGGTACCAGGCAAAGCCGGCATAGGCATAGTGGCTCTGCGCTCCCCACGGGCGATCGGGAAGGATGGTTTCCCAACCGTCTTGACCCGGAGTGTCGTTGATGCTGGGCTCGGCCCATCGCAGGTCGTCGCCGATATGGAAACGCCAGGGTCCGGAGAGCTCGACTGTACCTTTGCCGAGCCCGTCGATCGCGACGATGGAGGGATCCGGTGAGGTTTGCGTGTGGGCAAAGCGAAGAGAGAACCCGAAAAGCAGAAGCACGAGCGGAAAGATAGCGAATGGCCGATGAATGCGCATTTGCAATGCATTGTACGTCCGGCCAGTCGCGGTCAGGTCAGACGAATGCTCAAGGTGGGCATGAGCCGTTGACGCAGAAGCCAGCACATGGATGCCAATCCCCTCGTGGCTTCCTCGAGCATATCGAGGATGGGGGCGTAATCCTCCGTTCCGCACAGGCGTAGCGCGCCTTTGAAAACAACGGTGGAGTTCTCGTCTTCGAGCTGGATCTCAAAGGACTCTCCATGAATGTTTTTCAAGCAGACGCTCCTGAAACATTCTTGAGGGTCAGGACGGCGCTCGTGGTAACAATCATGCTCTCGGATTGCGTGGGATGGATGTCAAAGCGCCGGTCAAGCTGGGCGTCATAGTCAGTGATCATCGTCAACAGACCCAATGAAGATATGG
Organism: uncultured Acidobacteriaceae bacterium; assembly: GCA_964609355.1. Taxonomy (GTDB): domain Bacteria; phylum Acidobacteriota; class Terriglobia; order Terriglobales; family Acidobacteriaceae; genus PALSA-350. Next base: position 9,616 of record CAZSUK010000553.1, on the reverse strand, counting down.
CCGATTCGCTGGACCTGGCGATTTCTTCCTGTTGCTTCAAGAGAAGATCAGCCGCTTCTCCCTGGTTGAGAGGTTCAACGAACGCTTTGTAACGCTCCGCCTGGACGACACTGATGCCATTGCTGACGCTCACCGTAGTATGGTCGCTCGCGAACTCCAGATGGATCCTGATTGGGATCTCGCATCCGCAACTCGAGCTGGGTCGGCTGAGGCCGGAACACCCGCTCAAATCCTGGCTTGTCCCTCGACTTTGCTCTAATCTTCCTTTATGGCAGATCGAACACCATATATAGCAGTCACACGAGGAATAGCGGTAAGCGTTGAAGTTACCTACCTTGAGGCGAATTCCTCGCCTGGTAATTCGCAGTATTTCTGGGCCTATCGCGTGACCATCGAGAACCAGGGACGGGAAACAGTGCAACTGCGCAGCCGGCATTGGATGATCACAAATGCGCACGGCGAATTGACCGAGGTAAAGGGACCGGGTGTTATTGGGAAGGAACCATTTCTCGAGCCGGGCGAGAGCTTTACATACACGAGCGGTGCGCTCCTCAACACGCCGTCGGGGATGATGGGCGGAAGTTACCTGATGGAGAGCGACTCGGGCGAAAGGTTTGATATTGAGATACCGACTTTCTCGCTGGATCGCCCGAACCAGAGTGTGTTGCTGAATTAGGATCGAAAATCAGGGTCAGATGGTCGACGACGTTTCAACGGAACGGTTTTCAAGGCTGTCGACGCCGCAATACTTCTTGTAGGCTGTGATCCAGTCCGTCGCGATGGCCCGTTGTGCTGAGGGAAGGTCGACGCTGTAAAGATATAAGCTGGAGGACGAAGTAGAAGCAATTGCAAAAAGTTCGACCGTTGGCCAATTGACGAAGGGACAGCTAACGCGGCAAGCCTTGTCCTCAAGAGAGCCCGTGGGCCCGCAGGATCTGCTATTTCCGGATCTAGTGTGCGTCGATGAAGCGACACGAAATCCTCTATCGTCCTCTCCAATCTTCCCATCCGTGCACGGCATACCCAGCAGGCAGTCAGGTGTGCGCGAGCTTTTCTCGCACGTCTTCGAGATATTTCTCCATCGAGGATGAGGAGGATATCCGGGTCTGATAAATGAGGGTCTGATAAGCGGAACGGCTCCCTTAACATAAGCACTAACCTTCGTCTATACGCATAATGCGCGCCAGCGCCATCAGCACACTGCCGAGTGACTCCCTATATGTAAATTCCGTTCCACTCGTGTTTGTTCACGGTTATTTTGACTATCTTTCGGCCAGCCCGCATAGCCAAAATAAATCCTGAACAAAACCACCGTAAACGGAATATTCAATCAACAGGAAAAAATCGGGTCACAGTCGAAGATGAAAAAGGCACTCCTAATTCCATTACTTCTATGTGCTCTTCGCATGCTTGCCCAAAGCACCACCGGGGAGCTGCGTTTAACCGTCACTGATCCCTCCGGATTGGGCGTGAAGAGCGCGGTTGAACTGGTTAGCCAGGGCACCGGGTATCGCCAATCATCCACTACGGATAGTCGGGGCAAATTGGACGCCAAGCGGCTGCCCTACGGAATCTACCAGGTCCAGATCGTCGCGCAAGGCTTTGCTGCAGTTTCCGAGCCGGTTGAAATACGCTCCGCGCTTCCCCTGGATCGCGCGATTCGGTTGAAAGTGGCTTCCGTTTCGGAATCGGTGAAGGTCACCGGTACTGACACATTGATGGATCCGTATCGTCCAGGTTCCGTCAATGAATTGGGTTCGGAGCAGATTCAAAACCGATTGACCGCGCTGCCCGGCCGCGGCATTCAAGACCTGGTAAACTCACAACCCGGCTGGCTCTATGAGGGCAATGCCGTTCTGCACCCGCGCGGGTCGGAATATCAGACCCAGTTTGTGGTGGACGGGATTCCGCTCACCGACAACCGTTCGCCTAGCTTCGGCCCGGAGGCCGCAGCCGATGATATCCAATCCCTGAAGATTTATACCGCTGGGATTCCTGCGGAATATGGCAGGAAGATGGGAGGTATCGTTGAGGTCAATACGCTCAGAAGCCAGGTGCCGGGGTTTCATGGACAACTTACTCTGTTCGGCGGTACCTATGATACGGCTGCGATCAGCACCCAGGATCAATACACACGAGGGAAGAATACGTTCGGTGTGAGCGCCTCCGGCAACATGACGAACCACTATCTCAACCCCGTTGTCCCCCAAAATTATTCCAATAACGGCACTGCTGCCGGCTTCTCCGGAAGTTATGAGCGGGATCTAACAGAGAAAGATCGTCTCACCTTTATTGCCCGCCATGAACTCGCGCGCTATGCGATTCCCAACGAACTGGTGCAGCAGAACGGGGCATGGTTGCCAAACTCAGACAACGACACCGGCTGTCCTCCCGTTCCGCCGGATCAGGAGCCAAGCGATTGCGTTTACATTCCCGGGGGGCAGCTGCAGAATGGCGACAATTTTGAAACTATGGGAAGCGTCGCCTACCAGCACATCTTCTCGTCGGACGCGATAGGTTGGCTGCGGGGAATGGCCCGTGACAACTCCACTGACTTTTATTCGAATTCGGAGTCCTGGCCTCTGATTGCGACCCAGCACAATTACTTCAATGAGATTTATTTCAACGGCAGCGTCGCCGTCCATCATGGAAGGCACGAATTCAAGGCAGGCGTCGAATCCGACAACATCTTCCTGCACGAAAATACCAGCTACGTGATGCCCTACTGCAACGGCGACCTGTCGGACCCTCGATGCCCGATAAATTTGGGCATCTTCGACACCGGCGCGACCACCTTTGCCTATACCGGCACCCGCCCGGATCTGGAACAAGCGGCCTATGTTCAGGATTTAATCCGCCTCGGCAACTGGACAGTCAACGCAGGGCTGCGATGGGACCACTACCAATTGGAGGTTAACCAAAACGCGGTGAGCCCGCGACTCGCCGTTTCGCGGTTCTTTCCCACGTTGGGCTTGAATCTGCACGGATCCTATGACCGCATCTTCCAGACACCCTCTTTCGAAAATATACTTCTTGCCAGTTCTCCAGAAGCGGAGACTCTGGACACCAGCGTTCCCGCAGTGCAATTGCCGGTCCAGCCTTCTCACGGGAACTACTATGAAATGGGCTTGACGAAAGTGCTCTTCGATAAATTGCGGGTGGACGCGAATATGTTCCGCCGCGACGTGAATAACTACGCCGACGATTCTCAAATCCTGAGCACCGGAATAAGCTTCCCCATCGCATTCAGGAAAGCCATTCTCTACGGTGCGGAAGGAAAGCTCGAAACTTCGCATTGGGGGCCGTTTTCGGGATTCGCCAGTTACTCGTACATCGTGGGGAATGCCTGGTATCCGGTAACAGGCGGGTTGTTCCTCGGGGATGACGCCACCAGCGCAGTGACCCAGTTTACGGGACATTTTCCAGATTCGCAGGACCAGCGGCAAACGATTCGCGCACGAGTGCATTATCAGATCGCCCCGCGCTTGTGGATGGCCGTTGGAGCTGACTACAACAGCGGATTGCCGTTTCAACCGGATTTAACTCCCGAACAGTATGCGACGGAATACGGTCAAACGGTGATCAATCACCTCAATTTCAATCTCGGCCGCATCAACCCTTACTTCACGCAAAACCTTACGGTGGGAGCCGATCTTCTCAAGCGTGAAAAATTCACGACGCGGTTTCAAGGCGATATCGCAAACGTGGGAAACACACTCGAAGTCATCGACTTCGGAGGACTGTTCTCCGGCAACGCGATTGGCCCCGGACGCCAATTTACCTTTCGCGTCCTCACGACGTTTTAGGATCTGAGAGGTTGGTGTGGGTGAAAGGGCGGGTTACCTAGATACTTCTTTTCGTCCCCCGCGGTCTGGCCGCCCGGCCGGTACTGCTTTCGTTTGCAAAAATCATTTGACATCTAGCGAGAAACGATCCTCCGGAATGATCAGTTCCGTGTAATATGTATTCGCCTTTTTGCAAAGAAAGTGGGGTGGAGACGTGGGTCGTTTCATGTCACGGCGTTCTTTTATCTCCGCAGGAGGGACCTGCGCTGGAGCAGCTTTGCTTCAACATCGCGGCGGCGCTTCCCTGCTGTCCGCGGACGATCCCCCGTTGTCACAGGCAACCAGGTTGCGGGCTACGATGCGTACCCTTGAGATCAACGGCAAAACGGCGACCCTCATGGGACTGGAGCAGACAAGCGGTAAACAGGGGATGACTCTGGTGGTCAATCAGCCTTTCGATGTCCTGCTCGAAAATAAACTGACCGTGCCGACCGCGATTCATTGGCATGGCTTGCATCCACCGAATAACCAGGACGGCGTACCGGGCTTGACGCAGCCGGCTATCGCGCCTAAAGCCAGCGAACGGTATTACTTTCCGCTGAAGCCGGCCGGCACTCACTGGATGCACTCCCACCTGGGTCTTCAGGAAGCGTTTCTTTTGTCCGCTCCACTCATCGTCCAGGACCCGTCTGACAAAAGGACGGACGAGCAGGAGATCATTCTTTTTCTGGGTGACTTCAGCTTTATTCCGCCGACCGAGATATTCACCAAACTTCGCAAGCCCTCAGGCAAAGCAATGGCAATGAACAGCATGGCCGGAACGGCGGGTAAGGCCGACGTCAACGACGTGGATTATGATGCCTATCTTGCCAACGACCACACGTTGGCCGATCCAGAAGTGGTACCGGTTGAGAAGCACGGGAAGATACGGCTGCGGATCATCAATGGGAGCTCGGGGACAAATTTTTTCATCAGCCTGGGAGACTTAAAAGGCGAATTAATTGCCACCGACGGCATGGCGGTCCAACCGCTGAACGGCTCCCACTTCCCCCTGGCCATCGCGCAGCGTATCGACGTGCGAGTGCAGCTGCCGCAGGAGGGTGCCTTTCCCATCCTCGCATTCCGCGAGGCCGGCACGGAACAGACCGGGATCATTCTGGCTACGCCGGGAGCGCCGATCAGGAAGCTCCCAGCCAAGCGTGCGGCGCCAGCAGGATTGTTGACGTTAGACACGGAGAGCCGGCTCGTGGCCGCGGATCCCCTTGGTAACAAGTCTGTGGATCGCAGTTTCGATCTGCGGCTGCAGGGCAATATGGCGCGCTACGATTGGCCAATCAACGGCGTAGTTTTTAATACTGCAAAGCCACGCGGGCAAGCGGCCCAGGTACAGGTGAAGAACGGGCAGCGAGTGGCGCTGAAGTTCATCAACGAGACGGGTATGTCTCATCCAATGCATTTGCACGGGCACTCTTTTCAAGTGATCGAGATCAACGGGAAGCCGCTGAACGGAGCTCTCCGCGACACCATCCTTGTGCCGCCAAAGATGAGCGTAACTGTGGCATTCGATGCAAACAACCCTGGTACCTGGTATCTGCATTGCCACATTCTTTGGCATCTGGCCGCCGGCATGGCGACATTAGTGCAGTACGAGGGATAACCATATCAGGAGCGAGTGGTGGCCTGCACTCCCAACATGCGGCGCATCGTAATCGTATGTTTTGGCATCTGGCTGCTGACTGCCTCTTATCGTGCAGACGGGCAGCAGACGAGCACGGTCAACCAGGCTTCGACACGGCTCAAATTAAAGTGCCGGCATCCCGCCGATCCTCACAGACGGCAGTACAACTGCGATAACCAGGATTTTGACTGGGATGAGACGTTGGCCGGAGGCTGGAACGACATCCGACGAGTTGCGAAGCGGATCGGCATCACGCCGACCGCATCGTATGTGAGCGTGCTGCAAACGAATGCGACCGGAGGCAAAGATCAGGTGTGGGATTATGCGGGGCAACTTTCGTTCGCAGCGAGTGCGGATCTTCGAGAGTTGCTCAAGATACCGGGGCTGTCAGCCTACGTGGGGGCGTCGTGGGGAACCGGCAGCGATCTTGCCGGTTCACTGGGTAGTGCGATCCCCACTTCGGGCCTCTACGCACCCACGTTCTACCTGGGAGAAATGTACTTGCAGCAGAAGCTCTTGCAGCAGAAGCTGACGATTCTTGCCGGCCGGCTTTCGGCTTCCTCTACATTTGCGGCGCTTCCGGTTTTCGCAAATTATGTAAATTACGGAATCAATCCAAACCCGTTTTCGCTTGGGGCAAACGATGTAACCTTCTTCAGTCCTCCAACTGGAACGGAGTGGGGCGCGCAGGCTTCGTACGCGGCTAGCCATACGATTGAAGTTATGGCCGGAGCCTTCAACACAAATGTGAATTCAGCAAACGGCGAGAACCACGGTGCTGACTTCACCCTGCAGGAAGGGAACAAAGGCGTTCTCGTGGCAGGGGAGATTGATTACCTGCACAATCAGCGGGTGAATTCGGCCGGCAAGCCAGGGCAGATTACGGCCGGTTATCTGCATAGCAACAATTCGTTTCCCTACCTCAACTCGCCTGGCCATAGCGATGGTTATGACGGCGCTTACCTGATGGGCCAACAGATGGTGCTTCGTCCAGATGGTCCTGGCACAACACGGGGCGCCACTGTTTGGGGGACATGGTCGCGCAATACCAAAGACCTCATCAGCCCTGTGCCTTTGTTTTGGGGCGGGGGGGTGAGTTATGAGGGTCTCATCCCTGGGCGTAAGAACGATCTTGTTTCCGTAGGCCTGATTCGGGCCGAGGCCAGCAAGTATGCGGTGCCGGCAAACACAGAGGAACTACTGGAGTTGAATTATCAATGGGACCATTCCCGCTTTTTGACGATCACTCCTCATGCCCAATATCTGTGGAAGAGACAGAGCCACGAAAGCCGAAATGCAACGATTCTGGGCATTCAGTTGTCGATTACGCTTTGACTGGCGTTTCTGACCGAGTTCAACCATTAACGCCATGCGCCGAGTACAAGGCCCATTGCCGTGAGCGCGACGGTGAGATAGCCTCCGTTGATGAGCACATAACTCCAGGGCTTGCGCTCAAACAGCGAGATGATGCCGATTCCCATGAAGCACCATCCGAATCCGGCCAGAAAGCCGGCGGTCGCACCCCAGGCCGCGGTCGTATTCGGACTGTCCAGAAATTTTGCCAAATTGAGCGACATCACCAGGCTCAGCAAAAAACTGACCCCGAAAATCTTAGCCCTGTTGGCCGACGGTGGCCCCTCTCTGAAAGAGTTGGCCTTCCTCCAGGGGGCGGCGAAGACCTTGTACCAAGGACCACCGACCACAAATGCCGATACGGCCGCCAATAGTACGGCCCAGTAGTTCAAGTGAGTGCTCATTCGTTCTTCCCTTTCGAGTTAGTTCGCAGACTGTTTCGTGGCAGGCGGTGTGCTCTTCTGCCAGTCTGTTGGCCCGGCTACATAGCGGTGGTGCAGCATAGCGAGCATCTCCCCGTTCGCCGCTGCCAAATACTCATAGGCCGCATCCCACTCCTCGCCTGCTTGCCAACCCGTTTGCGACAAGCGAACTAGAGTGTTGTTCCCTTTCGCGGTGAAGGTGAATACGGCGCGGGTTCGAGCGGCGCGCACATGGGGGAAGCGATCGGGCGCAAGCGCACTGAGGACTAATTCCTTCTGCAGTACAAAGCTCACGATGGTGCCCCCGGCCGTGGAGCCGGGAAATTCTACTAACCAGTCGCCGCCTTTCCTCAAGTCAACGGAGACCTTGGGCGCAAGCCAGGCACTCAATCCGTCAGTGGTCGTGAACGCTTTCCAGACTTCCGGCAGCGGGGCGGGAATGGAAACTTCGATGACCAACGCCTGAGTGGGGTCCGCCTGGCGGACGTCCGCTGCATCAACGGAAGAAGACCCTTGAGCGGGAATACTCAGCCCGGCGAAAACTACGAGGTAAAAAAGCGCTTTCACCATGAACTCTCCTACTTGGTTGGTCATTCAAGTAAAAGCGGTCTATGCTGTCATTGTCAAGAACTTCATGGGGATTCTGTAAAAAGGGATTTATGGCCAAGCTTGTTTCTGCAGTTAAGACACAAAAGCCAACGCTGGTACTGGGCAAGGGCCCAGCCACTCGTCAGCGATTGGTGGAGTCCGCGCGTTACCTGTTCTGGGAAAGAGGGTTTGCGGGCACCTCCATGGCCGATCTGTTGGCTCATGCAAAGGTAAACTCAGGCAGCTTCTATCACTTCTTCGACAGCAAAGAAGCGTTGCTTCGGGAGGTGCTCGAAGGGTACCTGGTGGCACTTCGTCCAATGATCGTCGACCCTGCGTACGCTTTGACTCCCAAGCCTATCGAACGCATTTTCGCGATTCTTGCCGGCTACCGCGAACGCATTCTGATGACGGACTCGCAATATGGCTGCCCGTTGGGGCGGCTGGCTCTCGAGATCGACCCTGAGAACCGTCCGGCGCACAAGCTCATCGCAGAAAACTTCCAAGGATGGATTGGCGCGGTTCGCGAGTGTCTGGAGGCGGCTGCTCTACCAAAGAAGACCGATATAGAAGCGCTGGCAACGTATGTGCTCGCCGTCATGGAAGGCGGGGTTATGCTTTCTCGCTCCTATGGTTCGGTAGAGCCGTTCGACCGCACCGTGAAGGCTCTGCGAGAGCATTTTCAACTTCTGATGAGGTCGCCGCGTTCAAGATGACGCTCTCGGAAACTCCGCAAAGCCAAATCCTTACGTCCAGGTTTCCCAATCGACGGAGGCCAGCGATATGCGCAATACCGTTTTGGCGCGCGCCAATCTGGATTTGGTTCCTGCGACAGAGATACCGAGAGTCTGTGAAACCTCTTGCCCTGAGCGGCCCTCGATAAGTTTCATCTGAACTACTTCAACCATTACGCCAACCGGTATTTCCTTTCGAAGGTATTTGATGGGGGAGAAAAGTTTGGCAGCGCTGTTGTGGAGTCCGGCTATGCAAAGAAATACACATCTGGTGGGGCGTCTGATGGGGAAAAGGAAGTGGCGGCGACCGGCCCGGGGACTAGTTATAGGTTGCTATGCCGCCTCGCGCGATGCGGTTGAGAGCGCCACGCAGCGGCATAGCAGGCAAGCTGAATCCGGACGAGGCATTGTGACCTTCGCGAGGAGGGTTCCGGGCACAGGACGGTGTGAACAAATCCCCAGGCCTTGACAAGAACCGGGATTAAGAGTGCAGCCATTTCCCGGGGCCCTGTTTTTGTGCAAATCCTCTGTTTGCAAACATTTGTGCTACGATCCGCAACTAAGTGCGCTGTCAGTCATCTTAAAACCAGGAAACTCTGAAGGACGAGGTGCTATGTTCCGCTTCCCACTCACCAAGAAACCACAAACTTCCAAGGAACCGTTCAGCGTAGAGACGCTGGCGAAGGCTTCGCGGCTGCGCGGCGCCCATGTCACCCAGGGAGTTTGTCCTTATTGCGCCGTCGGGTGCGGGCAGCTCATCTTCAGCAAGGGCGGCGAACTCATCGACATTGAGGGCGATCCTGATAGTCCCATCAGCACGGGCCACCTATGCCCTAAAGGGGCCAACGCCTACCAGCTCTCCGTCAATTCGCATCGCGTCCGCGAGGTCCTCTACCGTGCTCCCTACTCCGATCAGTGGGAGACGAAGACGATGGAGTGGGCGCTGGAGCAGATTGCCCAGCGCGTGAAGGCGACCCGCGACGCCGATTTCACCACTCGCGACGAGCAAGGCCGTTTGCTCAACTCGGTGCGCAGCATCGGCTCGTTGGGCGGGGC
>CAZSUK010000552.1:0-5776 GCA_964609355.1 uncultured Acidobacteriaceae bacterium | reverse complement strand
ATGATCTCGCTCGGCGGGGGTGGCGAGCATTTCACCCTGGCTGACCCGCAGCGCGTGCCTGTGTATGTCTCGACCGTCACGCAGATTATCAGCGAATACGGCTTCGACGGCATCGATATCGACTTTGAAAGCCCTTCGCTCTCGATTGATCCAGGGGACACGGACTTCAAGCATCCCATCACGCCTTCGATCGTGAACCTGATCTCAGCCCTGCACCAGTTGCACGATCACTTCGGCCCCCAGTTCATGATCAGCCTGGTGCCTGAGGGAACGCAGATCCCTGCCGGCTACCCAAGCTACGGCGGCCAATTCGGTTCGTACCTGGCGATAACCTACGCCATCCGCGACATACTCTCCTTCGTCGACGTGCAGGACTACAACACGCCGCCGCTCCAGGGTCTCGATGGCGAAATCTACCAGCCGGGCAGCGTGGACTACCACGCAGCCATGACGGAACTCCTGCTGCACGGCTTTAACGTAGGCGGCGATCCGAAGCACTTCTTCCCGCCCATGTCTCCAGAGAAGGTTGCGGTCGGCTTCCTGACGCCGGATACCACGCCAGCGATTGTCATGCAGTCGATGGAGTACATCATCACGGGCACCGCGCCCGCAGGCACAACCTACAAGCTGCGCAACCCGTCCGGCTACCCGGGAATGATCGGCGCGATGTTCTGGACCATTAATGACGATCGCCGTCAAAGTTACAACTACTCCAACACCGTGGGCCCGCAACTGCATAGCTTCCCAGGGGCGAAATAGGCAGTCAGAAGGGCAGTGGCCTGAATGTGAGGGTCCACCCAGGGCTCCCCGTGCCTCTTGAGTTCTTGACGTTTGTTTGCGAGGCCCCAGGTTTCAAAGGCGAGACGTGGGCCATGCGGCTATTGTTGCGGGGATTTGGTGGGCGCGCTCTTCTTGAAGAACGGTTGCTGAGGGGCCCACTGCAGATAGCGACCTGCCTTTTGTTATTTTCCTACCGGTCTTCCAGAACAAGCACAGAGTCCTTAAAGTCAAAGGTCACTGTCTTGAATGAGCTCAGGACATCCAGTCCGATCACGCCGTCAGCGTCCCCAAACTTGAAGTCGCCAACCACAATATTCCGTCGGAAGGAGCAGTGCTGCTCCTTGATTTCCGAATCGCCGAGAGTGAATCCGGCCAGGACCACAAACGCCGGCACGCTGCCTTTCGCCAGGTTCATCGTAATCCTGTGATCGGTGTCCATCGACGGCAGTATCTTGATGCTGAAGGTACTCAACGCGGCGCCGGTATCGAGAAGCAGCGTGGCTGGCCGCCCGTTCACCCGGGCCGGAACGAAAATATAGTCGCCCCGCACATGAAACGCGATTCGGTGCTCTCCCTTCGGCACGGGGACCGATAGTTCCTGGCTTCGCGCTGGCCGGACGACGGTTGCCAGAAGCACCATCATCGCAATGCCAAGTCGCTTTGCCGCCATAGTCCCTCCAGTCAGACATCCATCGGCTCGAATGGAAAGTAAGTCGATAGGCCGACACCGGGGAATGAGCAGAGGAATTGTTCGTGGTAAGCGGTAGGTTAGGACGTATGAGACTGAGAACAATAAGGTTGCAGGTGGAAACTTCGGCCTGAACAGGCACCGTATGTTACACTCGCCCCATTTCGAATCTCGAGCAGAGGGGTTTCTTTGCCCACGTCGACCAGGTTTCGCTTCGACGCATTCGAACTGGATGCGGCATCAGGTGAACTGCGCAAAGCAGGCCGGCTGCTGAAACTCCAGCCGCAGCCGTGCCGGGTTCTCGCCCTCCTGATCGAAAATGCCAATCAACTGGTGAGCCGTGAGGAAATCCAACGCTGCCTGTGGCAAGACTCAACGTTTGTCGACTTTGAGCACGGCATCAATTTTTCTATAAACCAGATTCGTGTTGCCTTGGGAGACAGTGCCGCCAAACCCCGGTACGTCGAGACCCTTCCCCGCCGCGGCTATCGTTTTGTGGGCAAGCTGGAACCGGCACCCGCTCCGCCGCCAGTCGAAACGCCCGCACTCGAGCCAACGGTTCCTCCTCGCAAGAGGCTCCCGAGCCGGGCTCTTCTCCCCTTCCTGGCACTCGTGCTGGGCTTGCTGATTCTGGGTGCGTTTCTGTATTGGCGCCGGCCGGTCAGGAGCACGCAGACCAACGTCCGCAAAGCGGTGGCCGTCATCGAGATCGAGAATCATACCCAGGACCCGTCATTACGTTGGCTGGGTGATGGCGTGGTCGATCTGCTCACGACTGACCTGGCACAGGCAAGCAATCTCGACACCATATCCAGCGAACGAGTCCGGGATCTCATCGGCCGAGAGGTCAAGCCAGGCCAGGAACTCCTCCCGAGCCAAGCCCGGAGTCTGGCCCAAAAGACCGGTGCGGACGTCTTTATCAGCGGCGGCATCCTGAAGATGGGCCGAGGCTTGCGGCTGGACCTGCGGGTGCAGGATACCGCCTCCGGCAAGTTGCTGCTGGCGGAAAAAATAGAGGGCGAAAGCCCCCAGGCGGTGTTCTCGATGGTAGACCAAACGGCTGATCGTATCGTGTCAGGGCTTTCCCCAGGAGAACCCAGGCCCGGCGGCGCGAGGCTCACCTCGAATCTCGGCGCCCTGCACGCCTATGAAGAGGGCGTGGACGAATACGACCGTTCGTCGGACGATGAGGCGGCGGCGGCCTCCTTTCATCGCGCTGTGGAATTGGATCCCCAGTTTGCCATGGCCTACTTCGAACTCGCCAAACTACTCCCCGGCTATAGGGCCAGGCACGAAGCAATTACGCGCGCGGCCGTGCTCGCCGAACATCAGCGCCTGCCTGAACAGCAGAGACTGCTGATTCATGCCCGGCAATTGGTGATCGACGATCGCTTAGAGGAGGCAGTTCAGACATTCCGGACGATCGTACGCCGCTTTCCCAAGGAGATTGAGCCGCGCATGTTCCTGGGCACGCACCTCACCATCTTGGGCAGATTCAAGGAGGGGACGGCCGTTCTCGAGGAAGCAGCAAGACAAGACGATTCCAGCGAAAGCCTCATCTGGAACCAACTCGCCTATAACTACGCGTTCCAGCAAGATTCGTCGCGAGCTTTGGACGCGGCCGATAGATATGCGGCATTGCTCCCGCCGGACGACCCCAACCCCATCGACACCCGGGCCGACGTTTACTCCATGGGTGGAAACCAGTCCAATGCCCTCGCCGAATATCAAAGAAATCTAAAAGCACATCCGAAGTTTAGTTACACGCGGGAAAAAATTGCTCTCGTCTATCTACTCGCCGGCAAAAATCGCGAGGCGGCAGAAGCAGCGCAAGCTGCCTATGAGAAGGCAGGGGATCGAGACCGCGGCGTCGCCAGAGAGGTTCAGGGAGATGTCGCATTGCGCAATGGCAACCTTGACCTGGCAGCAAAATACTACCAGCAGGCCTCCGTCCTGTCAGAATCCGACCCATCGAGAAGCAGTGCACAAGCATGGAAAGCGGGGGAAATCTATTTTGAGGAAGGAAAACCGAAAGCCGCGCTCGACATGGCCAAGAGCCTTCCTGGTTTCGGTGCAGCGGAAGTTCGCGGTGTCGCCTACCTTCTCTTGGGCGACCACGTGGATGCCGAAAATGAATTTACCTCTGCTCGCGGCGCCATGGTTCCATTCTTCAGCGACTATCGAGTGAATAACTTGATCGCGCTCGATCGCCTCCGCGCAGCCAAACTTGCCGGCCAGTGGCGCCAGGTCGTCGAGGGCTGGCCTGCACTGACCGACGACCTCAAACCGCAGAACGGCTTCCTGGCCGGTCGAGCCTACGCAGAGTTGGCGCTTCCGCAGGCTGAGGCAGAACTACGCACCAGCCAACGCTTTGTCTGTGCCGGCGGTCTCATTTCGGACGACATAAATTTCCTCCAGCTCGAACTGGCTGACTTCTATCTCGGGAAAGCCCTTGAGCACGAAGGGAAAAGACCGGAGGCAATGAAATCTTACCGGACGTTCCTCAGTCATTTCGAGCATGCGAGCGCAGGCTTGCCGCAAATCAATGAGGCGCGCAACGCCGTCCTGCGCCTGCAATAGCCGGACGTTCAGCCTTTATCAGCCTGGGCAAGCTCGTATTCGCTTTGCACCAGGCCACCCTGATAGCACCGCGTCGCAATGTGTCGAAGATGAACGTCGCGCGGAACCGGACCGAACAGAGAGATGCCCGCTCCGATCAGGACTGGTACGCGGGTAATCACCAGTCGATCGATCAGGCCGGCGGTTAGAAAGCGCTGAATAGTATTGCCGCCGTCTATATAAGCATGTTTGAAATCGCGAGCTTTGAGCCGCCCTAGGATTTCGGAGGGTTCGCCCGACATCTGCTCGACCACTCCGCCCTCAATCGTTGAGAAGTCGAGCGGACGGCTGCTCAGCACGACCACCTGCTTCTTGCCGTAAAACCACTTGCCGAAGGTAAGCACGACTTCGAAGGTTTTGCGCCCGATCACGACGACGTCGACGCTGTCGTAGAATTCCTCGAAACCGTGCGGCTCCTGCTCACCAGTATCTAAGAAATCGAGCGAGTGGTCGGGCCGAGCCAGAAAACCGTCTACGCTCACTCCGCAGAATACCGAGAGCTTCATTGCGTGCCTCCTTTTTCAGATGCGTCAGTCTAGTTATCCTAAGTACCTTGGTCAACCATCCGATCCAGAGAGGGAAGGGAATCGATGCGCCTGATTGCATTGTCAAAGCTGCCCAAAGGCGAGCAAAAGGAATTGCTGGATGATCTCAACTATTTAAATGGTATGGAGATCAAGTCGTTTTGCAATCGTCACTCCATTCCATACCGGATTGCCGTTGAAACCGGAGACGGCGGCAGGAGAACGACGAAGGATGTCGATCGAAAAGGCGTGATGCTCAATAGAATTCGACATTTCCTGCAAACGGGGCTCGTGTTGCAGCAAACATGTTTTCCTGCAGCCATCGTCTGTTTTGATCCGCTTCCGGACAATATCACCGGGGACGATCGCTTATTTTATGGCCAATATGACAAGAAAAATTCCAGGTTCATCGCCCTCTTGAAAAGCCTGACCAACGGTCAGTTTGAGGAGGGCGCCATCGCCAGGATTCTGGCGAGAGATTTTTGGAGTAAAGGGGAAGCCCCTACGTTGAGAGAATTTGCATCCGCGTGGGTCCAGGCATCGAGAGAGCACACCAGACCAAACCCGGAGTGGGCGTTCTTGTCAGACAGGGCGAACAAGGTGGCAGTGTCCAATTGGAAGCAATTGCGCGTCCACAAGGCATCGAAAGTGATGAAGCTACTAAATCAAATCGATGCCGGTTGACATATATGTTGACAATCTACCTATGGATGATCCACTCTACGTGTAGATCGCCAACAGGGAGTCCCGCGGGAGCCGGAGGGTGGACATGGAGCGGTTACGGGTTCTCTTGAATCAATGCGCATCGTTCTTCCGCAGAAAAAAGCTGGATAGGGACTCCGACGAAGAGTTGCGTTCGCACATCGATTTCGCCATCGAAGAAAATTTGATGCGCGGTATGTCAAAAGAAGAAGCACGGTCGACTGCGTTACGCCAATTCGGGGGAGTGACGCAGACGAAAGAAGATCTCCGCAAGATGCGCGGATTACCGTTTCTCGATGTCTCGGCACAAGACGTCCGCTATGGCCTGCGCCAGCTTCGCAACTCGCCTGGATTCACCATCACCGCAGTCATCACCCTGGCGCTCGGCATCGGAGCCAATACTGCAATCTTCACGCTCGTTCACGGTGTTCTCGAAAGCTCTCTGCCGGTTACTGACCCGTCA
>CAZSUK010000551.1:0-10530 GCA_964609355.1 uncultured Acidobacteriaceae bacterium | reverse complement strand
GAGTCATCGGCATAGCCGAATGTGACCGTCACCAGCAAGCAAAACAGAACGAACTTCTTCATAGTGTCTTCAGTCCTCTAGCCAGGCGCAGCGGCCCAGCCACGAATGCGGGAGAGGTCGAAGCACTAGATTGCAATTGGCCAGCCGGACTTGTGCTCGGTTACCTTTGAAGAATCAATGGCGCGTTTCGTCCTCAGGGACGATTTGTCTCGCCTCAAGTAGGACAGGGACAATTTGTCCTCGATTTTTCCTCACCAACGATTCTGGCGAATGCCCGACCGGATGGCCATCACACTCAAAACCCCAAGGTCGCAAGGTCAATGAGCGACATCGAGATTTTGCAACAGAACGCTCGGTCTATGATCTGCCGACCATGTTGATCTGCGCTGTTAGTCTTGCTGTGTTATTTCGGTGGGAGATTCCTGAGCCGGTTCTTATAGCCTGCGCCGCAGTCGCGGGGTTAGTCCTCCGACATCCCTGAAACCTGCGCGCGATGAACTGAAGATGGAGGAAGCATTTTGAGAAAAGTGGGCGGTTTTGGTCTTGCCATAGTGCTGATTGCGGCATTCGCAATTCGAGTGTGTGCCCAGAAGAACTCGCCTCCTCCAAGCACAGCTCCGCTCGTGTTGACCGGGGCTGTCCCTTTGTCAACTTTGGTTCTGCGGTCGTGCCGGATGAGAGGACTAGGCTTAGAGCTGTGAGATATTACTCCATCAAATTGATCAATGGCGTGACTACGTTCACGTGCCCACATTGTAAGCACTCCGCGATAATATTGGAGTTCAGCGGCGAGAAGGGGAGCCGCCGCACCCAAGCCGCAAGGGCAATGAATGAGCATGCTAAGTTCTGCGCACAACTGCGGGAGGCCCACGTTACCGCTTTATGTTCCGGTATGGCACGCCCGCTAAAACGGCATTTGGCAGCAGAAGCAATGAGACAGTTCGGTATGGAACCTGAAACGTATTACACCATCCGGCGCATGCAGTCGCCCTGCGGAACTCGCTCGGCAGTGCTCTTCGATCTCACTTACCGACGCGTGTGGCGTCCGGAACTGAGTGACGAAGGTCAGTGGTGCGACTTCTTGGTTGAACAGCAGGAAGTTGACGCAGGTCCATCAATTACGCGATAGGCGATGCTTTAAGGGAGGCTGAAGTAATGAAGACGAAGACTTGGAACGTGATTACCAACACGGGCAAACAAGCAGACCTTGAATCCGGCCTTGAGACAAAGGAAGTTCAACGACCGGATCACATCAGTGCCAAGGAGTTTATTCATTGGTTAGGGCCTGCGAGCCGCATTGATGACGATTCTTTGCGATGCCTATTTAAGTTGTAGGAGCCAGCTGCGGTTCCAGCCGTTGATGATTCCGCGATCCATCGTAATCTTGTCGTGCACTCTCTCGCGAGAGCGGTACGCTGTGCCGTTTTCGAAGAACGACCGCGACGCCATAGATCTGTTTGCAAAACACGAGCTTGCAACCTGTGGTTGGAGAAAAGCAGGAAAGTGAAAGCTGACAAGCAGTCCGCAACGCCCGCCTCGCCTCGAATCGATGCTCGCCGTCAGCCTCGGGTCAAGATTGAGATTGATATCACAATTATTTCCTGAACGAGCGGCATACTGAAGGGATATACCGTGGACATCGGCGAATCCGGAATTGCCGCCATGCTGCCAATTGAAGCGCCCTTAGGCGAAACTGTGGAATTGAGGTTCGCGCTTCCATGCGGTCCTCTGAGGATTCACGCCATAGTTCGCCAAAGAAATGCTTTTCGCTACGGGTTTGAGTTCGTTGATCAAGACTTGGTGCACGAATTCATCCGTCGCACATGCCGCGACCTTGCTATTGAACAATCCCCGATGCTGGCTAATGTCCGGTGACGCGGGTTGCTCTCATTCCGAGTACCCGTCACCATCCTCCTCATCTTCGTCACCTTCATCGTTCGTGACGTTTCTTTCGTCCTCGTCTTCGTCATCTTCCTCGTGTGGTTCATGTCTACGGAGGATATCGGCATTTGCCCGCGCACTGGCTTGGCTGGGATCTTCGGGAAGCGCATTTGTGCCTGTCGAACTGCTCCTGAAGGCTCGCCAGCGCATCGGCAGTCCTTCTGAGGGCACTCATGGGAAACTTTGAATTCCTGGCTGCAAAGTGTGCAGATTCCCACCGCTGGAGTGGCGCGCAGCCATTTGGCCACTCTAAGGCGGCGTGATCATGTGCAACTTTCCTCGTTTGAATGGCAAACTTTATAGAGTGCTAATCTAGTAATGCAGCAGCCCCGCTTGCGAGAGTGGTTGCGCGCACCAGTCATCGTGCTATGAGAATAGCCGATTCTGAATTGGTGCGAATTACACAGGTCCCCGTCTTGGCAGTAAGCGCCCACACGAACTCGTTCCACTGGTCGGCCCTGCGCCTAAGGACTAAGCCACTTCTGGCGGCGTCAGAATGCGTCTGTACAACCTCGAATCCTCCGGAGTCTGCATACTTATGTATTCGCCGTGGACTGGTTTTCTAGCGAGTACTGCTGGTGTTCCGTGGAACTGAGGGTACAGAGCGACAGGAACAAGAAGCTCGGCTTCGGTTATGGTGCCCTCCTACCAGGTACATCGACCGGGTCAAATGAAACTTTAGGAGAATCCTGTGGAAAACTCCTTTAGGAAGCTAGTTCTCACTCCTCAACTCATAATCCATTGACAAGCGGATCGACAGTGCCGATGGTCGGCAGAAGTGCCGACATGTCGGCACTGTACGGGAGTGAAGCTGTCCACAATGTTGAAGACAGGAGCGTCGGTTCCGGGCATCGGTGTGCAAGCGGGAAGGCATGACCCGAATACAGGATGACCAGACAACAGGTAGGGCGCAAGAACTTGTGACCGAACTGAAGGCGATTGAGCTTTGGGATGCCGTCTACAAGCGGAACCCATTCCCGCTTCGTTATGACGACATCGCTTTTGTGTCGCGGCAGAAAAGGCGTGCGGAGATTACCAGTGAACTACAGCGCATGAACTACGGGAACGGCTACGTCTCGCACCCTGCGTCCGGTACAGGCCTCCTCCCAGAACCAATCAGAAGACACGGTTCGAGTGGCAATAAAGCGGCGGCGGCCCGAAAGCAGTCGTGATAAGTATCGAAATGAGCGAAGTGGGAGAGGTTAACTCGCAGTGTTGATGAGGTGACACCATGCTATCTTCATCGTGGCCCCTCGCAATCGTGGTCCCTCGTAGTTATTCTCTCCTGTTTGCGCATTTATCGAGCACTCATCGGTAAGGCACTTCTCGCAATTCGTAACTCATGGGAGGAAACCCATCATGCCACCCGTGCCAGCGGCTAAGAAACACCGCAGATTTGATCCGAAGAGATTCCTCTCGACCATCGACGCAGGCAGGACAATCGTGACCGCTCTTAAGAAGACGACAATCTTTGCTCAGGGCGACTCGTCCGATTCGGTTTTTTACATACAGAAGGGGAGGATAAAGCTCACCGTTCTTGCAAAGAGCGGAAAGGAAGCCACGATAGGCATTCTGAATGAAGGCGATTTCTTCGGAGAAGGTTGCCTCGCAGCACAGCCTCTTCGCATGTGCACCACGACCGCAATGACCGACTGCACGCTAATGCGCATCGACAAGAAGTCCATGATGGCAGTGATTCACGACGAACGAGCGTTTTCCGACATGTTCGTTGCGTATTTGCTGACCCGGAACATCCGATACGAGGAAGCCTTGGTTGACCAGCTCTTCAATTCCAGCGAGAAACGCCTTGCTCGCGTTCTTCTCCTGCTAGCTCATTTCGGCAAGGACGGAAGACCCGAGGTCGCGATTCCCAAGATCAGTCAGGAAACTTTGGCAGAGATGGTGGGTACAACTCGCGGGCGGGTTAACTTTTTCATGAATAGGTTTCGGAAATTGGGCTTCGTTCGCTACAACGGTGAGCTTGAGGTCCACAGTTCGCTACTGAATGTGGTACTGCACGATTAAGCGCACGAGGCAAAAAGGCAGACTCGTTTAATAGAAAAGCAGGCAGCGCCATTCCGAAAGTCTGTTGATGAAGCGGAGGCATAATGTCCACATCGGGCCAGCGTAACGATCCTCAGGACTCGCTGTCTATATCTAAGCGGCTAGTGCAGGTGTCAATCGCATCCCTGTCAGCCGTAGTCGCACTGTTCATTGCATGGCCCAAGTTGGGGCATGACGTTCTCTCATCAGCGTATATGCCGCATCTCTACTGCTATCTTGGCAGCACTTCGCTGGCATGGACACATGCAATCTCTGACGCTCTGATTGGACTTGCCTATGTGGTGATTTCTGCAACTCTGGCTTATCTGATCCACCGGGGACGAAGCGAATTGCCGTTTCATGGTCTCTTTTTCGGCTTTGCAGTGTTCATAGTTGCCTGTGGTAGTTCGCATCTCGTGGAGGCAATCACTGTTTGGATACCCGTTTATGTGTTGTCAGCCGCAATCAAGGTCGTCACGGCGCTCGCATCGATTGCAACCGCGGTGATGCTTCCATTCGTGGTCCCTGACGTTTTGGCATTGCTTCAAACAGCAAGAACATCCGAAGAACGGAGGGCGCTCTTGGAGGCCACTCTAATGGAACGCGATGCAGCACAGGACGCGCTGAAAGAATCGTATCTTGTATCCGAGCAGAAGGTGCTGGAACGCACAGCACAAATCAATCGTGCAAAAGACGGATTGGAGGCAGAAGTTCTTGAACGTCGCAGGAATGAGGAGATGCTCCGTCAGTCAGAAGAACGATTCAGCAAGGCATTTTGCTCTAACCCCCTACCAATGACCATCTCCACCACGGCAGAGGGCCGTTTCTTGGACGTGAATGACTCTTTTCTCGCTTTGGTGGTGGGCGAGCGTGACTCGGTGGTGGGTCACACCATGGCTGAATTGGCGATCTGGGTCGAGCCCCAAGATCGCATCACGATGATGAAGCGGTTGAGCGAACAGGGCAGAGTCATCGGGTTGCCTGCCCAAATTCGAGCGAGCACGGGTGTCGTGCTAGAAGCAAAAATATCAGCTGAGCAGATTGAGCTACTAGGACAACTTTGCGTGCTGGCGGTCACTGAGGATACAACTGAAATGAGGCTTCTACAAGCGCAGTCTGAGCAGTCGAAGAAAATGGAAGCCGTAGGGCGTCTCGCGGGCGGGGTTGCACATGACTTCAATAACCTTCTTGGCGTGATCATAGGATACAGCGAGTTGTTGATAGAAAAACTCGATCCGGAAGCGCAAATAGCCAAACATCTGGCCCAGATAAAACTGGCAGCCGAACGCGGTGCTCATCTCACTCGCCAGCTTCTAGTCTTCAGCCGTCAACAAGTTGTATCTCTTAAGGTGTTGGACCTCGACGCTGTCATTCGCGAGGCAAGGAAGTTGCTGAGTCGAGTGGTCAGAGAAGATATTATTTTGTCCTACCAGAATTCGGTTTCCGTCGGATTAATCAAAGCAGATGCCGGGCAAATTGAACAGGTCTTGATGAATCTCGTCGTCAATGCGCGAGACGCAATGCCGAATGGGGGCCGGATAACCATCGCGACAGACAGCATCACGCTCAACGACAAATATTTTCTCGGGCACGAGCCCGTCATAGAGGGCGACTACGTGGTGTTGGAGGTGCGGGATACGGGCTTCGGAATGGACGAAATGACCAAGGCTCATGTCTTTGAACCATTCTTCACGACCAAACAACCAGGCAAAGGCACGGGATTAGGACTGGCGAGTGTCTACGCAATCGTCCAGCAGAGCGGCGGATACGTTTCGGTCAGTAGCGAACTCGGTCGGGGTACGACATTTAAGCTCTATTTTCCTCGGGTGCAAGGGCAGGTCGATTCCTTGACCACGCCTGTCAACACCGACATGATGGGCGGAAACGAAACCATTTTGCTGGTAGAAGATGAGACTGCCCTCCGAGAGATCACGGCGTCAATTCTCCGGGCAGCGGGCTATACCGTTGTTGAGGCTAACACCCCAGCCAAAGCTATTAAACTTGCCGAGACCCACCCTGAGCCTATTCATTTGCTCCTGACAGATGTCATCATGCCGCATATGAGTGGGATAGCGTTGTCAAAACGCCTGAAGGCTTCCATACCTCCGCTGAAGGTCATATTTTCCTCGGGATATGGTGGTGATGAGCTTGCGAAGCAGCTATCCGCAGCCACCGATGCGGTCCTTCTCTCGAAACCGTTTTCCAAGGCTTCTCTTCTAGTCTTGGTGCGCTCAGTCTTGCACTGATAGGATAGTGTCGAATGCCTTCGATCACGCGCCGGTGGATAGAGCAATTGCTTGCATTTGAGAAAGATAAATGCGTGCAATCATCCCTGAACTCCTACAATGGATCTTGGGGGCGGTTACGTCCTTCTCCTCTTTCAGGTCAAGCCTCTATTCGATCCCGAATACCTCAGGGACAATCATCGCCGTGTCATTCTTCAGATCGCGGCGGGGGTGGGTCGGCAAGAAAAAGAAGCCGGACCCAAGGTTTTGAGTCCAGCCACAGTTTGAAACTGATCGTGAGGTCAAAGGACGTACTGTCGCTAACCCATGACCGTGTCCCGTCTATGTCAAAATTAGTAGCAGACTGCCGCTGCGTCGCTTCTAGTAGCTGTTCAATATTGCACACACGCTGAAAATAGAAGGGTCCCGATTTCCCTCCCCCGAGACTATCGGGACCCCGCGTGCCTAGATCGAACCGCAATCGAGAGCACGGGCATCGGTTGCTGACCCTATGAGCCTTCAAATGAACGGCGCTGTCTAGGAATGAGAAGTAGGATTGGAATATGTCTTCTCCCCTCAATCCTGCTCCAACTATAGTTGCGTCTGCTCCGCGGACAGCCAGCGCCGTAGCCCCCGCCGCTGCTCCCATCTCGACTCCTGATCTGCTGGCGGCGATGCTAAGAGTATCACCGAAGATTAGCGATCTCTTCTTTTCGCCCGGCAAGCCCCCGCTTGTGGAGATTAATGGAAAACTAATCCCCGCCGGAGCGGCACGCGCCCTCACGCCTGAGGATACTCCGGCTGCCGAGGGCTGGGCCGGCCACATTGTAAGCCACCGCTTTAAAGGTTCTCTTGGATGAAGCGGGGACTGAGACGCTGCCACGTACGTAGTTCTTGGGGGTACAGCGGTCCTAAGGGTGAAACCAGAGAGCGCAGAGGCAGATAAAATGTCAGACGATGAAGTCAGTGGCAATCAAGAAGGGTCAGATGGGGGAGCGAGCGCCGGATTTCACCGAGATGGGCACCCTTCGGTGTGATACTTGCGGTGAGGAGTTCATCGTGTTTCACGATCCCGCCCTCGTGGACAGGGCGGCCGCTGTGCGCCAAGCGCACTGGCTCGAAAAGGTTCTTGCCGAAGAGCACGAACGGGGCCGGAAACACTCAGATCGAATCCAACTGCCTGATTAGCGCTTGCCCATCCCTGCAAGAATCAATGAGTGTAATCGCCTGTTAACAACAGCTAGCTTGTCGGTTTGCCGGTGATCCGGCCTTGAAACGGAGAAGCTCAGTCCTTTGGAGCGAGAACGTAGGAATAGGCAAGCAGAGCGAAGCCTACGAGGAGGGCGATAAGTCCTACAAGATATGCCGCTTTTTGGGTATCGACTGCCCCCAGAAAAATCATAAAACCAACTCCAATTGCAGATGTAATCAGCCTTCCCAATTTGATGTTTTCCCGGCGGCGCCGTGCGGTATTTCGCTCATCTTCCCGAAGCAACACCAGTCCGCTCTCTCCCGGCATCTCCGAAATCTTTTTCATCGTCTCGTGCCTGTAATATGCCTCTCGCTCCCTTCGCCGAATGTCTGCCCAGCTCGCCACCGCGATAAACGCCCACATACCACTGGCTGCGACCGCCAGGAACAACGCAATTGGCAACGTAAACACGTTCATGAAATCTCCTTGAACTTACGACTTCATTTGGTGAGACCGGAGATTAGGCGTGCCGGTTGCATTTTTTGCCTTCCCTGGGTTTCGGAGTACCCTCTTAAAAAAATGCAACCGCCCGATTCGAGACGCGGTCCTACTCTCGGAGAGAACATATTGGGCGCCAGTAACGATCAAGTTGATGTTGAAAAAGTTCTAGCTGGTGATATCGATGCGTTCGAGCTCGTAGTGCGTCGATGGCATCGACCATTGATCAATTTAGCCTATCGCTTCTGCCGAGACGCTGGCCGTGCGGAGGAAATGGCGCAGGAGGCGTTGCTACGCGCGTATCGCGCCCTTCATCAGTGGAGGAAGGATGGTGCGTTTTCCACCTGGCTATTTGCCTTGTCCACGAATCTCTACCGATCTGAGCTGGCAAGGATACCGGCGAGGACAATCTCAATCGAAGAGGCGGGAGAACTGCAGGATACGCGAGCTTCTGATGGGCGGCTCGAAGAGGAGGACCGCGACCGGGCGATCCGAGAACTCGTGCTCACGCTTCCCGCAAAATACCGCGATGTCGTGGTGCTCTTCTATTTTCATCAAATGGACATTTCAGACGCTGCTAAGAGCCTTCAATTACCAGAAGGGACGGTAAAGGCCAGATTGTCGCGTGCCAGCGAGATTCTTCGTAGCAAGCTTCCATTTATTTTAACGACACCAAAGATGAAGGAGCGCTAGATGGACGACAATCTCGACCACATCTTGTCCACTGACCAGAATGTTGTTCCGTCATCGGCTTTCGTCGAGAATATGATGGCGGCAGTACGGCGTGAAGCCTCGACCCCGGTGCCAATCTCATTTCCGTGGTGGCGAGTAGTGCCTGGCCTTGCGATCTGTGGACTCGCGCTGACGGCCTTTCTCGTCATTGCGGCTATTCGATTCTACGACGGCGCCGTTGTTGGTCCAGTCCCACGAGTTTTTGTGAATGTTGTCGAAACTACGAACCGCCTCGGCTTTAGGATGGATTGCGCTCGCCCTCGCTGCCTCGCTTATCCCGACCCGCCTCGTACTCACAAGAAACTGACGTTAAGTTCCCACGCCCAAGGTGGCTCTCATCGGTTTTGTCATCCTGCAGTTGGTGAAACATCCCCATTACACTCATTGACCCACGGCATTGCAGTCGCGGCGCTCAAGAAGCACTCCGGAAGGTAACGGTCAGAAGAACCCCGAGAGGCCCTCTCAGCAAAGGCACCTCTCGGGGGGTCAGGTCAGTGTTGCCCGTCTAATTACTCACAGTTTTGCAAGAAAGGCAGGTGCGCGTCTGAGCAAAATTGCACACCTTGCTGCTTGCTGGCTGCCTTAGCTTTCCTACTGCTGGGGCTTGTCTGGCTTTGGATCATTTAGGACGCCCGGTCCCTTGTTATCGTTTATCTCCGTACCTGAAAACTTCACATGGGAATTGCTACCCTTGTTCTCAAACCCCGGACCTCCATTACCGGAAATTGAGCCACCAGCAAACTCAATATCAGTCCTGTCACCGACAACTAACACGCCTGGGATACCAGGGCCAGTCCCTGTGACAGTTGCATCGGTCAAGACGAGTTGGGTGTCGGGCGGCGGCATATTGACCGCCCGGATGGATCTTCGGGTGGTGAAATGTCGAGGGACCAACTGGTCTTCGAGGCCGTGAAGCTTTGGGGAGGTCTTTCCCGCTAGGTAATCGTCAAGACGAGAGTGCCGCTGGTCCCACCGCTAGTACAGCCCAAATCTCCCGAGTTCCCGCTCGGAGTGTTGACTGTCACACTCGCTGTTCCAGGGGCGGAGATCAGGGCGGCAGTGATCGTGACCTGCAACTGCGTACTGCTTGTGACCACCGTGCTGAGCTTCGTCCCGTTGATAACCACCACAGAAGACGAAACAAACCGAGCACCATACACATCGAGAACAAAGCCCGGTTGCACTTCTGAGAGCGTAATCGTGCTGGCAGAAAGAGATCCAACGATCGGGTCTGGCCGAGCACTGCCGCACAAGGGATTGAGTGCGTTGCAGGCTTGGCAGGCTAGCGAGGCGAGCAGAAGCGCACTGAGAGGCCGCAGGAAGGCACTGATTCTTTTATGGGACCGGTCTGGAGTGGGCTTCCTCGCTTTCATGGTTGCGGATTATGCGGCAATCCGCATAGAGAAAAATGGTCAATTTCGCACAGAGAACTCCCACAATTGGCGAAAAATCGCCATTACACTCATTGACCGTGGCCGCCCGGCGTTTTGACTGTAATCGCCTGTTTACAAGAATCAGGAGGTGCAGTACTCTGCCGCAACAGTCACGAGGTTGCCTTTTCTTGATCGGGCACCTCTTTATCGGGAGGCGCCTGTATGACCTCACTCAGCAAGAACGCCAGAGTCGCAGGGGTCTTATACATTGTGGGCTCATTGGTGGCCGTCGTACGCCTGATCTACATTCCCAACACTTTGATTGTGTCTGAGAACGCCACTGCAACGGTCAACAATATTGCGAGGCACGAGTTGCTGTTCCGACTCGGAATTCTCAGCCAACTGCTTACTGGGGCCTTGTGGATATTCGTTACGCTGGCTCTTTATCGTTTGTTTAAGGGAGTCGACCGGGGCCTTGCTGTGCTGATGGTGATCTTGGGCAGCTTGATGCAAGTCCCTATATTCT